>JAXDNH010000063.1:0-32011 GCA_034669525.1 Methylobacteriaceae bacterium | reverse complement strand
AGCGGCGTTCTGAAACCGATCAGCTTTCTTACGAAGCGGGCCTCCCTGTCGGATGGTCGCGAGGTGCTCGTTGCCGCCCTGCTCGGGACGGCGGTCGCAGCGATGGAACCGGCAGCGCAGAGTGGCCCTGCTGGGGAGCCCAGCAGTGAGAGCTCGGGCGAACCCCTGCCGGAGCAGCCGGCGAGCGCCGGTCCGCATCCCGGGACCGAAAGCCTGACCGCACAGAAGGTTCGCGAGCGGTTCCTGAAGGCTCACCGCAATCCGACCGTTCGCTTCCTTTGGCAAACCGACGAGGGCGGCCGGTTGAGCTCGGTGACGCCGCCGCTTGGCGACATCGTGGGTGCCGCGAATGCCGATCTGGTCGGACGTGAGCTTGCGGAGGTGGTAGAGAGCTTGCGGCTCGATCCGGGCGGCAGGCTCCTCGCAGCGACGCGGGTCCCCGAAACCTGGAGCGGCATTGAGGTAGCTTGGCCGATCTCGGGGGCAGCCGCGGCGGTGCCCGTGGATCTCGGTGGCTTTCCCGTTTTCGACAGGGCGCGGGTCTTCCGCGGGTTTCGCGGCTTCGGGGTGATTCATCTCGATCGGATCCGCGATGCCGAGGCCCAGCCCGGCCGGGGCGACGCCAGCTCGGGTCCGCACGCGACGACTGAAGCTAGCAAGGTTGTGGGAAACGAGGTCGAGGAGCCGCCGGCCACGCCCGCCGGTAAAGCGGAGCCTGCCATACACTCGATGCCTGCAATTGCCGCGCCTAATGTCGTACCGCTGCGCCCGTTTGCGACGCTGGCGACAGCCTCCGGCTTTCGTCCGTCTGCCGCCGACATGCCTGCGCCGGCAGCAAGCCCTGCCAACAGGCCGGCTGCGGCGCCGCCCCCAGCCCAGGTCTTGTCCGAGAGCGAACACGATGCGTTCGATGAAATCGCCCGCCGGCTGACGGGCGAGGAATCCTCGCCGGACCAGCCAGCACCAATCGAAACTTCGCCGCCCTCTCAAGCAAGCGACGGTGCGATTGCCCTTCTCGACCGTCTGCCGCTCGGTGTGATGATCACCAGGGACGGGGTGCCAGTCTATACCAACCGGATGCTGCTCGACCTCACCGGGTACGCCTCCACGCGCCATCTTCAAGCAGCGGGCGTTCTCGCGGGACTCTTTGAAGGATCGGCGGCCGCAGGAAACGCCACGAGTACAGCCTCTATCAACACCCGCCAGGGCGACCTGGTGTTGGTTGAGAGCAAGCTGCAGGCGATTACCTGGGAGGGCCAGGTGGCGAGCCTTCTCACGCTCCGGCGCGCAAGCGATGGCGCGCATTTCGCCGAAGCCAAGAGCCTCGAACTTGAACTGCAGCGGCGCGACGCCGAATTGCGCGAACTGCGCGCGATTCTCGACACAGCGACTGACGGGGTCGCCGTTCTCGACATGGAGGGCCGCATTCTCTCGCTGAATCGCTCTGCGGAAACGCTGTTCGGATATCAGCAAAATGAAGTGGCGGGCGAATCGTTCACGATGCTCATCGCATCGGAGAGTCTCCGGCTTGTCGAGGATTGGCTGGACAAACTGAAGACCGGCATCCGCTCTTCCGGCGAGGAGCGTGAAGTTTTCGCCGCCGCGCGACAGGGCGGAACGATTCCAATCGTCCTTACGTTCGGCCGGATCGATCATGATCCGTCATGTTCGAAATTATGTGCGATCATTCGCGACACGAGCGCCGCGAAACGCGCGGAGCTCGACGCGCGCGAAGCACGCCAAGAAGCCGAACGCGCAAGCGCGGTCAAATCCGATTTCCTGGCAAAGGTCAGCCACGAGATTCGCACGCCCCTCAACGCGATCATCGGTTTTGCCGAAGTCATCATGGACGAGCGGCTCGGACCGATCGGCACGGAGCGCTACAAGGACTACCTCCGCGACATTCACAAGTCCGGCACGCATGTGATGAGTCTGGTCAACGACCTGCTCGATCTATCGAAGATAGAAGCAGGCAAGATGGTGCTCGACATTAAGCGCGTCGACGCCAATGCCGTCATCAGCGAATGCGTGGCGCTGATGCAGCCGCAGGCCAATCGCGAACGCATTATCATGCGTCTCGCGCTGGCGCCGCGACTTATGCACATTGCGGCGGACGAGCGGTCACTGCGGCAGATCGTGCTGAACCTTTTGTCGAATGCGGTGAAGTACAATGAGCCGGGCGGCCAGGTGATCGTCTCGACGGCGATGACCGATACCGGCCAGGCGGTGATCCGCATTAAGGACACCGGCATCGGTATGTCGGATGCCGAACTTGCGCTGGCGTTAGAGCCGTTCCGTCAGGTCGCGACCGCGCGCCCGGTTAGCGGCACGGGATTGGGATTGCCGTTGACGAAGGCTCTGATCGAGGCCAATCGCGCGGATATCACCATCCGCAGCCGGAAGAACGAAGGCACGTTGGTCGAGGTGCGTTTTCCGCCAGCGCGGGTCTTGGCGGAAAGCGCGTGAATCAGTCCGGCGATGTGTTAGGCGGTCTTCCGTAAGTCCGCGCTCTGCTCCGCCTCCATGGTGTAGGAGAGCCACAGCGCGTTTTTGCCTAGATCCTCGATAAAGCGCACGTGCAGCGACCTCTCGTCTGCGCTGATGCCCGGCGCCAGCTGCCCGGGACGCTGGCGCACCACAATCACGTCCGGACGATCGATGCGGATGTCGCCGGTCGCCAACACGAGCGCGGCCTGACGACCGCCATTCAGCTCCGCGTAAACCTCGGCAAGGATTTCCGCATCGAGCAGCGCGCCATGTTTGGTGCGCCGCGAATTGTCGATCCCATAGCGCGCGCAGAGCGCGTCGAGACTGTTCGACAGGCCGGGATGGCGGCGGCGCGCCAGCGCCAATGTGTCGACGGCGCGCTCAAAGCCGATCCTCGAGCGGCCGATGCGTTGCAATTCGGCGTTTAAAAAACGCATGTCGAATTCGGCGTTGTGAATCACCAGCTTGGCGTCGCCGACGAAAGCGAGAAAGTCCTCAGCAACTTGCTCGAACAGCGGCTTGCCCGTCAGGAATTCGCGTGAGAGGCCGTGCACCTCGAAGGCCGACTCAGGAATATCGCGCTGTGGATCGATGTAGCGGTGAAAGACTTGCCCCGTCGGAATGCAGTTGTAGAGTTCGATGCCGCCGATCTCAACGAGGCGATGCCCGTCGTTCGGGTCGAGTCCGGTCGTCTCGGTGTCGAGAACGATTTCCCGCATCTCACTCCGTTCGGCCGGATCGGCCGGCGATGGCGCGCAGGACCGCACGGACCCGGCGCTCGGCATGGGCAAAACCGAAGCCCGTCTCGATGAGAAAATGCGCGCGCCGGCGCTTCTCCGAATCGGGCATCTGCTTGGCGAGTATTGCCTGGAATTTTTGTTGCGTCATGTCTGGACGGCCGAGGACGCGAGCCCTTTGCACAGATTCGGGCGCAGTGACGAGCGTAACTGCATCGGTGTCGCCTTCGCCTCCCGTCTCGAAGAGGAGGGGGATGTCGAGAAGGACGACCGGCACGTGGGCATGCGCGGCGAGGAACTCGTCCCGCTCCTCACGGACGAGAGGGTGGACGATGCGCTCGAGCGTCCGCATGCGCGATTCGTCCTCCAACAGCACATTCGAGAGGCGCGCCCGGTCGACGACGCCGTTGGCTGCCGTTCCGGGGAACGCCGCCTCGATCAAAGGCGCTGCCCGGCCGCGGTAAAGCCAGTGGACCACCGCGTCCGCATCGTGGACGGGGACCCCGGCGGCGCGGAACATCGCGGCGGTCGCCGACTTCCCCATCCCTATGGAGCCGGTAAGGCCGAGTTTGAACATAACGGGCGAAGTCTAGCCCAAAAGGCTGCCGTTCCGGCGTAGAAAGGCGAGCAGCGGAATGAGCGGCAGGCCGAGAATGGTCGAATGGTCGCCGGCGATGCTGTCGAAAAGATGGATGCCGAGGCCTTCCACCTGATAAGCGCCGACGCTTGCGGTCAGCGCGGGGCCGACTTCGCTGGCATAGGCCGTGAGAAATGGCTCGCCGAGCACCCGCATTTTCATGTGCGCGGTCTCCACTGTCTCGAAGAGGATATCCTCGGCACGCATGAGGCAAATCGCGGAATGGAGTTCGTGCTCCCCGCCAGACAGCGCGCGTAGCTGTTCCAACGCCTCTTCCCGATGCGCAGGCTTGGTGAACATCCGATCGCCGAGCGCCAGGGTCTGATCGGCACCAAGGACGAGATGATCCCGATGTTGCGGCGCGACCGCAGCCGCCTTGGCCTTGGCCGTGGCCAGATGCGCTGCGATCTCGCGCGCAGTGGCACCGGCTTGGCGCCGCGGCCCTTCCACCGTTCGCTCATCGATTTTCGCGGCGGCGGTGATGAAAGGGATGCCCGTCTGCTTCAGCAGCGCCGCGCGCGCACTGCTTTTCGAGGCTAGAACAAGTGACTTCGGCTCGCGCCAAAACGCGTTCACCCCGCTCATCCCTGCGTGATAAATTGCATGCTGTGTGCGCGGTGCAAATCGATGATCGCAGCCGCCGTTTCCTCGATAGAACGGCGGGTCACATCGATCGTCGGCCAACTATGCGCAGCAAAGAGCCGACGCGAGGTTGCCACCTCATCGGCAACCGACATGCGGTCCACGTAAGGGGTCTCGATTTCTGCATTCAGGGTCAACAAGCGATTCTGCCTGATCTGCACGATGCGCTCGGGCGAAGCCAGCAAGCCAACGATAAGCGGCTTGCGCAGAGCCTCTACGTTGGAGGGCAGAGCGACACCCGGGATCAGCGGAACGTTGGCCGTTTTGATCCCACGATTGGCCAGGTAGATGCTCGTCGGCGTCTTCGACGTACGGCTTACGCCGAGGAGCACGACGTCCGCTTCCTCGAGATTGTCCGAATGCTGGCCATCGTCATGCAGCATCGTGTAATTCAGCGCGTCGATGCGCTTGAAATAATCGGCATTCAGCATGTGCTGCGCGCCTGGGCGCGCCGTGGAAGTTGTCCCGAGATAAGAATGGAACAGGCTGGAGATCGGCTGCAGTACGGAAAGGCTCGGCGCGCCGCATTCGCGGCAGGCCTCTTCGAGCCGCTCGATCAGTGCCTGATCGACCAATGTGAAAAGAACGATGCCCGGAGCCGCTCTGATCTCGGCGATGATCTTGTCGAGCTGCGCTTGCGTGCGCACCAAGGGATAGATGTGCTCGATCGAGGCGACGCCCTGATATTGCGCGGCGACAGCGCGGCTCACCGCAATCAGCGTCTCGCCGGTCGCGTCGGAGACAAGATGCAGATGGAAGTAGCTGCGGCCCAAAGCGCACTCCCGATTCGGCTGCCGGAATGTGGACAAGACCCCGGCCGAACGATTTGCCGATCACGGCCTGTGCACAGTTTCGCCCGGCCAAGGACAATGATCAACAGCTTTGATTCGGGTGCAGCGTCCTCGTGTGCATCTGTGATCTCTGTGGACAGAGCATCTGCCGATCGCCGGACGCGTTCGCGGCCCGCAAGCGTATCCCCGCTTTTCCCGCTATACACCCACGCACGAGCGCACAGGCCCTTCATCTCTCTGACTGTGCAGCCTGTGTGATGTTACTTGAACAGCGTTCTGGGCACCCCTCAGAGTCAAAACAGAATTTCAATTTAAAAAAGATTTGGTTTTGAACTTGGGCGAGCAAGTGCTTAACAATTCCGCTTGAAGAAAGTTTCGAGACAGGCGACGCGGATGGACTACTACCTCTGGCTCAAAGCCCTGCACGTGATGGCGATCATCGCCTGGATGGCAGGCCTTCTCTATCTGCCGCGGCTCTTCGCCTATCATGCAGGAGTAGCCAAGGGCTCGGTCCAAGCGATGACTTTCGAGCTCATGGAGCACAAGCTGCTGCGGATCATCATGAACCCGGCGATGATCGTCGTTTGGGTCTCCGGCCTTACGCTGGCCATCTGGGGCGGCTGGTACAAATCGGGCTGGCTACACACGAAACTGGTGCTTGTGATCGGGCTCAGCGCTGCCCATATGTATTTTGCGCGCCGGCGCCGCCTGTTGGCCGAAGGCCGCGACGAAAGGACTTCCGGCTTTTATCGCGCCCTCAATGAAGTACCGACGCTTTTGATGATCGGGATCGTCATTCTGGTCATCGTCAAGCCATTTTAGACGGCCGAGAAACCGTCGCGCCTTGCCAAATCATCGATTTGGCGGTAATCCTACGTTCCCTCCCGAGGCCATATCGTTTCGCCGCGCAAAGCCGCTTCACGATATCCGTCCGAGCTCCTTATCCCTCCCGAGCCGGCCCGCCGCCGATCCATCTATCGAGATAAACACGTGACCGTACAAGACATTGCTCAAGAGGCCGCCCCAGAGGCTGCCCAAGACTCCCCGGCCAAGCGGGAGATCAAACTTCAGGATCTCAAATCCAAATCGCCGACCGAGTTGCTCGCCTTTGCTGAGGAGCACGAGGTCGAAAATGCGTCCACGCTCCGCAAACAGGAGCTGATGTTCGCGCTCCTGAAAAATCTCGCCGGGCGAGATATCGAGATCGTCGGCGAGGGCGTTGTTGAGGTGCTGCAGGACGGTTTCGGCTTCCTGCGCTCGCCCGACGCCAACTACCTGCCGGGCCCGGACGACATCTACGTCTCGCCCTCACAGATCCGCCGCTTCGGCCTCAGGACCGGCGACACGGTCGAGGGGATGATCCGCAGCCCGAAAGAGGGCGAGCGCTACTTCGCGCTGCTGAAAGTCAACACAATCAATTTCGAGGATCCGGAAAAGGTCCGCCACAAGGTCAATTTCGACAACCTGACGCCGCTCTATCCCGACGAGCGGCTGAAGCTCGAGATCGAGGACCCGACCCGCAAGGACCTGTCCTCCCGCGTCATCGACATCGTCGCACCGATCGGCAAGGGCCAGCGCGCGCTGATCGTCGCGCCGCCGCGTACCGGTAAGACCGTGCTCCTGCAGAACATCGCGCAGTCGGTCACCGCCAACCACCCCGAATGCTACCTGATCGTGCTCTTGATCGACGAGCGGCCGGAGGAAGTCACCGACATGCAGCGCTCGGTGAAGGGCGAGGTCGTCTCCTCGACCTTCGACGAACCGGCCGTGCGGCACGTAGCGGTGGCGGAGATGGTGATCGACAAGGCAAAGCGCCTCGTCGAGCACGGCCGGGACGTGGTGATCCTATTGGATTCGATCACGCGTCTGGGACGCGCCTACAACACAGTGGTGCCGTCCTCCGGTAAAGTGTTGACCGGCGGTGTCGACGCCAACGCCCTGCAGCGGCCGAAGCGCTTCTTCGGCGCGGCGCGCAACATCGAGGAAGGCGGGTCGTTGACGATCATCGCGACCGCGCTGATCGACACCGGTTCACGCATGGACGAAGTGATTTTCGAAGAATTCAAAGGCACCGGCAATTCGGAAATCATCCTCGATCGCAAGGTATCGGACAAGCGCATCTTCCCGTCGATCGACATCACCCGCTCAGGCACGCGTAAGGAAGAGCTGCTCGTGCCGGCCGACATTTTGAAGAAGATGTACGTTCTGCGGCGCATCTTGAACCCGATGGGCACGGTCGATGCGATCGAGTTCCTGCTCGGCAAGTTGCGCGAGACGCCGAAGGGCAATTCGGCCTTCTTCGAGTCGATGAATACCTAACGACCAGCCGTCCTGGCCCGGGCTTGACCCAGCTATCCGCGTTAACCCCCGCTCTACGCGTCGGTGATAGCTTCCTTCATCCTCGCGCGAATCTCTCCCGCTTCATAGACCGGCGGCAGACAATGCGTTCGCGTGCAGATAAGCGCCATGGCGCGATTGGCGGCGGCGGTTTGCACGGCGCCAATGTGTGTGTCGGGGAGTGTTGTTGCGCGTGCGTCGACGACAGTGCGAGGGAGATACGACGTCATAAGTGCCGCATCATGTAATGGCCCAGAGTGCGGCCCGGCGACGACGATCTCCACCCCACTTTCACGCAAGTCGAATGCGTTCAGGACGCCCGAATGTGCGAGCGGGTTCTTGAACACGGCGCCTCGCAACACATCAAGCAAACTGTCGGCGCGCCCGATCCAGCTTTGATCGCCGCTATGCGAGGCGAGGCGGATGAGATTATCGAGATGCACGGAATGTGCGTTGGGAATCGCATCGTCTGCAGTTGGAGCAAGGCGGGTCAGCACATCGTTGGCCGCGCGGCTATTGATCGAAATTAATCCGCTCTCGGAGTCGCGATAGTCGCTTTCGATCGTTTCGGTCCAGTTGATTGCATCGCCGAGGAAATCGGTCTCGCGGTGTTCTGGCCTGAGATGTGAGCGCACTTCATGCAAGGCAAGCGCGGCGCGTGCCATGGCAGCGTGATCAAGCGCGAAACCGGGGAAGACCATCGCCCCATTGCGCCAGGAATGCGCGAGCTTCTCGCCATCTGCACCACTCGGATCGCGCATTGTCTCGCGAATAAAGGAATACGCCCGTGCTGCTTTCTTGAGCCATTCCGGCCGCTCGAAGATCAGCGCCGATCGCGCGATCGCGGCAATCATGAGCCCGTTCCAGTCGGCCAAAACCTTATCGTCGAGATGAGGGCGCGGACGTTCTTCCCGCGCGGCGAACAGCATCGCGCGCAATGCGGTGAGGCGTTGCTCGTCCTCCTCGCTTGCCTCCGGCGCGTTTAGGCGATTGAGGATTGTGACGTGGTCGCCCGTTTGCTCGTGGTGCCAATTGCCCCGCGGCGTCACATCATAGAATTGCGCGAAGAATTCGGCGTTTGCCGCTCCGAGAATCCTCTCAATCTCATCTACATGCCAGACATAGAACTTGCCTTCGACGCCCTCGCTGTCGGCGTCGAGGCTGGCGCAGAATGCACCGTCACCCGTCGTCATCTCGCGTTCGACCCAGGCGACTGTCTCGCGTGCGCGCTGGCAGAAGAGCGGGCGCTTCGTGTCGGCATAAGCTGCCGCGAGGAGGTCGAGGATTTGCGCATTGTCGTAGAGCATTTTCTCGAAATGCGGCACGAGCCAGCGCTCATCGACTGAATAGCGCGAATAACCGCCACCAAGATGATCATAGATGCCGCCCTCGCTCATGCGATCGAGTGTCAGCATCACACGGGCGCCGATCTCTTTGTTGCCTGTGCGTAATGACGCGCGCCACAATAATTCGAGAATGGAGGGATTGGGAAACTTTGGCGCACCGCGGATCCCGCCATGCGTCTGATCCATGATGCCGGCGGCGCGCGCCGCGAAATCGTCGAAGAATGTGCGTGAGTAGGTCTGTTCGCCCGCGGGCGCAATTTCGTTCGCGAGCGCTTGGCGCAGCGCATTTGCGTTCTGCCGCACCTTGTCGGGCTCCGCTCGGAAGACGTGAGCGACGCTGCGCAGCACTTCGACGAAGGCCGGATGCCCATGGCGGGCGATCTTCGGAAAATACGTGCCGCCCCAAAACGGCTCGCCATCCGGAGTCAAGAACATCGTCAGCGGCCAGCCGCCTTGCTGCCCGAGCGCGTGCAGCGCGCTCATATAGATGTGATCGATGTCAGGACGTTCTTCGCGATCGACTTTGATGTTGACGAACAGCTCGTTCATCACCGACGCGGTCGCTTCGTCCTCAAAACTTTCGTGCGCCATGACGTGGCACCAATGGCAAGCGGCATAGCCGACCGACAAAAGGATCGGCTTTCCCGCGGCCTTTGCTTCGCTCAGGGCGTCGGCGCTCCACTGCCGCCAATCGACCGGATTCGCCGCATGCTGCAACAGATACGGGCTTGTCGCATTGGCGAGCCGGTTCTGATGCATCCCGTGTCTCCCGCGCGACTGCGGCGCTGCTTCTCTTTGGCCCCTTCGCTAGTTAGAAGGAGTGCCGCGCAAGGGAAGCGCACGAAGAGCGATGCCGAACGACACGATTTTCGCCATGGCGACGGCGCCCGGGCGCGCGGCGGTGGCGATTTGCCGGGTGAGTGGTCCGCGTACGCGGGAAGCGGTCGCGCGCTTAACGGGGCGTGTGCCGGCGCCGCGCCATGCGCGGCTTTCGCGGCTTGCGCATCCGATCAGTGGCGAGGCAATCGACGACGGGCTGGTTCTGTTCTTTCCGGCGCCGCGGAGCTACACCGGGGAAGATTGCGCCGAGCTGCAGGTGCACGGCGGGACAGCGATTGCTCGCGCGGTGGTCGGCGCCCTTGGGGCTTTAGGGCTGCGCCCGGCCGATCCCGGCGAATTCACGCGCCGCGCCTTTATCAACCAAAAGCTCGATCTCACCCAGGTCGAGGCTGTCGTGGACCTCGTCGATGCAGAGACCGAGTTCCAGCGGCGCCAAGCGCTGCGGCAGCTCGAAGGTCGGCTCTCCCGGCAGGTCGAAGATTGGCGGCGCGAGCTCATCGGGTTGGGGGCCTTGGTCGAGGCCGAACTCGACTTCTCCGACGAGGGCGATGTTGCCGCCTTAATGACAGACAACATCATTGCGGATGCGACCCGGCTGCGGACAAATCTGCGGCGCGCGCTGCATAGCGCCCGCGTCGGTGAGCAAACGCGCGACGGCTTACGGGTAGTTATCGCCGGCGCGCCTAACGCCGGAAAATCTACGTTCTTCAACGCTTTAGCGCGCCGAGACGTGGCGATCGTCTCGGTCCATCCCGGCACAACACGCGACGCGCTGGAAGTGCGGCTCGATCTCGGCGGCTACCCGATGATGATAATGGACACTGCTGGACTGCGGGATTCCGACGATCCCGTCGAGCGCATCGGCATCGACCGCGCCTTGGCCTGGGCCGGAGCGGCGGACCTCGTTCTTTGGCTTGTGCAGCCCGGATCGAACGCGGTCGAACCGCCGCATTTCACCGGCGCGAGTGAGGTTTGGACCATTGCGACGAAATGCGATATCGAAGCGCCCGCCTTTGCTTTGGCGAGACATGCGATCTCCGCCACGACAGGAGCCGGGCTCGATCCGCTGGAACATGACCTTGAGCAATTCGCGCGCGACGCGCTGGAGGTCGGCGGCGATTTTCCAGTGCTGACGCGAGAGCGGCACCGCCAAGCGCTGACCACTGCATGTGAGGCGTTGGAGCGGATTGTTTTGGACGGGAGTTTGCCACCTGAGGTCGTCGCGGAAGAAATCCGAGTCGCCCAACAGGCGGTCGGCCGTATCGCGGGGCGCGTGGATGTCGAGGATGTGCTGGACGAAGTTTTCGGCCGGTTCTGCATTGGAAAGTAGATGTTTCACGTGAAACACCCCGGGTTCGATGTGATAGTGGTCGGCGGCGGCCACGCCGGCTGCGAGGCCGCTGCGGCGGCTGCACGGATGGGCGCTGACACAGCGCTGTTGACCCTGTCTCTCGCCACGATCGGCGCGATGTCCTGCAATCCGGCGATAGGCGGCCTCGGCAAAGGCCATCTCGTCCGTGAGATCGACGCGCTGGACGGAGTTATGGGCCGGCTCGCCGACAAGGCCGGCATTCACTTCCGCCTGCTCAACCGATCCAAGGGTCCTGCTGTGCGGGGGCCCCGCGCGCAGATCGATCGGGCGCAATACCGCGCGGCAATGCAGGCCGAGCTGCGGGCAACGCCGAACTTGACGCTGATCGAAGGCAGCGTCGAAGACCTCGAACTCTCCGGCGAGGCAGTTTGCGCGGTCACCCTCGCTACGGGCGAGCGGATCGCGTGCCGGGCGGTCGTTCTCACTACGGGCACGTTCCTGAACGGCGTCATTCACATCGGCGCGGAGCGCGTGCCTGCCGGGCGCGTCGGCGAGCCGCCGTCCGTTGGCCTCGCTGCGACGTTGGCGCGGGCCGGCCTGCGACTCGGACGCCTAAAGACCGGTACGCCGCCGCGGCTCGACGGCGCCACGATCGACTGGGCGACTCTTGAGCGACAGCCGGGCGATGCCGAGCCGGAACCCTTCTCCGCGCTTACCTCCCGCATCACGCAGGCCCAGGTCGATTGCCATATCACCCGCACCACGCCGGAAACCCACGATGTGATTCGCCGCAATCTCGATGCGGCGCCGATCTTCTCCGGCGCGATTAAGGCGCGGGGTCCGCGCTACTGCCCCTCGATCGAAGACAAAGTGGTGCGCTTCGGCGAGCGTGACTCGCACCAGATTTTTCTTGAGCCGGAGGGGCTCGACGACGACATAATCTATCCGAACGGCATCTCCACCTCGCTTCCGGCAGCGGTCCAAGCGGAGTTCGTGCGCACCATCCCCGGCCTGGAGCGGGCGGTCATCCGCCGTCCGGGTTACGCGATCGAGTATGACTATGTAGATCCGCGCGAACTTGCCGCCACGCTGGAGACGAAAGCAATCGGCGGCCTGTTCCTCGCCGGGCAAATCAATGGGACAACCGGATACGAAGAGGCGGCCGCACAAGGTCTTGTCGCCGGGCTTAACGCCGCGCTCCGCGCCGGAGGCGGCGAAAAGGTCATTTTCGATCGCGCCGAGGCCTATCTCGGCGTCATGATCGATGACCTGATAACCCGCGGGGTGACGGAGCCCTACCGGATGTTCACCTCGCGCGCCGAGTACCGGCTGACGCTGCGCTCGGACAATGCCGACCAGCGGCTGACCGGGCGGGGGATCGACATCGGTTGCGTCGGCAGCGAAAGGGCATCGGCCTTTGACACCAAAAGCGCGAAGCTCGACGCGGCGCGAGGCCGACTCGAAGCGCTGACGATCACACCGACGGAGGCAGCCCGGCACGGACTCGACTTGAATAAAGACGGCGTCCGACGTTCGGCTTTCGCCCTGTTGTCACGGTGGAATATCGGCTGGGCGGACGCCGCACGCGTCTGGACTGAGCTGGGCGCCATCGAGCCGGCCATCGCGGCGCAAATCGAGGTGGATGCGAAATATGCCGTCTACCTCGAGCGACAGATGGCAGACGTCGCTTCTTTCCGGCGTGACGAGGCGCTACTCCTGCCCGATGATCTCGACTATGCCGGTCTAGCCGGGCTTTCGAATGAGGTGAAGGCGCGGCTCGGAGAGGCACGCCCGCGGTCGCTCGGCCAAGCGGCGCGGCTCGAAGGTATAACGCCGGCGGCGCTGACAGTTCTGGCTTCACAGGTGCGCAAGGGCCGCCGTATTGCCGCGGCAGAGTAAGGGTGCCGTCGAGGTTCTGGCGGAAGACCGTGAGGCGGCGCTTCGTCTAGTGCCGCTCTCCGATGTCGATCAGCAGCGGCTGAATATCTACCAGGACCTGCTCCTGCGTTGGCAGGGGATGCTGAACTTGGTATCGGGAGCGACCGTCCCGCACCTCTGGACCCGTCATATCGCCGATTCCGCGCAGCTCCGGAATCTCGCGCCAAACGCGCTGCGTTGGGCCGATCTCGGCAGCGGCGGCGGTTTCCCGGGAATGGTGGTCGCGATTCTTCTGACCGGCACTCCCGGCGCCCGGGTGCATCTGATCGAGCGCGACAAGCGGAAGGGCGCATTTCTGCAAACTGTTTCACGTGAAACAGGCGCCGCCGCCAGCGTCCACACTGCCCCCGTGGAGGAAATCGTCTCGACTCTGCGGGACATCGAGATCGTCACCTCTCGCGCGGTGGCACCGCTTCCTCGGTTAGTCCAGTGGTCGCTCCCGCTTCTCCAAGGTGGCGCCAGGGGCCTTTTCCATAAAGGCCGCTCCGTCCAGCAGGAGATTGCTGCTGTCCTCGAGGAAAGCGTTGACTTATCCACCCTGGCGAGCCGCACCGACTCTTCCGGGCGAATCGTTTCGGTGCGATACCGAGGCGAAGCAATCCGCTGATTCGGGGCGAGTCTTTCCGTTATGAGCTCTCCACGCGTCCTGGTTCTCGCCAACCAGAAGGGCGGTGTCGGCAAGACCACCACAACCATCAACCTCGGAACCGCTCTCGCGGCAATCGGCGAGCGGGTGCTGGTGATCGATATCGATCCACAGGGCAACGCCTCGACCGGCCTCGGCATCGAGCGTAAAGCTCGAAAGCTCTCCACCTTCGAGGTGCTCGCCGGAGAATGCCGCCTTGCGGACGCCATTATTCCGACCGCGGTGCCGCGGCTCTGGATATCACCTTCAACCCTTGACCTTCTCGGCATCGAACTTCAGATTGCGAATGAGAAAGACCGCACGTTCCGCCTGCGGGATGCGATCCGCAGCCTGCCGTCCTCGCTGTCGGACATCCCCGGCGGCTTCACCTATGTCCTGATCGACTGCCCGCCCTCGCTTAACCTGTTGACAATAAACGCACTTGCGAGCGCCGACAGCGTTGTCGTGCCGCTGCAATGCGAGTTCTTCGCCCTTGAAGGCCTGTCACAGCTGCTGTCCACCGTCGAGACGGTCAAGCGCAACCTCAATCCCGGCCTGTCGATCCACGGTGTCGTGCTGACGATGTTCGACCCGCGCAACAACCTCGCGAGCCAAGTCGTCGCCGACGTCCGCAGCTTTATGGGCGACAAGGTCTACGAGACCGTGATCCCCCGTAACGTACGCGTGTCGGAGGCGCCCTCGCACGGCAAGCCTGTACTCCTCTACGATATCCGCTGCTCCGGCAGCCAAGCCTATATCCGGCTCGCCTCCGAGGTGATCCGGCGCGAACGGCAGCTGCGCGCCGCATGAGGGAAGCAATGGCAGAGGAAGCAAGGCCGCGTTTAGGGCGCGGACTGGCGGCACTGATCGGCGATGCCGGCACGGAGGTCGCGGCGATCGATCGGCTGCGCGGCCAGCGCGTTGTCCCGATCGAGTTCTTGCGGCCGAACCCGCGCAATCCGCGCAAGGATTTCAATGAGGCGGAACTCGACGACCTCACAGCTTCGATCAGGGAACGCGGCATTCTGCAGCCGATCCTCGTACGCACGATCACCGGCGTTGCGGACGCTTACGAAATTGTTGCCGGCGAGCGGCGCTGGCGCGCGGCGCAGCGCGCCAACGTGCACGACGTCCCGATCATTCTCATAGAGGCCGATGAGAAAGCCGCGCTCGAAATTGCGGTCATCGAAAATGTGCAGCGCGCCGATTTGAACGCGCTGGAAGAGGCAATGGGCTACGAGCAACTCGGCAATGAATTCGGCTATTCGCAAGGCGATCTCGCCCGCATCATCGGCAAGAGCCGCAGCCACATCGCCAACACGCTCCGGCTTCTGAAACTGCCGAAGCTATCGCGCCGCATGTTGGCCGAAGGCCATTTGTCGGCGGGACACGCGCGCGCGCTTTTGTCCGTGGCTGATCCCGATGCGATCGCGCGGCGCATTGTCGATCAGGCGCTGACGGTACGCGACGTCGAGCGCATCGCACAGAAAGAAGCTGAGAACGGGCAGGCGAACGGAAAAACCCGCCCGGCGCGCGCAGAGAAAGACGCTGACACGCGGGCCCTCGAGAAAGAATTATCGGATGCGCTTGGACTTGCGGTGTCGATCGACGGCCGCGGCGAACGCGGCGAGGTTCGCATCCGCTATAAGGACCTCGAACAGCTCGATGCGCTGTGTGTGCGCTTGAAGGGCTGAGGAGCCACTACCCTCAGGAGGCGCGAAGCGCCGTCTCGAAGGATGACAAGGGAGCTGCGTCTGCCGCACCGTTCGAGACGCACGCTGCGCGTGCTCTCAGGATGAAGTCCTGTTTTGCGGCCTTACTGCGGCTGGCCCACACTCGATTTCTCGAGCTCGCGCACGAATGCCCTGAGGTCATCCGCCATCGCCGCTTTTAATCGCTTCGCGCTGTCCGGGTATTCGCGCAGTACGCGGTGGAACAATTCGCGCGAGATTTTCAAAACAGTTGTGGGTTCGCGCGCCATCGCAGTTGCCCGCCGCTCCGTTTCCACAAGCAGCGCCACTTCACCGACAAGCGAATCCGGCCGTACGATGTGGGCGGGCGGACTGCCGTCGTTCTTCTCGTCAAGCGCAATGGCGCCGCTCAAAACGATAAAGCCCCCGTCCGATTTATCGCCACTTCGAAAAAGGATATCACCGGCGCGCAATATCCGTGTTTCCGCGCCGAAGGCGATGAGCCGCAACGCATCCGTCTCCAACGCGCGGAATAAAGAGATGCGCGAGAGCTTGCGGATATCGTCTTCAAGCGCCACTGAGTCTCATAGCTCGGCGGACGGAATGAGTTTGTAGCCACCGGCCTCCGTCACGAGCATCTGCGCATGGGCGGGATCACGCTCGATCTTTTGCCGCAGGCGATAGATGTGTGTCTCCAGCGTATGCGTTGTCACGTTGGAATTATAGCCCCATACTTCCCGCAGCAGCACATCGCGCGTCACCACGCTTTGCCCCGCGCGATAAAGATAACGCAAGATCGCCGTCTCTTTCTCCGTCAGACGAAGCTTATTGCCCTTATCGTTGACGAGATGTTTTGAACTCGGCTGAAACGTATATTGCCCGATGCGGAACGTCGCGTCGTCGCTCGCCTCAAACTGCCGGAGATGCGCGCGGATGCGTGCGAGCAGCACGGCGAAACGGAACGGCTTTGTCACATAATCGTTGGCGCCAGAATCGAAACCAAGCACGGTGTCGGCGTCGGAATCCTGCCCCGTCAGCATCAGGATCGGATTCTTGAAGCCGTTCTTGCGGATGATTTTTACCGCCTCGCGCCCGTCGAAATCGGGCAATCCCACATCCATGATGATGAGGTCAGGCTGGGCGCTGCGTGCGCTCGTAATGGCCTTGGCGCCGTTTTCCGCCTGCAGAACCTCGAACTCTTCGTGCAGCGTCAGTTGTTCGGCAAGCGCCTGGCGCAGGTCCTCGTCGTCGTCGGCAATCAGAATGGTGCGAACCTGGGCCATCAAGTCTTTCCGCGGTGCGTTACAAGGGTCCGCACCGGCAGGTAAGCGGCTGTTGCGCGAACCGCGAGTCTAGGCAAGGAGACGCAGCGGGTCAAAAGACAGAACATGCCGGAAAGAGAGTTTCGACAGGTTTCACGCGGTCTGACGCGGCTCAGAGTCGTCGCGGCGCCGCGCTTGTGTGGGACGCAAGCGCTTAAGGGGTGGCTGATCGCCGGGCCGACGCAAATCCCCTGTGCGATCGGGCGCGCCGGGATCGGCCGGAGCAAAATCGAGGGCGACGGCAAGACGCCAGCCGGGCGCTTTGCCATTCCACGGTTCCTGTTCCGGCCCGACGGCGGCTTTCGCCCGGCGCGGAATTTCCGCGCGCTGCCGATCCGGCGCGACAGCGCCTGGTGCGACGATCCGCAGGACCGCAATTACAACAGGCCGATTCGCCTGCCCTACGGAAAGAGCCGTGAGGGGATGTGGCGTGACGACCGTCTGTACGACGCCGTGGGCATCCTCGATTATAACATCCAGCCCCGGGTCCGCGGGCGCGGCAGCGCCATCTTCTTCCATCTCGCCCGGGAAGACCTGTCGCCGACGGCTGGCTGTGTGGCGCTCCGCGCGGCCGACATGCGCCGGCTGCTGCCGCGATTGGCGCGCGGGGTTGTGATGGTGGTTGGGTAACGCAAGGCCCGGGGAGCGGGTCAGCCCCGCTCCCCAAAAATCGCGGATCCGATCCGCACGTGCGTCGCGCCGAGCTGGATCGCCAGCTCATAATCGGCGCTCATGCCCATCGACAGCTGCGTCAGCCCGTTGCGCGCGGCGATCTTGGCGAGCAGCGCAAAATGCGGGGAGGCCTGCTCCTCGAGTGGCGGGATGCACATGAGGCCGACCGGGTCGAGCCGGAACTCCGCCCGGCATTGCGCGATGAACGCATCCGCATGCTGCGGCAGGATTCCGGCCTTCTGCGGCTCGGCGCCGGTATTGACCTGCACGAACAGTTTTGGCGCCCGGCCGGCGCGCTGAATTTCCGCGGCCACCGCTTTGCCGAGCGACGGCCGGTCCAGCGTTTCGATCACATCGAAAAGCCCCACCGCCTCGCGCGCTTTGTTGGTCTGCAACGGGCCGATCAGATGCAGCTCGATCTCCGGAAAGTCGGCCTTCAGCGCCGGCCACTTGCCGTGCGCCTCCTGGACACGGTTTTCGCCGAAAGTGCGCTCGCCGGCCTCGATCACCGGCCGGACGCGCTCGGGCGGCGCCGTCTTGGTGACGCAGACGAGCCGCACGTCCTTGGGATCGCGGCCGAAATCCCGCGCGGCGCGGGCGATGATCGCGCGCACCGCGCGCAGATTGGCAACCGGATCGACTGTCGCTTCGCTCGTCATATCAACACATTGACCCCACGCGCGAAATCAGGTCCATGTCGCGCCAGCTCCCATAGCAATTCAAGACATGCGGCCCGAACGTTACAATTTCCGCGAAGCCGAGCCGAAATGGCAGCAGGTCTGGCGCGAGCGCGATACCTTCAAGACGCAGGAGGCCGACGCACGTCAAAAATACTACGTGCTCGAAATGTTTCCGTATCCCTCCGGCCGCATCCATATGGGCCACGTCCGCAATTACACGATGGGCGACGTTGTGGCGCGTTACAAGCGCGCGCGCGGCTTCAACGTGCTGCATCCGATGGGCTGGGACGCCTTCGGCATGCCGGCGGAAAATGCCGCCATGCAGTCGAAGACGCATCCGGCGAAATGGACCTACGACAATATCGACACGATGCGGGCGCAGCTCAAATCGATGGGCCTGTCGCTCGATTGGTCGCGCGAATTCGCGACCTGCGACGCGAGCTATTACAAGCACCAGCAGGCGCTCTTCCTCGACTTTCTCGCGGCGGGGCTCGTCGCGCGCAAGCAGTCGCGGGTCAACTGGGATCCGGTCGATCAGACGGTGCTTGCCAACGAGCAGGTGATCGACGGCCGCGGCTGGCGCTCCGGCGCCCCGGTCGAGCAGCGCGAGCTGACGCAGTGGTTCTTCACGATCACGAAATACGCCGACGATCTCCTGGCCGCGCTCGATACGCTCGACCGTTGGCCGGAGAAAGTCCGGCTGATGCAGGCGAACTGGATCGGCCGCTCGGAAGGCTTGCTGGTGCGCTTCGCGCTGGCGAATGACGGCAAGCGCACAAACGCCAACGAGATCCACGTCTACACGACGCGGCCGGACACGCTGTTCGGCGCCAAGTTCATGGCGATTTCGCCGGAGCATCCGCTGGCGCGCGAGCTGGCGCACTACGACAAGGGCCTTGCTGACTTCATTGCCGATTGCGAGCGCCGCGGCACCTCGGAGGCGGCGGTCGAGATGGGCGAGAAGCGCGGCTACGACACGTCCTTACGCGCCGTGCATCCGTTCGATTCGAACTGGACGCTGCCGGTCTATGTCGCCAATTTCGTGCTGATGGAATACGGCACCGGCGCGATTTTTGGCTGCCCGGCGCACGATCAGCGCGACCTCGATTTCGCCAACAAATACGGCCTCGGCAACATTCCGGTGGTCTGCCCCCTGGATGTCGAGCCCGAAAAATTCGTCATCACCGACACGGCCTATGACGGGCCCGGCCGCATGATCAATTCGCGCTTTCTCGATGGGCTCACCATCGAGGAAGCCAAGGAAGAGGTGGCGCGCCGCCTCGAAGCGCAGACGCTCGGGAATGCGCCGCAAGGCGAGCGCAAGGTCAATTATCGCCTGCGCGATTGGGGCATTTCACGCCAGCGCTACTGGGGCTGCCCGATACCTGTCGTGCATTGCGACAAATGCGGGACGCTCCCGGTGCCGAAGGACCAGCTGCCGGTCACTTTGCCTGAGGACGTCACCTTCGACCGGCCGGGCAATCCGCTCGATCACCATCCGACATGGAAGCTCGTCGCCTGTCCCGCCTGCGGCGGACCGGCAACGCGCGAAACCGACACGATGGACACGTTCGTCGATTCGTCCTGGTATTTCGCGCGCTTCACCGATCCGTGGAACGCGGACGCGCCGATCACGCCGCCGGTCGCCAATCGCTGGCTGCCGGTCGACCAATATATCGGCGGCATCGAGCACGCGATCTTGCATCTGCTCTATTCACGCTTTTTCACGCGCGGGCTTCGCGACACCGGCCATGTCGATCTCGCCGAACCTTTTGCCGGCCTGTTCACCCAAGGCATGGTGGTGCACGAGACCTATCGCAGTGGGTCCGGCGCCTGGCTGTCGCCTGCCGAAGTGGACGTGCAGGCCGATGCTTCCAGCCGCCGCGCCTTCGCCAAGGTCGACGGCGCGCCGGTCGAGATCGGCGCGATCGAGAAAATGTCGAAGTCGCGCCGCAACACGGTTGACCCCGATGACATCATCCAGTCCTTCGGCGCCGACACCGCGCGCTGGTTCATGCTGTCGGATTCGCCGCCCGAGCGCGATGTCATCTGGATGGAGGAGGGTGTCCAGGGCGCAGCGAGGCTCGTGCAGCGGCTATGGCGCGTGGTTGGGGACCTGAAGAACGCTGCATTGGGGGGCAACGGCGCAGCCGGCGAGCCGACCGAGGGCGCGCGCGTAGTCCGCAAGGCGTCCCATTCGGCGCTAATCAAGGTCGAGCAGGATTTCGAACGGCTGCACTTCAATCTGGCCGTGGCGCACATTCGCGAGCTAACCAACGCGCTAACCGACGCCTTGGACGAGGTCGAGACCGGCGACATCGCCGCCGACCTCTGCGCCGCGTTCCGCGAGGCGGCCGACATACTCGTCCAACTCTTCGCCCCGATGATGCCGCATCTTGCTGAAGAATGCTGGGCGGACCTCGGCCACGCCTCGCTGGTGGCGGAGGCGCCCTGGCCTGTGGCCGATCGCACTTTGGTAATCGAGAGCATGATAAGCTTGCCGGTGCAGGTGAATGGCAGGAAGCGCGCCGACCTCGTGATCGAGCGCGACGCGGACCAGGCAGCGATCGAGGCGGCGACCTTGGCGCTCGATCCGGTGCAGCGCGCGCTTGCCGGCAAGGCGCCGAAGAAGATCATCGTGGTGCCGCAGAGGATCGTGAATGTCGTGGCGTGAGCGGCGAACATTGCAGGTTTTCAAGGGGCTGACGCTTGCGCTGCCGCTCGTCCTCGGCGGCTGCTTCCAGCCGCTCTACGGCCCACTGGCAGGCGGCGGCTCGCTCGAGAGCGAATTGCAGGCGATCGCCGTGAATCCGATCATTCCCGAACGGATCGGCCATTACCTTGAGAACGAGCTCGCCTTCGCCTTCAACGGCACAGGCTCGACGGTGCCTGCGAAATACCGCCTGTCGGTCACGTTGCGCGAGCGGGTGCAGACGCCGGTCATCGATACGGTCTCCGCGCGCGCGACCGCGGCGACGGTGATCGTCGACGCCGATTACATTTTGAGTCCGGTTGCCGGCGGCGAGCCGATCGCCAAGGGCACGGCGTTCAGCGTTGCGGCGTATGACCGGACCAGCCAACGCATTTCCAACGTCCAGGGCGCGCGCGACGCCGAGACCCGTAACGCCAAGGTCATCGCCGATCAGATCCGCACACGCATCTCGGCCGCCCTCGCCAGCCGCGGCTGATCCGGTTGACCGCGGTCAGGAGCGGCGAAGCGGACCGGTTTGTTTCGCGGCCGCCGGCGGACACAAAACTCTTCCTCGTCTACGGCAGCGATTCCGGCCTGGTGCGCGAGCGCGCCCGTAAGCTTTTGCGCGCACTTGTCGATGATCCCGCGGATCCATTTCAGCTCGTCGAGCTCGACGGGGACGAGCTCGACGGCGATCCGCTGCGCCTGGCCGATGAAGCGAACACGATCCCGCTGTTCGGCGGACGTCGCGCGGTGCATGTCGAACTTGGCTCCAAAAACATTCTGCCGGCGCTGGAGCCGCTGCTTAGTGCGCCGGCGGAAAGCGTGGTGCTGATCGAAGCCGGTGCGCTGAAGCGCGATCACGCGCTGCGCAAGCTTTTCGAGAAGGAGCGCAGCGCGGCGGCGATCGAGTGTTCGCCGGATAGTGCCGCCGATGTGCAGCGGCTTATTAACGAAGAGCTTAAGGCCGCCGGATTATCGCTCGATGACGATGCCCGCGAAACGCTTGTCGCGATGCTCGGCGAAGACCGCCTGAGCACGCGCTCCGAAATCGGCAAGCTCGTCCTCGCCGCGCATGGGCGACAACGCATCACGCTCGAAGATGTCGAGACGCTGGTTTGCGACGCTTCGACAACTGCGCATGACGATGCGGTGCTGCAAGCCTTTTCCGGTGAGATCGATGCGCTGCCCGGCGCGTTCGAGCGATTAATGGCGACCGGCGGCGAGCCGAGCGTCATACTCGCGGCCGCTTTGCGTTATGCGGTGGCTTTGCACCGCGCGCGGCTTGCCATCGATTCGGGCCAATCGCTCGATCAAGCCATGGGCTTGGTCATGCGCAGCGGCATCGGCTTTGGCCGCCGCGGCTTGATCGAGAAACACTTGCGCAGCTGGTCGCGCGAGCGGCTGCTGCGTGCAATCCGCGCGCTCGCCGATCTCATCGGCCGGGTTCGGCGCGAACCGCGCATCGGTGGTGTGCTGGCCGAACGCGCGCTGTTGTCGATCGCGGAGGGCGTGAAGCGGTAGGACGTCATTGCGAGGAGCGCAGCGACGAAGCAATCCAGGGCAAAGTCTTTAATCTTCGACGCACTGACTCCTGGATTGCTTCGCTCCGCTTGCAATGACGGCGCTGCGCTTTACCTCAGACATCCAATTGAATCATCACCGGCACGTGATCCGAGGGCCGCGCCCAGCCGCGCGCTTCCTTGAGCACGCGTAAGCCGCCGAGGCCCGGCTGCAGGCAGCTGCTGACCCAGACGTGATCGAGCCTACGTCCCTTGTCGGCCTTCGCCCAATCCGGCGAGCGGTAACTCCACCACGTATAGAGTTTTTCCTGATGCGGAACGTGGTGACGCATGGCGTCGATCCAAGGACCCGAGTTCAGCACGCGACCGAGTTTCTCAACTTCGATCGGCGTGTGGCTGACCACTTTCAGCAGTTGCTTGTGACTCCACACGTCGGTTTCGAGCGGCGCGACATTGAGATCGCCGACCATGATCGCGGGACTGGTGGCGATCTTCGCGGCTGCGATCCACGCTGACATCTCATCAAGAAACGCGAGCTTGTGCGCGAATTTCGGATTGACGTCCGGATCGGGATCGTCGCCGCCGGCCGGCACATAAAAATTATGCAGCGCGATTGCGCGGCCGCCGACCTCGACGGAAACGGAGAGGTGCCGTGCATCACCCTTGTCGCAGAAATTGCGCTTGCCGATCGTGTCGAGCGGCAGCCGCGAGGCGATGGCGACGCCGTGATAGCCCTTCTGGCCGTTGATCGCGATGTGCTTGTAGCCGAGCCGCTTCAGCGGCTTTAATGGAAACTCGCCGTCGCGGCACTTCGTCTCCTGCAGGCAGAGCACGTCCGGCCGGTGCGTCTTTAGAAACTGCGCGACGATCGGCATGCGCAGCCGCACCGAATTGATGTTCCAGGTGGCGATATTCAGCCGCACGCGATGACTCCGGGCATGCAGCGGCTTTCACCATGGGAGAGTCGCGGCCGCAAGCCCGCGGATATGGTCGTCCCCGACATTCGCCGCAATCAGCGCATCAGGAGATGCGCGGCCCGACTTCAGTAATTGATCGAGAAAAGGCTCGGGTCGGGCTTTTCCTTGAAGTCCATGTTGTAGAGCGACACCAGCGTGTCGTAGCCCTGCGGGTCGGTGACCAGCCATTGCTTCAGCTGGTAGGTCGCGGGATCGAACATCAGTCTGATTTTCGAGGTGCCGCCAAGCGTCGTGCCGTCCTCGATGATGATCGTCGTGTTGTTCGGGTCGTTGGTGACATCGAGGACTTTGGTGTCCTTGGCGAGGTCGATCTTATCCTTCAACAAGAATTTCAGCGGCGTCTGCTGGATGAAATAAAGGTCCTGCGTCGACAGCTTACGGTCGCGGATCGCGACCTTGGTGCCGTCGGCGACGACTTCGAGCGAGGCAGGCTGGGCATATTCGAAGCGCAGCCTGCCCGGCCGCTGGACGTAGAGCTTGCCCTCGGAGCGGCGGCCGTCGGCGCCGACCTGGACAAAGTCGCCGACCATCGTCGCGGCGTTGTTGAAATAGGCGTTGGCCTTCTCGATCGCGACGTAGGGATTGAAGGGCGCCGCGGTCGGATTGGTCGCGACGGCCGCTTTCTTCGCCGTGGGCGCGGCCTGCGGCGCAGCCGTCGCCTTCGCCGGAGGATTGAGGTCGATCGGCGAGCGCGGGGGCGAGGCCTCGGCCAACGCCGCGCTGGCGGAGAAGGAGACGGAGACGGAGACGAAGAAAAAGGCGCGCCCCATGGCGGCAAGCGGGACGGCTGCTCTATGCTTCATTTCATGTCGCTGACGTTGCGGAAGCCTGCTTGTTAGGCGGGCCATGTGGCATTTTTGGGTTTTGTTGCCACAGCTAAGCTTCATTCGGCCGGGCGGAGATCGAACGCACCCCGATCGACGCCACCGCCAACCAGGATTTCGCGTTTGCCGGAATGGTTGGCGGGCGCAACCACCCCCTCTTTCTCCATGCGCTCAACGAGCGAGGCCGCCTTGTTGTAGCCTACCGATAGCCGGCGCTGGATGTAGCTCGTCGAGCATTTGCGGTCGCGCAACACGATGGCGACGGCACGGTCGTAGAGGTCGCCGGATTCCTCCGCATCCATCGAGCCCGGCGACGGCAGCTCGCCATCGGCGCCATCGATTTCCTCCTCCTCGGCGGTGATCGCGTCGAGATATTCGGGCTGACCCTGGCTTTTGAGGTGAGCCACGACCTTCTCGACCTCGGTGTCGGACACGAACGGCCCGTGCACGCGCGAGATGCGGCCGCCGCCCGCCATGTAGAGCATGTCGCCCTGGCCGAGCAGCTGCTCGGCGCCCTGCTCGCCGAGGATGGTGCGGCTGTCGATCTTCGATGTCACCTGGAAGGAGATGCGCGTCGGAAAATTCGCTTTGATCGTGCCGGTGATCACATCGACCGACGGGCGCTGCGTTGCCATGATAAGATGGATGCCGGCAGCACGCGCCATCTGCGCCAGGCGCTGGATTGCGCCTTCGATGTCCTTGCCGGCGACCATCATCAGGTCGGCCATCTCATCGACGATAACGACGATGTAAGGCAGGACCGAAAGCTCCATCTCCTCCTGTTCGTAGATCGCCTCGCCGGTTTCCCTGTCGTAGCCGGTCTGCACCGTGCGGGTTATCGTCTCGCCCTTGGCCTCAGCCTCGGCGACGCGCGCGTTGAAACCGTCGATGTTGCGTACGCCGACCTTCGACATTTTCTTGTAGCGGTCCTCCATCTCGCGCACGGCCCATTTCAATGCGACGACGGCTTTCCTGGGATCTGTTACGACCGGCGTGAGAAGATGCGGGACGCCGTCATAGACGGAGAGTTCCAGCATTTTCGGGTCGATCATGATGAGGCGGCACTCCTCCGGCTTCAGCCGGTAGAGAAGCGACAGGATCATCGTATTGATCGCGACGGATTTGCCGGAACCGGTCGTACCGGCGACGAGCAGATGCGGCATGCGTGCGAGATCGACGATCACCGCCTCCCCGCCGATCGTCTTGCCGAGCGCAATCGCGAGGCGATGCTTCGTCTTGTCGAAATCCTGCGAGGAGAGAAGCTCGCGTAGGAAAACCGTCTCGCGCTTCTGGTTCGGCAATTCGATGCCGATCGCGTTGCGTCCCTGCACAACGGCAACACGTGCAGAAACCGCCGACATCGTGCGCGCGATGTCGTCGGCGAGGCCAATGACGCGGGAGGACTTGATGCCGGGGGCCGGCTCAAGTTCGTACAGGGTGACGACCGGACCCGGGCGCACCTGGATGATCTCGCCTTTGACGCCGAAATCGTCGAGCACGCCTTCCAGCAAGCGCGCATTCTGTTCGAGCGCTTCCTCCGAGATTTTCGTGCCAACAATCTTCTTCGCTTCGGAAAGGAGCTGAAGCGCCGGAAGCTGATAAGAATTGCGCCTGCGCGCGCTCTCGCGGGAGGTCCGCCGTGTAGGGGTGATCGCGGCGTTGGCGCTCCGCGGCGCGCCCTCAACGGACTCTCGCATCGACGGCGGCGCGTAGAGGGAGGGATCGAACGTTGGCGGCGCGAAAGATGGTTCGCGTCGCTCGATGGCAATTACAGCGGGCAGCGCGCTCACTTGCGTGCCCTGAAAATCCTTTGACCAACGGCGTTTCGCATTGATCAGGCTGCGTCGCAGCACGGCGCGCGCGCTCAGAAGACCGTGGATCAGGGCGCCGAGTGCAACGAGGACGAGGCCCGGCTCGCCTGCCGCATCGTCATCACTGCGGGTATCGCGGGAGTTGAAAGCTTCCTCTTCATCCTCGCCATCGTCGCTGCGCGCGCTGACGCGAATCGACCCGGCAAGGCAGAGGATTGTGCCGATGAGCACCGCCGCGGCCGAAATCGCCACCGCCATATGCGAGCCGCCGATAATGCGGCGGGGAAGCGCGAGCAGCGCGTCGCCGAAGACGCCGCCGAGGCCGGTCGGCAACGGCCAGCGGTCGGTGACCGGCAAGAGCGAGGCGAGGCCAGCCGCGCAAAGCGTGCCGCTGATCCACAGAATGAGCCGCCATTTGACGCTGTCGAACCGCCGCCGGCGAACCAGGCGCCAGCTCCAGATGACGGGCGGAGTCAAGAAAGCGACCGCCGCGACGCCGATCAGCTGCATGGTCAGATCCGCAACAATCGCGCCCTTCAAGCCAAGCAGGTTCCGAATCGGTTCGGCGGTCGCATGATTGAGGCTCGGATCGCGCACCGACCAGGTGACAAGTGCGAGCATGTAAGTGGCGGACAGAACGAGGATCAGGATTCCCGAACCTTCCGCAACCCGGCGGGCGAGAAAAGTCCGGATCGGCACCGGGATATGATCGAGAGTGGCGGAAAGGGTGCTGCTGCGCATCAGGTCCATCGTCGCGACCGCAACGGCCTTCGCAGAGTTTAGAAATGGCGAGTTAAGGTGGGCTTAACCTTGCGCTTGCCGAGGCCCAAAAGAAAAGGGCCGCACCCGTAGGTGCCGCCCCCGATCGAGTCGCGCGCCGGAGGAATGCGCGCGCCTCCTCGACTTCAGTAATTGTACGCGCGCTCGCCGTGATCGGAGACGTCGAGACCTTCGCGCTCGGCGTCGATCGGCACGCGCAGCCCCACGATCAGATCGACGACCTTGTAAAGGATCAGCGACCCAACTCCCGACCAGATCAGCGTCGAGCAGACCGCCGTCAGCTGCCGCAACAGCTGCGGACCCATTTCGTAAGTGCCGGCGTTATTGCCGCTGATGTTGGTGTAGTCGGTGAGGCCGACGCCACCGAGATAGGGCGCAACGAGGATGCCGGTGCCGAGTGCGCCGACGATGCCGCCGATGCAGTGCACGCCGAAGACGTCGAGCGCATCGTCGTACCCCATCGCGTTCTTCACCTTGGCGACGAAGATGTAGCAGATCGGGCTGACGACCAATCCTAAGACGATCGACCCCATCGGCCCGGCGAAGCCGGAGGCCGGCGTTACCGCAACGAGTCCGGCGACCGCACCGGTTGCCATGCCGAGCAGCGAGGGCTTGCCCTTGGAGAACCACTCGGTGAACAGCCAGGAGAGCGCGGCCGCTGCCGTCGCCACCATCGTGTTGACGAAGGCAAGCGACGTTACGCCATTGGCTTCGAGGTTTGAGCCCGCGTTGAAACCGAACCAGCCGACCCAGAGCAACGAGGCGCCGATCATGGTCATGGTCAACGAATGGGGAGGCATCGCTTCGCGCGGATAACCGACGCGCTTACCGAGCATAAGGGCGCCCATCAGGCCGGCAATGCCGGCATTGATGTGCACGACAGTGCCGCCGGCAAAGTCGAGTGCGCCGGAGCCGCCCATCCACGGCGCCGCGCCGGCACTAAGCCAGCCGGCAGTCGAGGTGACCTCGTCGAGCTTCGCCTGCGCCGCCTTCTTGGCTGCATCGTCGCCCGCCGCTGCGAGCGCCTTAGCGGCCGCGGCAACGTCGTCGGGAGCGGCCGTCGCCCACACCCAATGCGCGATCGGAAAGTAGATGAAGGTGACCCAGAGCAACATGAACAGCACGACGGCCGAGAACCGCATGCGCTCCGCAAACGCGCCGACGATCAGCGCCGGCGTGATCATCGCGAAGGTCATTTGGAAGACCATGTAGGCGTATTCCGGGATGACGACGCCATTCGAAAAGGTCGGCACCGTCGAATCCGGCGTGACCCCCTTCAGAAAGACCTTACCGAAACCGCCGATATAGTTGACCCACGGGCCGCTCGTGTCGCCGAGCGCGATCGAATAGCCATAGAGGCACCATACGATACCGACGAGCGATACGATCATGAAGACCTGCGTCAGAACCGACAGCATGTTCTTAGTGCGCACGAGGCCGCCATAGAACAGCGCGAGGCCCGGTATCGACATCATCAAGACGAGCGCACTGGAGACGAGCATCCAGGCGGTGTCGCCTTTGTTGGGCGTCGGTGCCGCTGCCGCAGCAGCCGGCGCAGCCGCAGCGGCCTCATTTGTCGGCGTCTGCGCGTATACGGCTCCGGCGACTAACAGGCAGCCGATGAGACCTATGCCGGCACTTGCCAGCAAGGTCCTTCGCATCGAGCGATCTTTCATTTGTTGAACTCCTGGTTTTCTTGAGATGCGCTTAGAGAGCGTCCACATCGCGTTCGCCGGTGCGGATGCGGACGGCTTGCTCGAGGGAACTAACGAAGATTTTGCCGTCGCCGATTTGACCCGTGCGGGCGGCAGCGGAGATCGCTTCGATCGTGCGGTCGACGAGTTCGCTCGCGACCGCCACTTCGATCTTTAGCTTCGGCAGGAAGCTCACGGCATATTCCGCGCCTCGATAGATTTCCGTGTGACCTTTCTGACGGCCGTAGCCTTTAACTTCTGTCACCGTCAGACCGTGCACGCCGACGGCGGTCAGGGCGTCGCGCACCTCGTCCAGTTTGAACGGCTTTATGATCGCCATTACGATTTTCATGTCTGTCTTCCTGCTTACGCGTCCGCTCACGGCACGGCTCTGCTCAAGCAGGGGAATTCAAGGCCCGTGCCAACGCCCAGGCCAACCACAACCTGCGAGTCTTGGGCTGGGCTCGGCCGTATCGGCCTCGTCAGGGCAATCTGCTGCCCGCGGCCCAGGCAAAACCCCCGGATTTGCACACTTAATGTGCAGCAGCGCAGCTACTGGCGCTGCCGGATCAGCCCCTCTTGCGCGACCGAAGCGACGAGCTGCCCGCCTTGCGTATAAATCAGGCCCCGCGTCAGCCCCCGGGCGCCGCTCGTATTCGGGCTGTCCTGCGCATAAAGCAGCCATTCGTCGGCCCGGAACGGCCGGTGAAACCACAGCGCATGGTCGAGGCTCGCGACCTGCATGCTGCGCTGGAAGATCGACTTGCCATGCGCGATCAGCGCTGTGTCGAGCAGCGTCATGTCGGAGAGATAGGCGAGAACAGCCCTGTGGATCGCCGGATCGTCGGGGAGCCGGCCCGTGGCGCGCAGCCAGACATGCTGGACCGGCTCCGAAGGCCTGTCGCGGCCGACGTAGCGCTTCAAGTCGACCGGCCGCATCTCGATCGGCCGCTCCTGATCGAACCAGCGGCGCACATTTTCCGGCATCATCGCGCCGAAGCGCTCGCGCAGTTCGCTCTCGCTCGGCAGGTCCTCGGGCGCCGCCACCTGCGGCATCGTCAGTGCGTGGTCGAGCCCCTCTTCTTCGATCTGAAAAGAAGCGGCGAGCGTGAAAATCGCGCGCCCATGCTGGATGGCGACGCAGCGCCGGGTCGCAAAGCTCTTGCCGTCGCGGATGCGGTCGACCTCGTAGATGATCGGAACGTTTGGGTCGCCCGGCAGGATAAAATAGGCGTGCAGCGAATGCGGCGCCCGGTCCTCGACCGTGCGCTGCGCCGCGACCAGCGCCTGCGAGATGACGAGCCCGCCGAAGACGCGCTGCCAGCCGACCTGGGGGCTGCGCCCTCTATAGATGTTGTGCTCGATCCGTTCGAGATCGAGGATCGACAGGAGCTCTTCGACGGCGGTGAACATTGCGCCGCACCTGAAGCTCTGCCGGCCAATCCGTCAAGAATGTGAGAGGGATCGAAGCCGCCTGCCCGGCGTTCCGTTCGTACCTGCCGCGGGATCACGACATGCCGCCGATCGACACCGAGAAGAAAGCGCCAGGCGATCAGGTGAAGCCCGGGACGAAGCAAGCCGCCGAGAACACCTGCGGCAAGTGCAAGGGCACGGGGCGGATCGACGACAAGCCCTGCCCGGATTGCGGCGGCAGCGGCAAGGTCGTGGAAATCGTCGGCGACGCGTGAGGGCATGACACCCTCATCCTGAGGAGCGCCGAAGGCGCGTCTCGAAGGATGGGCAAAGGGGTCGGGTGTTGCCACCCTTCGAGACGCGTGGCTCACGCACGCTCCTCAGGGTGAGGGCGCGGAGCGCTACCCCTTCGTCTTCTCGAATTCCTGCTTCAAGAGAGCGAATTTCGCTCTCTGCACGTCGATGAGTCCGGCGTTCTGAAGCGCGTTGATCTTGTCCTGCTGCTCCTTGACCAGCCGCTTCAGCCGCTTGTGTTCCGCCTTGCGTTCGAACGACTTGTCGAGATTTGCGATCGAGCGGGCGAGCGAGGCGATGATGTCGGCGCGGCGCTTGCGCTCGACGAGCGGCAGGTTCGTGTTCATCGGGCTGCCGGCCTCTCCCATCGCGGCGAGCTCGACGCGCGCATGCGCGGCGACTTCCACGGCGAGGCGGTCGGGATCGAGCGGGGTACTCACCCTCTCCTCGCCTGCGGCGAGAGGGGCGGCGTGAGGGGCGCCTTCGTCTGCGACAACAGGTTCGTGGCGAGGCGCAGCCACGGGAGCCGCCCCCGCCGGCCGCCACCCCGAGGATTTCCGCGGCCAGCGCATCTCGATGATCCAGCGCATGAGCGTCGACATCGGCACGCCGAAGGCGTCGGCGGCGTCCAGCATCGGCACGTTCGGGTCGTAATAGAGGTCGCGCAGGCGCGCCATGTCGGCGTCGGAGAAGACGCGCTTCGTCCGTGGCCGGCGGGAGAGGAGGTCGTCAGTGCTCATGAAGGGTTAGATAGGAATAAGGTCATAGGAAGGGAAGAGTTTGTCAATGTTCTTCATCTGTTCTACATTGGAATGCGCACACAAAAACTGTGGACGCACACAAAATTGGCGCTCGGGCCCAGCATGCGGCTCATGGCGGGTGTAGGAGAAGACGTGAGTTCCGCTTCCGAAAACCTCCTCGCACCGACGAACGGCAAGTGCTTCAAGACCCTCGCCGACCCCCCTGCGGGCTTCTGAACGAGACCGACAAGGCCAGGCCCGAACTGAGGCTGATCGATATTCCTGAATGGTCGGTGTGAACTCTCATGATTGCGGGGCTACGAACGTATCGAGTTCAACGTTCGGAGCGGCAGCCGCTCGTCGAGTTCATGCTCACGAGCCTAAGAGATGCCGGTTGTAGAGTCATCTATGCTTCCGCGGCAGACCGGGCGCCGTTCATCATATCGTTCGAAACGCCTGCGGGCGAGCGGATGGGCATCGTCGCCTATGCTTTCCTGGCGACTCGAACACCCACTAAGAACCGCCCAACAGACGAACGCAGCTTTCAGATCAAGTACGGACCCGACGACAAAGGGCTTCACGAGCTTTGGCAGGATTCACTAGGCCTATTCACGACCCTGCTTCTCGGGATTGATCCAAAGGAGGGCTTCTTCGTCGCCGCGGATCCTGAGCTGCACAATCCGACGCGCTTTTATATTCGGCTCGAATTTAAGGACATGCATGCGGAAGAAATAAAAACCCAGGGATGGTATGCATGGGAGCGAGAGCGCAGAGGTCCTCGACACCTTTCTTCGGAAGAGAGGACGTTCGATTTCGAAGCGCTTGTGGGCGGCACTGCCGAGCACTTCCTTGATCTCGTCCGTTTCGAGCGGGCGGCGCAGGGCCTACCTCCAGGAGACAGGCAACTCGTCGCCGAAAAGCCCGAGCTGTTCGCGGTCCCCACTTTGCCCAGGAGGGACTCTGTCGAGTCACCTTCCTCAAGCTTGCATCCGCTTGCCGCAGAATTTGAACTCGAACCTGATCAAATTCTTGAGCTCATAGCAAATGCGCGCAGACTCAAGATGGCGGTGCGCGGGTGGGTTGCTGAAGAAAAACTCAGAGACAGCCTCTCCTTGACAGCAGGAGTGACGCATTGCGAGCGCCTTGACGAGGAGGGTGGTCCAGACCTTCGCATCCGGTGGAAAGACGGACCGCCGATGACGGTCG
>JAXDNH010000062.1:0-14351 GCA_034669525.1 Methylobacteriaceae bacterium | reverse complement strand
GATCGGCGCCGATGCGAGCTTTGTAGGAAGCTCCTATCTCCGCGGCGACGAAATCAACGTGTTGCCGCGAATTCCCGCCTACCAGGTGGTCAACTTGCGCACGTCATATCAGATCGACAAAAACGTGCAGGTCTACGCGCAGGCCGAGAACGCGCTCAATCGGCATTATACGACATTCGGTACGTTGTTCGACACGCAGGCGATCGGTTTCTTGCCGCTGACAGATCCCCGCACGGTGTCGCCGGCGCCGCCGCTTGGTGTCTATGCCGGGATGAAAGCTAAATTCTAAAGGCAATCCGCGTCAGCGTGCGGCCGTCGAGCAATCCCTGAGCTCCTTATCCTCGATCGAGAATACCTTTCCGCTCTCGATCGCGACATTCGCAACCCGGCAGGTCTTGCCGCCTTTATAACCAATTCGGACATCGTAGCGGCCCGGCGTCACGCCGGTAATCGGCAGCCGCTCGTCGTGGTCGACGCTGCCGTCCTTGTCGTTCTTGCACTGATCGGGCCCGAACTTATCCGAGCCAGCAGGCGCGAGCCGTAGCTCCGTCACGGTTGCGGACGTGAGATTCCAGAACCGGATCGGCTTTTCTGCGGCGAGCGCCAGGGAGGATGCGGTAATCGCGATGAGCAAACCCAATGAGCTGAGAGTTTGCGCTCGATGCATGACGACGTGTGGGGCGACGGCAGAATTATTTCTTTTTGCCGTCGGGACCAAACTGCTGAAGGTAGGCCAGTAGATTGTCGATATCCGTATCCTTTGGCAGGCCCGCGAAAATCATTTTTGTGCCCGGAATTTTCGCCTTCGGATTCTTGATGTAATCGCGGAAGGTCGCCTCGTCCCAGGTGAGGCCGGAATTCTTGTTCGCGTCAGAATAATTGTAGCCCGGGGCCGTTCCGGAATGGCGGCCGATCAGGCCGTTCAACTCGGGCCCGACCGCGTTCTTCGCGCCCTCGCCGATCTGGTGGCAAATCTTGCACTTGGCGAAGACCTTTTCGCCTTCTGCCGGATCTCCCGCCGCCCGGGCGAGGCAGGTCATACCCGCAAGCAGCGCGGCGCCCGCGAAAAGAGCTGCAATTCGACCGATCAGCATTGACGCTCCTCCCCCGGCGTTCCACCCGACGCCGGCTCAACGGTATCATCCGGGCCTATGCCGTTGTATGTTGCAGGCACTTGGCCGGCAATGGCCGCAGGGGAAATGGTTGCGCACCGTATGCGGTTCCGAGGGCGATCAGCATGGCGGATTCCACCTTTCTGTGCCGCGGCGCTGATCTGTGCGGCGCTCGTTGGCGGCATCTTCGCCAGCTCGGCCAGCTCCGCGGAGCGGCTACGGATCGCTGTCCAACGGACTGGGACGCTTGCTTGGGAGATGAGCGTCATCCGCGCGCAGGGTCTCGGCAAAGAGGCCGATCTCGATCTGCAAACCGTTGATGTTGCTTCGCGCGAAGCGGCGATCATTGCGTTACGTAGCGGGGCGGCCGACATCATCGTGACGGATTGGCTGTGGGTGTCGCGCGAGCGCAGCCTCGGCGCGAATTTCGTCTTTTATCCCTATTCCAGCGCAATCGGCGCTATAGTCGCCAATCCGGCGAAGGGTGTTGCAGGGCTGCATGATCTCGTCGGCCGCAAGCTTGCTGTTGCAGGGGGGCCGCTCGACAAGAGTTGGCTGCTGTTGCAGGCCTGGGCGCGCCGCTCCGGCGTCGATCTTCGTCGCGCGGCCAATATCGTTTACGGCGCCCCGCCGCTTCTCGCCGAAAAGGCAGCACAGGGCGAAGTCGACGCCGCGCTCGAATACTGGAATTTTTGCGCCGATCTCGAAGCACAGGGATTTAAGCGGGTCGTGGAAATTGCCGAGGTCGAAAAGGCACTTGGTGCAACGGGACCCGTCGCCGCGATCGGGTATGTCTTTGATGGAAGTTTCGCTGCCGCGAACGGCGACGCGCTCCGCCGGTTCTTCGCGGTGGCGCGGCGCGCCAAGCAGCTGATCGCAACGTCTCCGGACGCTTGGCAGATCGTTGCGAAGCAGCTTCCGGCCAGAAGCCCCGAAGCGCTTGCGTCTTATCAGAAATATTACGCGCGCGGCATTCCCGATCGCGCCATTGCGGACGAAGAGGCCGACGCGCGCCGGCTGTTCAGGGTGCTTGCAGAGATCGGCGGCAGCGAGCTTGTTGGCAGCGCCGACGCGCTCGAGCCGGGCACCTATTACAAGGGCGGCTCTTGATAGAAGCGGCTCATGATGTGGTCATGTGATCCGGATTGAGATGAATTACATCCTTCGGATCGCGTCGCTTCTGCTGTTGCTGGTTGTCTGGCAGATCGGCTCGATCCATTTCGGGCCGCGGCTCTTGCCCACGCCATTGTCAGTCCTTATCGCCATCATAGCCGAGGCGCGCTCGGGCGCCTTGTTTGCGAACCTCGCGGCGACGCTCGCGCGCGTTGCCGCATCCTTTTTTCTGGCGATGAGTTTTGGGGCGGTGATCGGCGTCCTGATGGGACGGCATCCGGCCCTGGACCGGATTGCCGATTCCTGGGTTGTCATCCTTTTGAACCTGCCGGCGTTGGTGATCATCGTTCTCGCCTACGTGTGGATCGGTCTCAATGAAGTGGCGGCGATCGGCGCCGTCGCGCTGAACAAATTGCCGAACGCGATCGTCACTGTGCGCGAAGGTGCCCGAGCCTTGAATCGCGAACTCGATGAGGTGGCACAGGTGTTTCGGATGTCCGCATGGGCACGCGTGCGTCACGTTCTCCTACCGCAGCTTGCGCCTTATATCGCGGCGGCGTCGCGTTCCGGTTTGTCACTCGTGTGGAAGATCGTGCTTGTCGTCGAACTGATGGGCCGCTCGAACGGCGTCGGCTTCGAAATCGGCGTCGCGTTTCAGCTCTTCGACATTCGCTTATTGCTTGCTTATGCCATCCCCTTCGTCATCGTGATGCTCGCGATCGAAACATTCCTGGTGCAGCCCTTTGAACGACATGTCGCGCGCTGGCGATTCCGACCGGCTTGATGTCGCCGTCGAGAGCCTGTCGCTGCCCCAGGCTTCCGGGAGGTCCCGCCAAATCTTGGGACGCGTCGGCTTTTCGCTGGCGCCGGGCGAGGTCGCCGCGCTGACGGGACCATCGGGCTGCGGCAAGACGACTTTGCTGCGCGCGATTGCGGGTCTGATCGATGTGCCGGAGGCACGTGTTCGCTTGCCGAGAGCAGGCCGCCTCGGCTTTGTCTTTCAGGAGCCGCGGCTTCTGCCCTGGCGCGACGTCGAGACGAATGTCCGGCTCACCGCGCCTGATGCGAGCGACAGCGATCTCGACGCGGTTTTCGCCGCGCTTGGGCTCGCAGAGCATCGCCGGGATTTTCCCGCGAGTCTTTCCCTTGGCCTTGCGCGCCGTGTTGCGATTGCCCGCGCCCTTGCAATCCGGCCGGATGTCCTTCTGCTCGACGAGCCGTTTGTCTCGCTCGATGCCGCGCTGGCTTTGCGGCTGCGTCAGGAGCTGGTCGCGCTTATCGAAACGCGCGCGGTGACAAGTCTCATCGTCACCCACAATCTGGACGAGGCGATTGCACTGGCCGACCGAGTGCTGGTCTTATCCGACCGGCCGGCACGATTGATCGCAGACGTACGAATTCCAGTTCCGCGCAATGATCGCAGCCGGGCCGACTTATCGCCGATCAGGGCGGCGATCACGGCGCATATCGCGTCTGATAATCAATAAGGATACGCAAAAAGAGGGCTCCCGAAGGAGCCCTCTTTGTTGATTGGTTGCGGTTAGTAGCAGCGCCGCATCTTTTTGATGACGACGCGATAGCCGATGCGCTTCTTCACGACGACAGTGCGGCAGCCACCGCCACGGACGACGACGCCGTAGCCGGGACGCCGGTGGCCGTAGATCACCGCCCGGCCGCCGCCGCCACGTCCATAGCCGCGGTCCCCCCCAACGCCCACGCGCACGTTCACATCGGCGCCGCCGCGGCGCTCGCCGCGCATGCCGGCGCGGCCGCCGCGATCCTCGCCGCCGCCCATCCCAGCGCGTCCGGCGCCGCCCGCGCCAGTCGTCGTAGCTGCGCCGCCGCCACCGGCGCCAGCACCGGTCGCGGCGCCACCGCCACCGGCTCCGCCCGACTGCTTGGCGGCACCACCGCCGCCACCACTGGTCCCGCCGGGTGATGTAGCAGCACCGCCTCCACCACCACCAGTTCCGCTAGCACCGCCGGCGCCGCCGCCGCCGCCGCCAGCTCCGCCACCGCCCGCTTGGGCGATCTGCAGCGATTTCGCTACACTGCCGTCATTCGATGAAAGCGCATATCCGGCAACCGAACTGAGCAACAGCCCACCCGCTGCCGTGAGTGCCATAGAAATTTTCCTCATTGTTTCCTCCGCGTGTTTTCGCGCCTGCTTTAACTCACCGACATGCGACGCGAATTAACACGTGCGAACGCGGTGTCACAAAAGAAGAGGGGCCCCGTCCGCGCTATGCGACGAGGCCCGCTGTCTGTAGAGCGATCAACAGTCGGTCTTTTTGACCGTCTTCGAATCGCCCAAGTCGTTTTCTTTGTGCACGGTCGTCGACGAGCAAGGGGCGCTCGGCGCAACGACTGTGGTGCGATGCTCGACCGGCGGGGCGCCCACAACGACGCCAACTCCTGGCCCAGAATCGCGCTTGATTACGGTCGTATCTTCCGCATAGGCACAGCCGATCGACAACAGAGTGGCTGCGCCGACCAAGGCAAGTTTACGCATGTCGGGTTCTCCCTTCGTGACTCGCGCCGAACAAACGCAAGCTAGTCGATATCGTTCCAGCGCAGCTGCTTGCCAAGTTTTCGCTTAACCTTAGCCGCTCAACGCCAGCGGTCGCGCATCATGCCGCGATCCTCATCCCGCTCGCTGCGCAAATAGTCCAGAAAGCGGCGCTTCTGCTTGTCGTCGAGCGAGTTGTAGAAGGGGCCCGTCGCGTCGGCGAGCTTGCGCAAATCCGATGCTCGATTGGAGAGGTAATCGGCTTCTCTGCGCATGAATTCAGGGACATCCGGCATCCTACTGCGATCGCGCTCGCGTGTATCGGCTGACGGCGCGGCGTTCGTGTCGCGCGTTTGTGGCGGTGCATTGGCGTCGCGCGGCAGTGGGGGCGCGTTAGCATCGCGCTGCGTGTCGGCGGGGGGCTGGTCGCGCTGCAAATAGCGGTTGGCGCGGTTGACGGCGATATCGTGCAGGGCGCTTTGCACGCTGCCCCAGTTCTTACTCTGATCATCGTTCAGGCGAAGATCGGCCTTGAGCTTCGCAATGCGGGCGTCGATCTGGTCGGCAACCTGGCTGGCGCTTGGCGGACCGCGATCCCGCTGCGCCGCTGCCGGGAGAGTACCGGCCGCGCCGCATGCGAGCGCAAGCACGACCGCAGAGGCAAGTGACATCCGACTCATGCGCACCTCCAAGGGATTGCTGCACGATGCGCAGCGCTTGGAGGCGCAACAGCCCGTAGGTAGGGCAGGTTCCCTCAGTGAGCGGCGTCGGCCTTAGCAACGTGTGCTTCGCTTAGGCCGACGTGTCGTGCCGCCGCAGAAATCGAAGCCCAGGTGTCTTCCGTGAGCGGTATCCCGTTCTTCATCCGCTCCGCCTTCATGCGCCGCTCGGGTTCGCCGGGCACAAGCACCTCCTCAATACCCGCCGCGGGTTTCGTCCCCTTGATGTAGCTGAGATAGCGGGAAACTTCGCCATCGAAGAAATGCGCGGGATCGAAACGCGCCGGGTCGATGTAGATCGCAAACATCCCGTTGGCAAAGCGGCCGCGTTCCGGGCGGGTTGCGCCGGTGCCGGTGAGCGCACCACCGATGAGTTCGCAGATCAGCGCGAGGCCCGATCCCTTATGTTCGCCGAACGCGCGGATCGCCCCTTCGCCTTTCGAATGATCGCGTGGACCCTCCGGCGTATGCGGCCCGTAAAGCAGCGTCGGGTCCGTCGAAAGGTTGCCCTCGGGACCGATCAGTGCGCCGTCCGGCAGTTTCTTGCCGCCCTGGCTCGCGACCATGACCTTGCCTTCGGCGACGAGCGACGTTGCGAAATCGAGCACGACCGGCTCCTCGCCCTCGCGCGGAATGCCGACGCAAAACGGTGCGGTAGATATGCGCCGCTCGACACCGCCGAACGGCGCGACCAGAACGGAGCCTGAGGCGTTGACAAAATGCACGGACACCAGCTTTTCCGCCGCCGCCGTCTCTGCCCATTCGCCAACGCGGCCGATATGGCCGGCGTCTTTCAGCGCGACGGCGGCGAGGCCGCTTGCCTTCACTTTCTCAATGCCGATCGCGACCGCTTGCGGTGCGACGCTCTGACCGAAACCGTAGCGGCCGTCGAGCACAGCGAAAGACGGTGTATCGATAACGCGCTGAACGGTCTGGTTCGGCACGATGTCGCCGCTCTCAACCCAAGCGACGTAGCGCGGCACGCGGATCACGCCGTGGCTATCGTGCCCCGCGAGATTGGCGCCGACGAGAGAACGCGCGATGCGCTGACCCTCCTCTTTCGACGAGCCAACGCCTGCGAAAATCTCCGCAACCAGCGCGGTGAGCGGCTCGACCTCTATCGTGACCATCAAACTCTCGCTGCTGCCTGTCCGCCGCCGAGGTAGGCGGCGCGGATCGCCTCGTTGCCCCAGAGCTCGTCGGGTTTGCCGCCAAGCGCGAGACGCCCGGACTCGAGCACGTAACCGTAATCGGCGACGGAAAGGCCCATGCGCGCGTTCTGCTCGACGAGCAGAACCGTCGTGCCGCGGCGGCGGATTTCCGAGATGATGCGGAACACGGCCTGCACGATCACCGGTGCCAGGCCAAGTGAGGGCTCATCGAGAAGCAAAAGGCGCGGCTTTGCCATCAGCCCGCGAGCAACCGCGACCATCTGCTGCTGGCCACCAGAGAGTGTCCAACCGAGCGCATCACGAAACGGGCGTATGTCAGGAAAGAACTCGAACATCTCATCGGCTTCGCGGCCGAGAGCGCCGGCACCGCCGCGCCGGTTCGAGGCGCCAAGCGTGATGTTCTCGCGAACGGAAAGACCGGGAAAGACGCGCCGGCCTTCCGGCACATGCGAGATGCCCATGCGCACGACTGCATCAGGGCTGTAACCAGCGATGGACTTCCCCTCAAAGAGGATATCGCCGGCGGCCGGTGCGATCAGGCCGGAAATCGCGCGTAACGTCGTCGATTTGCCGGCGCCGTTCGAGCCGAGCAGCGTCACGACCTGACCTTCATCAACTTCAAGCGTCACGCCGTGCACGGCTTCGATTTCGCCGTAACGCACGACAAGGTCTTTGATCGCGAGCAGGCTCACGTTTCTGTCCCGAGATAAGCCGCGATCACATCGGGATGACGGAGCACGCCCAAAGATTCGCCATCGGCGATGCGCTTGCCGAAGTTCAGCACGGTTATGTGCTGCGCCGCGCCGCTGACGAGCGTCATGTCATGATCGATGAGCAGGATGGTGAGCCCCTGCGCAGCGATGCGCTCGAGCAGGTCGTGCAATGCGCGCTTTTCGCTAGAGTTTAAACCAGCCGCCGGTTCATCGAGCAAAAGCAGTGTCGGATTTGCCGCGAGCGCACGCGCAATCTCGATCAGCCGCTGATGGCCGTAGCTGAAGCGCGTGATCGGCTCGTTGGCGCGAGGCCCAAGTCCGACGAATTCAAGGGCCGCAAGTGCACGCTCTTCGAGCGCGGCATATCCGCCCGTGGCGGGAATGAGCGAATTGCCGCGGCGTTCGGCGCCGATCACGACATTTTCCAGCGCCGTCATAGAGCGGAAGAGGCGAATGTTCTGGAAGGTTCGCCCAAGCCCAGCCCCTGTTCGCCGGTGCGGCGAGAGATTCGTGATGTCGGATTCCCCCAGGACCACGCTACCAAAGGTTGCGCGGTAAAGACCCGAAATAACGTTCAGCGTCGTGGTCTTGCCACTGCCATTCGGACCGATCAGCGCATGAATGCCGCCGCGCCGCACAGCAAAATCGATTTTGTCGACGGCCTTCAAGCCACCGAAATGTTTCGAAAGCCCTTTGACATCGAGCACCATGTCGCTGCCCGTTCTGTCGGGGGAAAGCACGAGCGGGGGTACTGTCGCGACTGGCACAGGCCTGATGAAGCGGCGCATGAAGTTCGCGATGAATCCCCAGATGCCATCGGGCATGAACAGGATGATCAGGATCACCGCAACGCCATAGATCGCGAGATATAATCCCGGGATGCTCTTTAAAAATCGCAGCCATTCCGGGATCAAAATAAGAAGACCGGTGCCGATCACCGAGCCGATCGGCGAAGCGACGCCGCCGAGGAGCGCCATCGTGAGAAAGACGATCGACTCGGCGAAAGAGAATTGATCCGGACTGACGTAAGTGAAGCCGCCGGCGAACAGGCCGCCGCCCAATCCGCCGAGCAGGGCGGAAATCGCGAACGCGGCGACCTTGGTGCGATAGACATTGATCCCGGCGACGCTCGCGGCAAGCTCGTTGTCCCGCACGGCACGCATGGCGCGTCCGAGCCGCGTGTCCTGCAAATGCCAGACGCAATAGCCGATGATCGCCAGCGCCGCGACGGCGAAAGCGAGATAGGATTGCGACGTTTGGAACAGCGCCGGGCGGCCGATCCGCGGCACACCATCGGGCCCATGCGTGAAGCCGACGGCGTTGATCATGACAAGGGTCACGATCTGCTGGAACGAAATCGTCACCATCGCGAGATAATGGCCGCCGAGACGCAGCGTCGTCATGCCGAGAAACGCGCCGGCAAGGAGGGCGGCAATAGTGCCGATGACGAGGCAAATCCAATAGGAGAGGCCGTAGTCGACGGTCCCGAGCCCCACCGCGTAGGCGCCGATGCCGAAGAACGCCGCCTGTGCGAGATTGATCTGGCCGCAGAGGCCGAGAACCACCGAGAGGCCGAAAACCGCGACCGAATACGTCGCGGCCTGCATCAGGATGTTGAGCACATAGCCATCGAGCGTGGCTCTCGAGACAAGCAGCACCGCCAGCGCCGACAGGACGAAATAGCCGATATGCGCCGGCGCGAGGGCGAAACGAAGGGGACTGCGCCGCGCCGCGCGTATCGGAGCCTCGACGCTCATGCTTTCTCCGCGACGCGCTCGCCGAAAATGCCCTGCGGCCGGAAAATCAGAAACAGAATAAGGACGAAGAAGGCAAAGCCGTCCTTGTATGGTACGGAAATGTAAGCGGCGCCGAAGGTCTCGATGATTCCCAGCGCGACGCCGCCGATGATCGCACCGGCGACGTCACCAAAGCCGCCGATGATCGTTGCGGCGAATGCCTTGAGCGCGATCGACGAACCCATCTGGATCGATACGAACAGGATTGGCGCGACGAGGATGCCGGCGATACCGCCGATCAGCGCGCTGTAGATGAAGGTGATCATGATCATGCGGGCGACGGGAATGCCGAGAAGCGAGGCCATCTCCTTGTCCTGCGACGTTGCCTGCAGCTTCTTGCCGAGCAGTGTGTGCTCGAAAAACCAATATTGGAAGGCGACGAGGACGACCGTCACGGCGATGATCAAGAGGTACTGGCTGTCGAGATAGACGGGTCCGACCTGGAAGCCGGGCGTCTCGAACCAGCCCGGCAGGACCTGCGGCTGCGGTCCGTAGATCGCAAGCGTCGTGTTGGCGAGAAAGATCGAGGCGCCAATGGTCGAGATGATCACGGGCAGAAAGGTGCGGTGACGCAGGGGATAATAGACGCCGAGATTGAAGATCGCGCCGACGAGCGCCATTCCGCCAAGCGCGATCAGGAAGGAGAGCCAGTAGGGCAATTCGAGATCGACGGCGCAGACGACCATGAGGAAGGCTGCGACCATCGAGAATTCGCCCTGCGCGAAGTTCACAACATTGGTGGCGCGGAAGATCAGCACGAAACCGAGCGCAACCAGCGCATAGACAGCGCCAATGCCGATGCCGGTGAACAGGAGCTGCAGGAAATGGCTCATGCGGGCTTCATGCCTCGCCCTTCGGGGCCACCTCCCGGGAACGGGAGGGAGGGCTGTCCGGCATCATCGGCGCGCCGCCTGGCTCAATCGTCGAATTCGATGTGCTTGTCGAAGATGACCTTGCCCTTCTCGTTGCGCACGATGTTGTAGCCGTGCAGGCCGTCGCCGTATTGGTCGAAATTATATTCGCCTTCGGCGCCCTTATAACCTTTCGTCGCGAGGATGGCGTCGCGGATTTTGTTGGGATCGGTCGAACCCGCTTTGTTGATGGCGGCGCAGAGCACACCGATCGCGTCATAGGTCCAGGAGCCGAAATTGTCCGGCTCGGTGCTTGCGGCCTTGCGATAAAGCCCCGCGAATTCCTTGGCTTCCGGGCTCGATTCTTCGGCGTAATCGGCGACGCCGAACGTGCCGTAGAGCGCCGGCCCCGCGAGCTTAATCGCCGTCGCCGTCGTGATCGACGGAGAGCCAACCCAAGGCACGGTGACGCCGAGCTGCCGCAGCTGGCGGGCGAAGATGCCGAGATCATTCTCGAAGGTGAAATACGAGCCGATGACGTCGGCGCCGGACTGCTTGATCGCCAGCACGACCGCGGTGAAATCCTGCGACTGGTTCGGATAACCCTGATCGATCACGACCTTCGCACCGAATTTGCCAAGCGAATCGGTAAGCGCCTTGCCGCCGCTCGTTCCGAACGCGTCAGTCGAATGGACGATCGCCCAATTCTTCTTGGCGAGCGTCTCGGCGCCGTAGGCGGCGATGACGCGACCGGAATAGGAATCGTTCGGACGGAAGCGAAACAGCCAGGGATTGCCGAGTTTCGTCAGTTGGGGATCGGTGCCGCCGAAGCAGACGGGCTTTGCCGTCTTCAGAATGTCGGGCGCCATCGCATGGTTCTGCGTCGAGCGGATCGAACCGATAAACGCGACGATATCGGGCTGTGCCGCGAGCTTGGAAAAGGCGAGCACCGCGCCGGGATTGGTCGTCTGGTCATCTTCGGTGATGAGCTCTACCTGCCGCGACAGTACGCCGCCGGCCTTGTTCACGCGCTCAAGCGCGATCTTGGCGCCCGTCAAGGCGTATTTGCCGGAATCCGCCGCGGGCCCGCTCGCCGGCAGAACCATGCCGACCTTGAGAGTGTTGCTCTGCCCCAGCGCTTCGCGCAGCACCGCCGGCATGGCAACACCCGCCGCCAGAGCAGCGGAAAAACCTCTACGCGTGATGGTCATGAATTCCCTCCCGATGCTGCCGTTGTGATCCGGCGCGGTTCGGGAGGATTAGTCGCTTAAACCCGCTGGCCTGTCCAGATGGCGAACTGGCTTGCGGCCATCAGTACCGGTATCCCGGATCGTACTGCCATTGCCGCACCGTCGGCGCGTAATAGGGCGCGTAAGCCATTGGGGCCTGTTGCACCCGGCGTGCCGCCATTCGCGACCCCGAATGGCGATGCGCCCGCGCCACCATCGTACCCCCGCGCGGTGGCGCGCCGGAAATGGAGATGCGTGCGCCTTCTGCCTTCACCATCGCGAAGAGTGCCGCGGCGTTACCGGGCGCGAGCCTCACGCAGCCATGCGAAGCCGGGCGGCCGAGCGCGCCAGTCGCGTAGGTGCCGTGGATGGCATAGCCACCACGGAAGAAGATCGAATGGGGCATCGGCGAATTGTGGTAGATTCGCGAATAGTGCATCCGCTGCAGACTCGTCGGCGCATAGCTGCCGCGCGGTGTGTGATAACCCGAGCGCGCGGTGGAGACTGCCCAACTATAACTGCCCGAGGAGGACGTAACGTGCATCCGCTGGCTCGACAGATCGATTTGAATTCGCACCGTCGCATTTGCGGTGGCGCTAAGCGCGAAAAGGGCGAACAAGGCCAAACCGGCCCGATGAATGATACGCATCGTGAACTCCCGAACTGGCGCAACAACCTACACAACCCGCATCAGGGGCCAGCATTCCAACTTCTGTGCAAAAGCGCAACGGCGCAACCGGTGTAAAGGTTGACAGCAAAGACGAATCGCGGCGGCCGGCCCATGCTACTTGTCACGGGCCTTCTGTCGCCTATGAGGATCATGCCCGCGCATCCTTTTGCTTTCCTCGCCCTTCTCCTCGCTCTTACCTTGCCATCGCTGGCGCAGGACAAAGGCACGGTTAATCCGAAGCCGCTGCCGCCGCTGGAGCACCCGGACAGTCCCGCAACCCCGGCGAAAGAGCTGTTCGGCCGCAAGGCCGGGCCCGCAAATCTGGAGGCCCGCTCGATCGGCTTTTACGCCCGCGGCTGCCTGGCAGGCGCGCAGGCGCTGCCTGTTGACGGCGAGGTTTGGCAGGTCATGCGCCTCTCGCGCAATCGCAATTGGGGTCACCCGGCATTGATCGCCTTCCTGGAGCGGTTCGCGAACAAAATCCCGAAGATCAACGGCTGGCCGGGCATTCTGGTCGGCGACATGTCACAGCCGCGCGGCGGGCCGATGCTCACCGGCCATGCCTCGCATCAGATCGGGCTTGATGCCGACATCTGGCTGACGCCGATGCCGGACCACAAACTCTCGCGTGAGGAGCGCGAGGAAATGTCGGCGACGAACGTCGTGCGCGACGACGGGCTCGACGTGAACAGCAACTGGACGCCGAAGCATATGGAGGCGATCAGGGCCGCGACGCAAGACTCGGCCGTGCAGCGCATTTTCGTCAACGCCGCGATCAAAAAGGCTATCTGCCGCGAGGCCAAGGGCGACCGCTCGTGGCTCGAGAAGGTGCGCCCGATGTACGGGCACAATTACCATTTTCACGTTCGCATGCGCTGCCCGCAGGGCGACAGCACCTGCGAAGACCAGGCCCCGGTGCCGGGCGGCGTGGGCTGTGACCAGGCCTCGCTGGCCTATTGGTTCACCGACGCGGTGCTGCATCCGAAACGCGACCCGAGCGCTAAGCCGCGGCCAGGACTCACCATGGCAGCGCTGCCAGCCGAGTGCCGCAAGGTGCTGGTCGTAAAGTGAGTGTGGCGGGGCGTCTTAGCTGAGGCTCTCGGCGAGCGCGCGCAGAAAACCGATACATTTCTCGATTTCGACGATCTCGATGAACTCGTCCGGCTGGTGCGCCTGGTTCACATTGCCGGGTCCGCAGACGATCGTCGCGATGCCAGCGCTCTGAAACTGCCCGGCCTCGGTCGCAAACGGCACCGCGATAGTCCGGTTTGAGCGCGTCAGCCGCAGTGCCAGCGCTTCGGCCGGAGAGCCCGGATTGCTCGCAAGTCCTGGCACTTCGACCTCGATCTTTGTTTCGATGAATGTGTCGGGGAAGTCTCTGAGCCGCGTCGCACGCACCTGCTCGACACGCGCGTCGAAATGCTCCAGCGCCGCACGCAGCGGCACGCCGGGAAGGCCGCGAAATTCCCAGTGGAACTTGCAGTCCTTTGCGAGGATGTTGCGCGCGCTGCCGCCGGAAATCGTGCCGACATGCACGGTCGACCAGGCCGGCTCGAAACGTCCGGAGGGATCGCCCGCGCGCGCAAACTCTTCGCCGATACGCGTGAGTTCGGTCACCAACTCGCAGCCGATATGCACCGCGGAGACGCCGAGGAACGGCTTTGATGAATGCGCTTCGTGGCCGCGCACGTGAGTGTGGTAAGTCGAGACGCTTTTGTGAGTGTCGGCGACTTCCATATTGGTCGGTTCCCCGACAATCACCGCCCCGGGTATTGGCAGATCGGCGCCAAAGCGGCGGATCGTGTCGAGGGGTCCCTCGCAGGTGACTTCTTCATCGTAGGAGAAGAGGAGATGCACCGGCCGTTTGAGGTTCGCGCGCTGAAAGTCCGGCACCATAGCGAGGCAAACGGCGTCGAAAGCTTTCATGTCGCACGTGCCGCGGCCGTAAAGTCGGCTGCCGTCGCGCCTGACCGCGAACGGATCACTCGTCCAGGATTGTCCGGCGACCGGCACGACATCGGTATGTCCGGACAAGACGATCCCGCCATCGCTCATCGGTCCTACCGTCGCGAAGATCGCGGCCTTGTCGCCGTCCGCATTGGGAACCCGCACAAACGGCACGTTGAGCTGCCGGAGATAGTCCTCAACAAACTCGATCAGCGGCAGGTTCGACTTCGAACTTTCCGTGTCGAAACGGACAAGGCGCTCGATCAGCGGAAGCGCTCGGGAAAGGGCGTCAGGATCGGGGATGGTCATGCTTGCCGTACTTTGGCATCGAACCCGCGGCTCGCAAACATCATCCGGTGCCGCGCTCGATCCGCATCATGTCCGCATCGGAAAGACCGAAATGGTGGCCGATCTCGTGCACGAGCACGTGGCGGATGAGGCTGCCCAGCGTCTCCTCGTGCTCGGCCCAGTAATCGAGGATCGGGCGGCGGTAGAGCCACACCATGTTCGGGAACTGGCC
>JAXDNH010000061.1:0-18933 GCA_034669525.1 Methylobacteriaceae bacterium | reverse complement strand
GATCATGTCGGGATTGACCGCGATGCCGCAATCAACGGCGGCGACGATGCGATCGACCTTCACCTTGCCGCCATCGACCGTCACGTCGGCGACCATCGCCACGAAAGTGTGGAAGCTTTCGTGCACGGCGATGCCGCGGCCTTTGGCAGCCGGCATCTTCTCACCCCAGCCGCCCTTCTCCGCGGCAAGTTTCAGCACGGCGACGTGGCGGGGATGGTCCTTCAGAAGCGGGATGCGGAAGGCGACGGGATCCTGCCCCGCTGCGTGCGCGAGTTCGTCGATCATCACCTCGACCGCGTGCGCGGTGTGGGTGTGGCCGACCGAGCGCCACCAGAGCGTCGTGACCGGTGATGGCGCATCGTGCCATTCCGCGTAGCGGTTCGGCACCGAATACGGCAGGTCCGCCACGCCCTCGACTGCCATCACGTCGACGCCGTTCTTGAACATGACCTCTTCAAACGGCGTTCCCCGCGCAAAACTCTGGCCGACGATGCGGTGCTTCCACGCCGCGATGCCGCCGCTCGGATCAAGCGCTGCTTCGATCGCGTGATAGAACATCGGGCGATAGCGCCCGCCCTTGATATCGTCCTCGCGTGTCCAGACGAGATGGATGGGGCGTTTGCCGCCAGTTGCCTTCAGGATCGACGCCGCTTCAGCGATGTAATCCGCATTAGGCGTCGCGCGGCGGCCAAACGAGCCGCCGGCCCAGGTCGAATGGATGCGAACCTTGTCGGGCGTGGTGCCGAGGATCGCAGCGACAGTCCCTTGCTCCACCGTCTGGAATTGCGAACCGGCATAGATGTCGATGCCCCCATCCGCGCCCATTTCGATCGTGCAGTTCAACGGCTCCATCGGAGCATGCGCAAGATAGGGAAAGAAGAAGTCAGCCTCGAGTTTTTTGCCGGAGCTTTTAAGCGCCGCGTCGACATCACCGGCCTTTGCAGCGGGTGCGCCGGGATTTGACGCCAGCCGCTTATAGTCGGCGGCCATGTCAGCGGACGAGCGCATTTCAGCGGCGGAATCATCCCAGTCCACCTTGAGCGCTTCACGCCCCTTGATCGCCGGCCACGTGCTCTCGGCGAGGACCGCGACTCCCTGCGGAATGGTGACCACGTCGACGACGCCTTTCACCGCTTTTGCCGCGGCGGCATCGACGCTCTTCACCTTGCCGCCGAAACGTGGCGGACGCATCACCACCGCAACCGCTGCGCCGGGACGGCGAACATCGAGCGAGTAGATCGCGCTGCCATCCGTCTTGATATTTGAATCTATCCGATGAATTTTGGTGCCGATGAGCTTGAAGTCTTTCGGATCTTTGAGCTTCACCTCAGGCGGTACCGGCTGACGCGCGGCGGCTTCGGCGAACTCGCCGAACGTGCCTGACTTGCCCGACTTGTGTTTCATCACGCCCTTTTCGACGCTGATCTCTTCGGCCGGTACCTTCCATGCATCGACAGCCGCAGCGACAAGCATCGCGCGCGCCGCCGCGCCCGCCTTGCGCAGCTGCAGCCACGAGTTTGCGACCGATGTCGAGCCGCCGGTACCCTGGATCGGACCGAGCAGCGTGTTGTTGTAGAGTTGCACGTTTGCAGGCGAGAATTCAGCGCGCATCTGCGCCCAGTCGGCATCGAGCTCTTCCGCAACAATGGTCGGCAGGCCGGTCGTGACGCCCTGCCCTTTGTCGAGATGCTTGATGATGACGGTGACGGTATTGTCCGAGCCGATGCGCACGAAGGCGGTCGGGTTCGGCTGATTGCCCGCGGTCTGGCCGAGCGCCTTGCCGCCGCCCGGTGCCTCCTCGGCGAAGGCACGCGGCAGCACGCCGAGCACGAGCGCACCAGCTGCGGAGACTTTTAACAGATCCCGGCGCGAGGGGCTCACCGGAGGAAGAGCAGCCGGGGCGCGCTTGTTGTAAATCTGGTTCGCGTACATGGGCGCTCTCCTCAGCCGAGATTGTTCGAGGCTTCGTGGATCGCGGCGCGTATCCGCTGATATGTCGCGCAGCGGCAGACATTGCCGTCCATGGCATCGTGGATGTTATTGTCGGTGGGTTTCGGCGTCTGCGTCAGAAGCCCGATCGCCGACATGATCTGGCCGGACTGGCAATAGCCGCATTGCACGACATCGAGATTGCGCCAGGCGGTGCGCACGGCTTCCGCGACCTTGCCCTGCACGCCTTCGATCGTGGTGATTGCGCGCCCCGCAACGTCGCCGACTTGCGTCTGGCAGGAGCGTTGCGGCTCCCCATCGATATGCACGGTGCAGGCGCCGCATTGCGCGATGCCGCAGCCGAATTTCGTGCCGGTCATGTTGAGGCTGTCGCGGAGCGCCCAGAGGAGCGGCATCTGCGGATCGACATCGAGATCACGCTGGGCGCCGTTGATGGTGAGGCTGATCATGTGCTGCTCCTGCCGCCGTCAGGGGTGTGGCCGGGGCGCGATCGGGCGCCTGAGCCAAGCCGGCAAATCGCGGACAAGCATCATCGGCCCCGCCCCGCACGAGGTCAACGTGCGGCGCAGCCGAAGCGGCTATGCGGCAGCTGGGCTGGAAGACTGGATGCGAGCGCTAGAAGGGATTACCCCGTCAGCACGCGGATCGGCTTGCCGTCGAGCCAGGCGCGAATGTCTTCCACCACATCGGGGAAAGCGCCGCGATAGGTCTTCTCGCTGACATAACCGATATGCGGCGTCGCCAGCACATTCGGCAGATAACGGAAGGGGTGATCCTGCGGCAGCGGCTCCTCGTCGAACACGTCGAGGGCGGCGCCGGCAATTTTGCGCTGCTCAAGCGCGGCGATCAGCGCCTGCTCGTCGACAATCGGTCCGCGGGATGTGTTGACGAGCCAGGCTGTCTTCTTCATCAGCCCGAGTTCACCCGCGCCGACAAGGGCGCGGGTGCGCTCCCCGAGTTTCAGGTGGATGCAGAGCACATCGGCACGGCCGAAGAGTTCCTCTTTATCGACGCGTTCGGCGCCGCATTCTTGCGCCCATTCGGACGTGAGATTCTGGCTCCAAGCAATGACCTTCATGCCGAAGGTCTTGCCGAAGCCGGCAACCACCTGCCCGATCTTGCCGAGCCCGAGCACGCCAAGCGTCTTGCCATGGATGTCGGTGCCGAGGCCCACTTGCCAGCTGCCGGCACGCACCGATGCCGCCTGTTCCGCGATGCCGCGCGTCGCCGCAAGTACGAGACCCCAGGTCAGCGCCGGCGTGGCATTGGGATCGCCGCCGCGCGTACCGCAGACCAGAATGCTGCGCTCTTTCGCGGCGTCGAAATCGATGGAGGCGTTCCACATGCCGACGGTGACGATCAGTTTCAGTTTCGGCAGCCGCGCGATGAGGTCCGCGCCCATCGGCGTGCGCTCACGCATGAGCATGACGATATCGAAGTCGGCAAGCCGCGCGGCAAGCTGATCGATGTCGGCGACGTGATCGTGGAAGAACACCGCCTGCGCCCGCGGCGCGAGGCTCGCCCAGTCGGCGAACGAGCGGCCGACATTCTGGTAATCGTCGAGAACGGCGATTTTTACGCCGCTCATGTCAGCAGCCATCGAGTGCTCCCCTACACGGAATTCGCGCGGGGAGAGCTAGCACAAAAATCGACGAATATGCGCTGATGACTGGCGAGAGAGACGGGACTTGAACCCGCGACCTCCGGCGTGACAGGCCGGCGCTCTAACCAACTGAGCTACTCCCCCGCAAGGAGCCCGCGCGGGGTGGCGCGGAAGCCTCGCCGATTAGGCCAGCACCCCAGTCAAGTCAAGCGAAGGACACGCCTTCTAGCGGCTGGTTTTGGCAGTGAATCCGGAACTCCCATGACGGCGTTCCCGTTCGCATTTCGAGCGGCAGTCGGAGACGGAGATGGCGGAAGCAAAATACAAGATCGTCGAGCATGACGGCGGCTGGGCCTATAAGCTTGGCGACGTCTTCTCCGAGACCTTTCGGACGCACGAGGCGGCGCTGCGCGGGGCAAACCGGGCCGCCGCCGAGCAGCGAGTACCCGGCTGGAGCGAGACCATCGAATACGAGGACGAACGCGGCAAGTGGCACGTCGAGCGTGCCGAGGGCAGCGATCGGCCGCAGACAGACGTTGTCGATTAAGTTCCTCAGAGGTTCGGCTGCCCGAGCCGCCACCGCGCGATCTCGCCGTTCGACAGGACGTGAAGGGAATCCGATGAGGTGCGCTCGGCATCCTCGACCACGCGACTGTTGACGCCCATTTGCCGGGAATAACGCGACAGCATCGCGCGCATGCGGCCGTTGTCATGTTGGCGGTAGATCGTGGCACCGCCAGCAGGGTCGAGCGATGCTTGGTACTGGAACATGCGGTGGACGCCCACCTTGCTTTGCGGCGGGATCACGCGCTTGCGTCCGCCCATCAGCGCATAGACGCAAGCCGAAAAGCAATGGCCGCTCGCGAGAGCCGTGCCGCCATAGGTTTGGCCCGCCCGCGCGACGATGGCGGCGACCCCGAGCTTGCGGAAGACTTGGCCGAGCTCCATCGAGGCCACGACCCGGCCGCCTGGCGAATTCAGGAACACGACGGCGCGGACATTGCCGTGCAGGTTCTGGCTGACGAAGGACAGGAATTCCTGCGGCGTCGAATTGGTGATCTCGCCGTCGGCCACAATCGCCTGCGCGCATTGATTGCCGCAGCGGCTCGCATCTTCGAGCGGCAGGAGGCGGAATGTCATCGGCTCGCCGGCATTGGCCGGGAGCGAGAAAGCAGCAAACGCGAGAGCGGTGGTGAGCGCGAGACTGGCTTTCCACATGCGCGTGCCCCTTTCGGAATGGCATTCCATAGCTCAGCTAGGTTACGGCGAAGCGAAGTCTAGAGCTTGGCTGGAACTAAGTGCGGAATAACGTAAATGACGGGCCCCGGGCAGTCCCCGCGCCGCCTTGCACCCGAGGAGCGGCATCCTTAAAACCCGCGCCGCGGGCGGTTAGCTCAGTTGGTAGAGCATCTCGTTTACACCGAGAGGGTCGGCGGTTCGAGCCCGTCACCGCCCACCATTTTTGCCCAACTTCCACCCCACCGGCTTTGCAACATTCGGCGGCCTTTTGAAGCGCCATTCCAGACCTACCTTCGCGTCAAGGATGGCCTGGACAGGTGCGCTCAAGTGACCACACCGTCGCCAGCCGATTGGCCATCGTTGAGGCGACGATCCGGTTTCCGATGCTGTCCATCGTTTTGGCATCCCGCGCAAAATGGGTCGGATCGCCATAGACCGTGTCGCGCGTGTCCCGGAAGACATCCAGCAAACTAAACACCTGCAATCCGGCCGTCCGCGTTTCGAGCAGCGCCGCCGCAAGCCTGGCATAGAGCGGACCGTATGAAAGGCTGCCTACAATCCCTTTCTCTTCGTCCGTCAGCTTCTTGCCAATCGCCGGCGCGGGCTGGATGAAGAAGGCTGCGCGCGCGCCTTCCGCTTTAGCGATCGCATCGATGATGCGCAAATATTTTTGATATTGGTCGATGTTGAACGCGAAGCGTTGCTCGTGTGTCCATTCCGCCGGAAGTGCGAAAAGGCTGATGACGCTCGTCTTGCGCGTACCGATCTCGCCATATGCAATCCCCTCCAGCCATTTGCGTGCATAATCGGCGACGAAGAAGACCGTAAAGGAAATAACGAGCCAAGGATTGGCTGATGAAAATTTGCATTTGGTTGGACATCATAGAGGCCGCAACCCCGCGCCCCGAGCGAAGTGCCAATGGATTTAACAGCTCGAAAACCGCTTCCGGCATCTCCAGCCGCTCGACGCCGAGGACCTGAGCCTCATTAAATCCGTCGAGCGTGACGATCGCGTCCGCCGCGTCGCCATAAAGTAAGCTGATGATCGCCTGCCGCGGCTGCCTCCAGCCGCCATCAGCGGCATTATAGACCAGAAAGCGCCGACCCTTCGGCGGTGTGTAACAGGCGTTCAGCGCCTCTTCGAGGAAGAGCGGGCCGCCTCTGTTCACCTGTCCGAGGTGCGCGGCAACCGAGCCGCCGGTCAGCAGGATCGTGAATGTTTCGGGATCGCGCCGCAGCGGGAAGTCGCGCCCGAAGAGGCCCTGTGCATTGAGGAAATCCGTCGGGCACGGCGGATTGGCGGTGTGCACGGCAACAAGATAGGGGTGCGGGAAGAGGCTATCCACATATCGGCACGTCCCACTCGTTAGATCGCCGATGAAAAGGTTCTCTTGCGCTGCCCAGCGCTGCGCGGGCGAAACCCACCGGCCGTCACGTAAAAACAGATACCCGGCGAAAACGGCCTCCGTCAGAATTGCCAGAAAAAGAACAAACAATATCGCTGCGAGCAGCCGCACGAGAGCGCGTGGTTTGCTCGCTGCGCCGCCCGGTCCCGCGCTTCTGGTGGTGTTAAGCATAGACACGGGTTCGACTTCCTTCGCCAAGCTCGGTAGAATCTCACGTTACGCGACATCTACTCCAGGCGCGAGCCCACTTGAACATGGTCGGTGTGGTTGTTTTCGGCTCCATCAATATGGATGTCGTCACCACCTGCGAGCGGCATCCGCGCGTCGGCGAGACGGTCCTTGGTACGAGCGTCGCGTTCCATCCCGGCGGAAAAGGCGCAAACCAGGCGATCGCCGCTGCGCGATGCGCCGGAACAAGCGTTCTAATGGGCAGTGTCGGTGCGGACGATTTCGGCAGGCATATGCTCGCCTATCTGCAAGAAAACGGCGTCGACACGTGTGGAATTGTGGTCGAGACCGGCGCTTCGACGGGCGTCGCCGTCGTCACAGTTGATGCGCGAGGCGACAATACGATTGTCGTCACGCCCGGCGCAAATGCACTTGCAAAAGCGCCGACGAGTTTGCCGGATGCAGTGAGCGGCCCCCTCATCGCGCTGGCACAGCTCGAAAGTTCGGTCGAGGAAATTCTGCTACTCTTCGCGCGAGTCAAAACCAAAGGTGGCACGACGATCCTGAATCCGTCGCCCTATCAGTCGCTGCCGCAAGAACTCTTGCAAAACACGTCGATGATTATTTTGAATGAGCACGAATTCGCCGAGCTCACCGGCAAGCCGGCAATTGATCAGCCGAAAAACATCATCGCTGAATTAAGCTTCGTCGATTCCTCCCTGCCCTGCTGCCTCATTACTCTGGGAGCGCAAGGCTGTATTCTCGCCGAAGGCGGGCGCGCACCGACCCACGTCGAGGGCCACAAGGTGGAAGTGCTCGACACGACAGGTGCCGGCGATTGCTTCGCCGGCTGGTTTGCTGCGGAACTTGCCGAGGGCCGCACTTTGGAGGACGCAGCACGCCGCGCCAATGCGGCTGCCGCGATCAGCGTCACCCGCGCGGGCGCCGGCTCATCGATGCCGAGAAAACCGGAAGTTGAAACATTGCTGGGACACTAAGTGCCGTGCTAAAGGCACCATCCGACAGCGCATCTGCCGGATGATGTCATCTCCTCGCCTCAGCGGCCTTTGTTGACCGCCGCTTTCAGCGTGGCCCCGGCCTTGAAGCGCGCATTCTTCGATGCGGGAATCTTGATTGCCTCGCCTGTCGCGGGATTGCGGCCTTTGCCGGCAGCGCGCCTCTTCACCGTGAACGTGCCGAACCCGGTGATGCGGACCTCCTCGCCCTTCTTCAGCGCTTTTGTAATTCCCTCGATGATCGTGTCGACGGCGCGATTGGCAGCCGACCGCGACATCTCCATCTCGCCCGCAACATGCTCGATCAGTTCCATCTTATTCATACGCATCTCCTTGTTCGTTCGCGGAGGCTGTCTCCGTCGCCGGGAAAACCTCGTGGTCGCGCGATTTGCGCCCGCGAATCAGTTCGAGCCGGCAGATTCTCCTGTTGAGCCGAACAGCATAGAAACGCAAGGCTCGCCCACCAGGCAATGCCGGATTTCCTTTGAAAACCGGGGCCTGCAGCGTGATGGCAACAAAAGGCCGCAAGCCCCGGGGCTGCGACCTTGTGTTTTCAGAGGCGAAGATCAGTGCGCGATGACGCCCGTCTCGTCGCTTGTGGTGAGCGCGGCCGCCGGGGCAACAATCGCGCTCGTATCCTCTTCCCATTTGATCGGCTCGGGCTGGCGAACGAGCGCGTGCTGCAGCACTTCGCCCATGCGGGAGACCGGCACGATTTCGAGCTGATTTTTCACCGACGCGGGAATGTCGACGAGGTCCTTCGCGTTCTCCTCCGGGATCAGCACCTTCTTGAGGCCGCCGCGGAGCGCCGCGAGCAGCTTCTCCTTCAAGCCACCGATCGGCAGGATGCGCCCGCGCAGCGTGATCTCGCCCGTCATGGCGATGTCGCGCTTCACCGGAATGCCGGTCAGCACAGAGACGATTGCGGTGACCATCGCCGTACCGGCGGACGGACCATCCTTCGGCGTCGCGCCTTCGGGCACGTGCACGTGGATGTCCCGCCGGTCGAAGAGCGGCGGTTCGATGCCGAAGTCAATCGCACGCGAGCGCACGTAAGACGCGGCGGCGGAGATCGACTCCTTCATCACGTCCTTGAGGTTACCCGTGACCGTCATCTTGCCCTTGCCGGGCATCATGACGCCTTCGATCGTTAAGAGCTCGCCGCCGACTTCCGTCCAGGCAAGGCCGGTGACGACACCGACCTGATCCTGCTCCTCGGCCTCACCGTAGCGGAATTTCGGCACGCCGAGATAGTCCGAGATGTTCTCCTCGGTCACGACAACCTTCTGCTTCTGCTTTTTGGCGAGCAGCAGCTCCTTCACGGCCTTGCGCGCGAGATTGGAGAGTTCGCGCTCAAGGTTGCGAACGCCGGCCTCGCGCGTATAGCGGCGAATGATCGTCAGCAGCGCGCCGTCCTCGATCGCCCACTCGCTGTCCTTCAGGCCGTGCTTCTTGACGGCGTTCGGGATCAGGTGCTTGCGCGCGATCTCGAGCTTCTCGTCTTCCGTATACCCGGCGATGCGGATGATCTCCATGCGGTCCATCAGCGCCGGCGGAATGTTCAGCGTATTCGCCGTCGTCACGAACATCACACTCGAGAGATCGTAATCGACCTCAAGATAATGATCGTTGAACGTCGAGTTCTGCTCAGGGTCGAGCACCTCAAGCAAAGCCGAAGACGGATCGCCGCGGAAATCCATGCCCATCTTGTCGATCTCGTCGAGCAGGAAGAGCGGATTGGAGGTCTTCGCTTTCCGCATCGACTGGATGATCTTGCCGGGCATTGAGCCGATATAGGTGCGCCGGTGACCGCGGATCTCCGCTTCGTCGCGCACGCCGCCGAGCGACATGCGCACAAATTCGCGGCCAGTCGCGCGCGCGATCGACTTGCCAAGCGAGGTCTTGCCGACGCCGGGAGGCCCGACGAGGCACAGAATCGGCCCAGTCAGTTTGTTCGCGCGGCTCTGCACCGCGAGATATTCGACAATCCGCTCCTTGACCTTGTCGAGCCCAAAGTGATCGGCATCGAGCACTTCTTGTGCGGAGGCGAGATCCTTCTTTACCTTGGAGCGCTTGTTCCATGGGATCGACAAAAGCCAGTCGAGATAGTTACGCACGACCGTCGCTTCGGCGGACATCGGCGACATCTGCCTAAGCTTCTTGAGTTCGGCCGTCGCTTTGTCCCGCGCCTCTTTCGAAAGTTTGGTGTTCTTAATGCGCTCCTCGAGTTCCGCTAGATCGTCCTTGCCGTCCTCGTCGCCGAGCTCCTTCTGGATCGCCTTCATCTGCTCGTTGAGGTAATATTCGCGCTGGGTCTTCTCCATCTGGCGTTTGACGCGCGTGCGAATGCGCTTCTCGACCTGCAAGACCGAGATTTCGCTCTCCATCAGAGCAAGGCATTTTTCGAGCCGCTGCGCGACGGAGACGGTTTCGAGAACCGTCTGCTTGTCGGCGATCTTCACCGCAAGATGTGCAGCGACGGTGTCGGCGAGTTTCGAATAATCCTCGATCTGCGTGACAGAAGCGACGACTTCGGCCGAGACTTTCTTGTTGAGCTTAACGTAGCCTTCGAACTCGGAGACGACGGAGCGCGCCAGCGCCTCGACTTCGACCGCGTCGGCATTCTCGTCAGCGACGAGCTCGGCCTCGGCTTCATAAAAGTCTTCCGTACGCCCATAGCCGCGGATGACCGCGCGCGCGGTCCCCTCGACCAACACTTTCACCGTGCCGTCGGGAAGCTTTAGAAGCTGCAAAACGGAGGCGAGGGTGCCGGCCGTATAGATCGCATCCGTAGTCGGATCGTCGTCGGTGGCGTTCTTCTGCGTGGCGAGCAGGATGAATTTATCGGCCTTCATCACCTCTTCGAGGGCGCGGATCGACTTCTCGCGTCCGACGAAGAGCGGCACGATCATGTGCGGAAAGACGACGATGTCGCGCAGCGGCAGGACGGGATAGCTGTCGATCTGTCCGAGCGGCGGCAGCTCACGTTTCTGGCTTGTCATTCTTTAAGGTCCTATCTCCAAAGCACTCGCCGAACGCTTGAACTCTAAAGCCATCGCCGAGCCGGACGACACCCGAACCGAACAGCAACCGGTCCACCCGGCTACGAGACACCGTTCAGGAGCGTCCCCGCCCGGAGCCCGCGAGGCACTCCGGCGGTGATTGCATATTCGTGAGATGGCGTCTCACAGATATAGTTTCAAGCTGAACGCTAGCGCAACGCTTACGCGCGCAGCGGCTCATGAATACCGCCGAGAACAGCCGCCGCGGAGTTTACGCGGTGGCCCCACTTTTCTCGTTTCGCTCGGAATAGATGTAAAGCGGCCGCGCCTTGCCATCCACGACTTCCGGACCGATGACGACCTGTTCGACGCCTTCGAGGCTCGGCAGATCGAACATCGTGTCGAGCAAGATGCTCTCCATGATCGAGCGCAATCCGCGCGCGCCGGTGCGCCGCTCAATCGCCTTCTTGGCCACGACGTTCAGCGCCTCATCCTGGAAGGTGAGCTCGGTATTCTCCATCTCGAAGAGGCGCTGATACTGCTTGACGAGCGCGTTCTTCGGGTCGGTCAGGATCTTCTTCAGGGCGTCCTCGTCGAGATCCTCCAGCGTCGCGATCACCGGCAGACGGCCGACGAATTCGGGGATTAGCCCGAATTTCAGCAAATCCTCCGGTTCCACCTTGCGCAAGACTTCGCCCATGCGACGATCGTCGGGCGACTGCACTTTCGCGGCAAAGCCGATCGATGTGCCCTTGCCGCGGCTGGAAATGATCTTTTCCAGCCCGGAGAAGGCACCGCCGCAGACGAACAGGATGTTCGTCGTGTCGACCTGCAGGAATTCCTGCTGCGGATGCTTGCGCCCGCCCTGCGGTGGCACCGACGCAACCGTGCCTTCCATGATCTTCAGGAGCGCTTGCTGCACGCCCTCGCCCGATACGTCGCGCGTGATCGAGGGGTTGTCGGACTTGCGCGAGATCTTGTCGATCTCGTCGATATAGACGATGCCGCGCTGCGCCCGCTCGACATTGTAGTCGGAGGCCTGGAGGAGCTTCAGGATGATGTTCTCGACGTCCTCGCCGACATAGCCCGCTTCGGTCAGCGTCGTCGCGTCCGCCATCGTAAATGGCACGTCAAGGATCCGCGCCAGCGTCTGGGCGAGCAGGGTCTTGCCGGAGCCGGTCGGACCGATCAGCAGGATGTTTGACTTCGCCAGCTCGACGTCGTTGTGCTTCGAGGCGTGATTCAGACGCTTGTAGTGATTGTGGACGGCGACTGAGAGGACGCGCTTCGCCTGCGCTTGGCCGATCACGTAATCGTCCAGAACCTTGCAGATTTCCTTCGGCGTCGGGATGCCGTCGCGGGTCTTGACCAGCGAGGACTTGTTCTCCTCGCGGATGATGTCCATGCAGAGCTCGACGCATTCATCGCAGATGAAAACCGTCGGGCCGGCAATCAGCTTGCGGACCTCGTGCTGGCTCTTCCCGCAGAATGAGCAGTAGAGCGTGTTTTTCGAGTCGCTGCCGACCTTGCTCATCTTGGTCTCCTGTCGACCGGTCCGCGGGACGAATCGGTCGGATTCTCACATTAGTTCGTGCCGGCCTAACAAAAGGTAGACTCGATCACATTCGTTCCAAGTGCTGAAGGGATTCCCTGCCCCGCAGCCTCCCTCCTTTACATTCCGTCGGCGCCCCAGCCCGGCATGTGAGCACGCATGTCCCTAACCGATCAACCAATCAAGGCATTTTCCAGTCTGACCGAAGCCGTTGCGCCAGATTGCGAACAGCCCCGGTTCAAACCGGACGGGGAGCAAGCGATATGCCATGAGGCGGCGCTTGCGCCCGCCTCCAGCATTTTCGCGACGGGCGTCGCCGAAATGCTTCCTGTGCCGAGTGTCGCCGAAATGTCTCTCGCGGCTTCAGGCAGCCTTGACCGGCACCTGATCTTCCGGACGCTTGTCGTACACGTTGTCGACGATGCCGAAGGCCTTGGCCTCGTCCGCCGACATGAAGTGGTCGCGGTCGAGCGTATTCTCAATTGTGTCGTAGTCGCGGCCGGTATGCTTCACGTAGATTTCATTCAGCCGCTTCTTGATCTTCATGATGTCTTCGGCATGCCGCAGAATGTCGGAGGCCTGGCCCTGGAAGCCGCCGGAGGGCTGGTGGACCATGATACGGGCGTTCGGCAGGGCGAAGCGCAGGCCGGGATCGCCGGCAGCAAGCAGGAGCGAGCCCATCGACGCGGCCTGGCCAACGCAGAGCGTCGAGACTTTCGGGCGGATGAACTGCATCGTGTCGTAGATCGCGAGACCCGCCGTGACGACGCCGCCCGGCGAGTTGATGTACATCGAGACTTCCTTCTTCGGGTTTTCCGCCTCAAGGAAGAGAAGCTGGGCGATGATGACCGAGGCCATGTGGTCCTCGACCGGCCCGGTCAGGAAGACGATGCGCTCGCGCAACAGCCGCGAGTAGATGTCGAAGCCCCGCTCGCCGCGGCTCGTATTCTCGATGACCTGCGGGATCAGATACTGGCTGTAGACTTCGAGCGGATCGCGCATCGCATTCCTCGGCTTTCCGGGCGGCGAATCCACCGGCCCGGCCGTGCAAAGATAATCGTCAGCGCGCCTCGCGCAATGGGCGCGTCGACGCAGCTCAGATATCGGAAGGAGCTTTTGGCGGGCCTACGCCTCCTTCTCCTCCTTCTCCTCCTCCATCCGGAACAGCTCGTCTTTGCCGACCTTGCGGTCGCTGACCTTGGCTTGCGCGATAATGTGGTCGACGACCTTGTCCTCGAAGATCGGGGCGCGGAGCTCGGCGAGCGCCTCCGGGTTCTTGCGATAATGGTCCCAGACCGCCTGCTCCTGGCCAGGGAAGGCGCGGGCGCGCTGGACGAGAGCCTGCGTCACCTCGTTGTCGTCGACCTTCACCTCCGCTTTCTCGCCGACTTCGGCGAGCAGCAGGCCCAGCCGCACGCGGCGCTCGGCGATGCGGCGGTAGTCGGCTTGGGCGTCCTCTTCGGTCGTGCCCTCGTCGGCGAAGCTCTTGCCGGTCTGCGCCCGCTCGGCCTCAACCTGCTTCCAGATGCCTTCAAATTCCTGGTCGACGAGGCCCGCCGGCAGTTCGAACGAGTACTTCTTGTCGAGCGCATCGAGAAGCGCGCGCTTCAGCTTCTCGCGTGAGGCGCGGCCCCACTCGGCTTCAAGATTGCCGCGGATGGCCGTCTTCATCGCTTCCAGAGAATCAAAGTTGAAACCCTTGGCAAAGGCGTCGTCGATCGCGAGCTCGCCCGGCGCTGCCACACCCTTTGCGGTCACGTCGAAGGTCGCTTCCTTGCCGGCGAGATGGCGCGGCAGGTAGTTCTCCGGAAACGTCGCGGTGACCGTGCGGTTGTCACCCGCCTTCATGCCGAGGACCTGATCTTCGAAGCCGGGGATGAACGTGTTCGAGCCGAGGATGACGTCGACATCCGTGCCGGCGCCGCCTTCGAAGGGCTCGCCGCCGATCTTGCCGACGAAATCGACCGTCAGCTTGTCGCCCTTCTCGGCGCCGCCTTCCTTCGGAGTGTAGGTGCGGTTCTGGTTCGCCATGCGGTCGAGCACCTGCTCGACCTCAGCTTCGGGCACATCGGCGACCAGGCGCTCGAGCTTCACGTCGTCGAAGCTGCCCACCTCGACCTTTGGCAGGGTCTCGAAGGCGACAGTGAAGGCGAGGTCGCCCTTTGCCTCCATCACCTTTTCCATTTCGCTCCGGCCGCCGGGGAAGTCGAAACGCGGCTCAAGCGCAAGGCGCAGTGAATTCTCCTCGACGATTTTTTTGTTGGCCTCAGTCACCGCCTCCTGGACGACGTCGCCCATGATGCTGCGGCCATAGACGCGTTTGAGATGCGCGACCGGCACCTTGCCGGGGCGGAATCCGTTGATCCGCACCTTGCCCTTCAGATCGGCGAGCTGCGTTTCGAGTTTCGTCGCCAGTTCCTCGGCTTGCAGCACGACCTTAAACTCGCGCTTCAATCCCGCCGAAGAGGTTTCCGTGACCTGCATTTCTCGAACCTTCCAAACCTGCTGCGCGGCCCAAGTGCGCGAAAATCCGGGCGGCGATTCTGGAGAGCGGACACCATTGGTGCGGGCGGAGGGACTCGAACCCCCACGACTTGCATCACTGGAACCTAAATCCAGCGCGTCTACCAGTTCCGCCACGCCCGCGCCGGCCGGTTGGCTCGCGCGTCTCACTCGATCAGCCAGCGCGGCCGCCTCGGGTGGCGCTCTATAGCAATGCGCCAGAGCGGATGCAGCAAAAAAGTGGGACGTAACTGGCGCCGCTGCGAGCCGGGGAGGTGCGCTGCACACTTGTTCCGCACGCCGTTTCCGCCCACTTTCCCCGCCCGCTTGACCGAACGCTCCGTTTGCTTAATCGTACGGACCGTTCTTTATACCGCACAATCGGAGAGCTGAAGTATGGCCGATACCCCTGCCCCGGGCTTTTCCACCCTCGCCATCCATGCCGGCGCCCAGCCGGACCCGGCGACGGGGGCCCGGGCAACGCCGATCTACCAGACGACCTCCTTCGTCTTCGACGACGTCGACCATGCGGCTTCACTCTTCGGGCTGCAGGCCTTCGGCAACATCTATAGCCGCATCACCAACCCGACCAACGCGGTGCTGGAGGAGCGCGTCGCCGCGCTCGAAGGCGGCACGGCGGCGCTGGCAGTGGGATCAGGCCATGCGGCGCAGGTCGTCGTCCTGCATGCGCTGATGACGCCCGGCGACGAGTTCATCGCCTCGACCAAGCTCTATGGCGGCTCGATCAACCAGTTCAATCATTCCTTCAAGAACTTCGGCTGGAACGTCAGATGGGCCGATCCCGACAACCTCTCGACGTTCGAGCAGGCGGTGACGCCGAAGACCAAAGCGATCTTCATCGAATCGATCGCCAATCCCGGCGGCATCGTCACCGACATCGAGGCGATCGCGGCGATCGCCAAACGCGCACGCGTGCCGCTCATCGTCGATAACACGCTCGCCTCGCCGTATCTGATCCGGCCGTTCGAGCATGGCGCCGATATCATCGTGCATTCCGCGACGAAATTCTTGGGCGGTCACGGCAACTCGATCGGCGGCGTCATCGTCGATGGCGGCAAGTTCGATTGGATGGCGGACAAGCGCTATCCCATGATCTCGGCGCCGCGCCCGGAATATGGCGGCATGACTTTGGGCGAGACGTTCGGCAATTTCGGCTTCGCCATCGCCTGCCGCGTTCTGGGCCTGCGCGATCTCGGGCCGGCTTTGTCGCCGTTCAACGCGTTCCTGATCCTGACGGGGATCGAGACGCTGCCGCTTCGCATGCAGCGCCATTCCGAAAACGCGCTTGCCGTAGCCGAGCACCTGCAGGGGCACAAAAAGGTCAAGTGGGTGAGCTATCCCGGCCTTGCCGGCGACCGCTACCACAATCTCGCCAAGCGCTATTGCCCGAAGGGTGCTGGCGCCGTGTTCACCTTCGGTTTGACCGGCGGTTACGACGCGGGCGTGACGCTCGTGCGTAATCTCAAACTGTTCTCGCATCTCGCCAATGTCGGCGACACGCGCTCGCTGGTCATTCATCCCGCCTCGACCACGCATCGGCAATTGGCCGACGAGCAGAAGATCGCCGCCGGGGCGGGGCCGGATGTGGTGCGCTTGTCGATCGGGCTCGAAGATACGGCCGATCTCATCGCCGATCTCGATCAGGCGCTCGCCGCGTAAGCTCTTTGGAGGCTTAGATGCTTGTGCTAAAGCCCAGCTGCGAATGCTGCGACAGGGACCTGCCGCCTGACGCGGCAGACGCGATGATCTGCACATTCGAATGTACCTTCTGCCGCGACTGCGTCGAAACGCGACTGAACGGCCGCTGTCCGAATTGCGGCGGCAACTTTTCGCCGCGCCCAATCCGGCCGGCGGCGCTGCTGGCGAAATATCCGGCGTCGACGGAGCGGGTGTTCAAGCCGCAGGGGTGTGGACGGGCGGCGTAGCGCACGCTGTCATTCCCGCGCAAGCGAAAGAACGCGAGAGGCACCGCCGATGCTGCGAAGATTTCGCGGGTCTTTGGACGAGGGGAACAGGCAATTTGTGCGGGGCTGGGCCGCGTCCGGGCGCCGACCGCTGGATGTGACGATATCCTTTCGCGGCACCCCGGTCACTGTGTCGCCGAGCGAGGAACGTCCGGACCTTGTGCAACTCGGCCTGCCGCTTCGCTCCGGTTTCATGTTCATCTTTCCCGAACCGTTGAAGGACGGAGACCGCGTCGAGGTTTTCTTCCCGAACGGCAAGCCGATACAGAACTCTCCCTTCGTCTATGCCGAGCACGCGTTGGCCGCGGTCACCGGCAGCGGCGAGACGAGCGGCTTCAGCGACAAGTATCCCACGCACCAGAATTCGATCGATATTTTTGCCGACGTCTGGGCCTCGGCAATGCCCACGGGCTCGGGACTGGAAACCGGCGCGGGGCTCCTGCATTTCGAAGACCCGCGCATCCCTTGGGCCGTGTCGGTTCTCGGCGCACTGAACGGCAAGTCGATCTTAGAGCTCGGACCTTTCGAGGCGTACAACACCTACCAGCTCGAACAGCTCGGCGCGAAGGTGCTGTCGATCGAGGGCAACCTCGTCAATTTCCTGAAGTGTCTCGTCCTCAAGAACGCGCTGTCGATGTCGGCGACGTTCCTCTTCGGCGATTTCGTTCAGTATATGGAACGAACCGAGGACCGTTTCGACATCTGCTGGGCCTCCGGCGTGCTGTACCACGCAAGGGATCCGGTAAGGCTCTTGACCGGCGCGTGCCGCGTCGCGCCGATCATTTTCGTCTGGACCCATTATTTCGATGAAGCGATCATTTCGCGTTCGCCCGAGCAATTGCGGTTCTTCCGCTCCAATCTGGACCGGCAGGTGAAGGTCGGCGGCCGGGAGATTACGCTGCATTATCGCAGCTACGTCCAGAAGAAGGGCCGGCTCTATTCCGGCGGACCGGACGAATATTCCTATTGGCTGTCGAAGGACGACATCCTGGCTGTTCTCGCAAGCCAAGGCTTCGTGCATGTCGCGAATGGCCTCGACGAGCCGCAGCTCGCTAGAGGGCCCGGATTTTCTTTCATCGCCTCGCGAGCGCCGATTGTGCACGCGCCCGGCTGAACGAAGAAAAGTGCTGAAATAATCGCGAACGAAGAAATTTCATTTCAACATCGCCCTTAAAAACGCTGAGCTTCAACTCTCGTTTTTATCGCCGACTTGCGTAGCTTAGCGCTCGATTAAATTTTTGTTCATGAGCGCGCCAAATGTCCGACACAACGCTATCGCTCTCGACGCCGAGCCGGCAGGGGCTGACCGAGGACTGGGTCTCGCTCGGGCTCGGCCTCTTCGTTCTCGTGCTCGCGCTCGCCGGAACGGCAGGCCCCGATCTCTTGGGCTGGGTCGTCACGACGTCCGTTTGGACCGACGTCACGCAGGCGCTTGCGCCGGCGGCAAAATCCTATGCGTGGCTCGGCGGCGGCGCGAGCTTGCTCGCGACATATGTCGCGCTCCTCGCCGTGCTCTCGATCGCGGCGGCGGCCCTCGACGTCGACGTGAAACGCTTTGCGCTTCGCTTCACCGCAATCTTTTGGATCGCTTATGCCGCGTGGATCGTCGGCAGCTACGCGCATTTCGCCGCGGTGACACCGGCGGACTACAAGAAATTCGGCATCGATTGGTCGCTGCGCCTCACCAATGAAGGCGGCTTCGTCTTCGCGCTGATCGCCGGCTTGATCATCGCCAACTTCTTTCCGCGCTTTGCCGAATGGCTGAAAGAGGCGGTGCGGCCCGAACTCTATATCAAGACGGCGATCGTCATTCTCGGCGCGTTTCTCGCGGTGACCATCGCCGGGCGTCTGAGCTTCGCTTCCTCGATCGTGCTGCGCGGCGTCGCGGCGATCGTCGAAGCGTATCTGATCTATTGGGCCGTGGTTTATTTCGTCGCGCGCAAATATTTTGGCTTCAACAGGGAATGGGCGGCGCCGCTTGCGTCGGGCATTTCGATCTGCGGCGTCGCGGCGGCGATCGCAACCGGCGGCGCCATCCGCGCGCGGCCGGTCGTGCCGGTTCTCGTCTCCTCGCTCGTCGTCATCTTCGCGGTCGTCGAAGTCTTGATCCTGCCGTTCCTCGCGCAGACCATCCTCTATAATGAGCCGCTTGTCGCGGCGTCGTGGATGGGGCTTGCAGTGAAGACCGACGGCGCGGCACTTGCCGGCGGCGGCATCACCGAGGCGCTGATCCTCGCCAAGAATTCCGCGGAAGGCGTCAATTATCAGCCGGGCTGGGTGCTCGGCACGACCGCGGCGGTGAAAATCTTCATCGACGTGTTCATCGGCATCTGGGCCTTTGTGCTCGCCTTCATCTGGACGAACTACATCAACGTGCGTCCGGGCGATCGCGCGCGGCCGATCGAAATCTGGCAGCGCTTTCCGAAATTTATCATCGGCTTCGTGCTGTCTTTCGCGCTCGGGCTGTATCTGGCGCTGACCGCGTCGCCGGCGGCGCTGACGAAACTCAC
>JAXDNH010000060.1:0-9051 GCA_034669525.1 Methylobacteriaceae bacterium | reverse complement strand
GAGGAGGCGTCAAAGCTGACGCGGGGGTAGTGCAGCTCCATCTAATCTTTCGATGGAGAAAACCTACTTATGACGTATATTGTAGAACACGAAAACAATAAATCCCAAAATAAGTCCAATCACCGCTATGAAAATTGCGGCCTCCGCAACGCTAGAAAGAAGTAAACGCGTTAGCCCGCCAGGATACACAGCCGCAAAATTACGAAAGCCTATCTTGGCATGGAAGTTAGTTCGACCGCCGGACGCCGGGCTAACCAAATATATCCCGATCGGAATAACTGGAACAAAAAGCACTGTGAAATAAAGCAGCGAAAAATGATAAAATGGACTGATGTCACGATCCTTGTAGGAACCCAGCATCGTTGTTCCAACACCGTTTATTCGCCAAAGGGTGGGAGCTGCTTCTATACGTTCCAAAAGGTCTTTCAGAGCAGGCCGGGTCGGATTAGGCACTGAGATCATACTTTTCGATAAGGAAGCGCTCGGCCTCATTCAGGGCGTACGACAGCCCGCCCGGTTCACCGGTATGAGATATATACCAGGTCCTCCCGTCCTCTGGTGGATTAAGTGGAACAATTTTGATCCACTGAGCACCACCGATAGGTCCCCGATACTGCTCCTCAAGGTAGCGATGAATCAGATCGTCTAGTTCCGTTTCTGTTTTCGGCTCTTTGTTCAATGCTTGCTCCGCAGGGTCACTCCGAATAGGAATATTCCTACCCGCGCCGCGTCTGCGAGGGTCTCACCCACCCCCGACAATCCTCGCCACCACTTTCGCCGTGTAATCCACCATCGGCACGATCCGCGCGTAGTTGAGCCGCGTCGGCCCGATGACGCCGAGCACGCCGACAATCCGGCGCTGCTCGTCGTGGAACGGCGCGGCGATCATCGATGAGCCCGAGAACGAGAACAGCTTGTTCTCGGAGCCGATGAAAATGCGCACGCCCTCGCCGCTTTCGGCGCGCGACAATAGATCGATCACTTCCGTCTTTGTCTCGAGATCGTTGAACAAGAGCCGGATGCGTTCGAGGTCCTGCACCGCGGTCAGATCTTCCAAGAGATTGCTCTGGCCGCGCACGATGAGTTGCGGCGCGGTGCCGCCTAAGCCCGCCCAGCTCGCGAGCCCTGCATCGACAAGCCGCGCGGTCAATTCGTCCAACTCCGCCTGCGCGGCATGGCGCGACGCCTCGATGTCGGCGCGTACTTCGGTGAGCGTGTGGCCGCGGATGCGCGCGTTCAAGTAATTCGCCGCTTCCTGCAGCGCCGAGGGCGGCAGATCGCGTGGTGTGGCGACGATGCGGTTCTCGACCGAGCCGTCCTCGCCGACGAGCACGGCGAGCGCGCGCTCGGGCTCCAGTCGCACGAACTCGATCTGCTTTAAGCGCGCATTCTCCTTGTTCGCGACGACGACGCTCGCGCCACGCGTCAGCCCGGACAAGAGGCTCGTCGCCTCGGAAAGCACGCCCTCAAACGAGCGGTCGCGCGAGGCCGCGCGCACCTGCGTCTCGATGCGGCCGCGCTCATCCTCGGTGAGGTCGCCGATCTGCAAGAGTGCGTCGACGAAGAAGCGCAGGCCGATCTCGGTCGGCAGCCGGCCGGCGCTGGTATGGGGAGCATAGACAAGGCCGAGTTCTTCGAGGTCCTGCATGACGTTGCGGACCGAAGCCGGCGACAGCGTCATCGGCAGGATGCGCGAGAGATGGCGCGAGCCGACCGGCTCGCCGTTGGCGAGGTAGGATTCAACGATGCGGCGGAAAATCTCGCGCGAGCGTGTGTCGAGATTGGCGAGGCCGCTTTGCTCGACGCGACCTGGCTCGATGCGGGCGGACTCACGGAATTGATCAGGCGTCTGGGCCATTCGGCCAAGATGGCCGTGCCGCCTGAGCGTGGCAAGCGACGGGGCCCCGCCGCCTCCAAAGCTAGACCTTGTGTACGATTTATTCCGCGCCCCGCCGATCGGCCGGAACCCATCATAGGTTAATCCGTTGCCGCCCCATCGGGATGGGCTGCGCCAGTTAAGAGCGCCGGCTCTCAGGCTTGTCGGATCGCCTCAGCGTCTGGAGGCGCCGAGTCCATTCCATGCAAGCCTCGACCCGTTGGAGCGTCGGCTCGACCGACGGCGCTCTCGTCGTGCTCTCACGTACGCGACGGATCGAACGTGGCACGCCCGTCAGGGCCGGCCGCACCACACATTGAAACAGACGGGGAAGTCAAAAATGTCTGAGACCACACACAACCAGCAAGCCGAGACCGTGCGCGACGCGATGGAGTTCGGCCTGAACAACAGCGTGAAAAACTTCCAGAAGGCGGCGGACCAGTTCACTGAAGCCGTGGGCTTTGCCGGCCCGCAGGCGGAGGAGCTGGCGCGCAGATCGGCGCAGAATGTCGAGGCCGTTGCCGAGGCCAGCACGATCCTGGTGAAGGGCGCGCAGGACATCTCGCGCGAATGGTTTGAGCTGATGCAGGAGCGCATGGCCAAAAACCTCGATGCGATGAGCCGGCTCGCGAGCTGCCGCTCGCTGCACGATCTCGTCGCGGTGCAGAGCGACATCGCGCGGGGCCGGTTAGGCCACACGGTTGAGAGCAGCCGCCGCCTTGCCGCGGTTTCAGCGCGCGTCGCGGAAGAAGCGGCGCAGGTGATTCAATCCCAGGCCGGCCGGAACGCTGCCGCAATCGAAAGAAACGTGCCGCGCCGCGTCGCGTAGGCGGATCATTGCGTCTCAAATCAAAGCCTCGCCGGCCAGCCGGCGGGGCCCGCGCCGGCACGTACTGGTGTGCGGCGGCGATAACGCGCGCTTGCAAAAGACCGGGAGCGGCCGCTTGAACAGGTGCTCCTGCTGCCGCATGTTCGATGTTAAGGAACGAGATCACCACGGAGGACGCGATGAGCGCACTTGTCCAGCCGAAATCGGGAGGCAAAGCGGCCCGGGCGCATTTCCAGTGGGACGATCCCTTCCTCCTCGACGAGCAGCTGACCGACGACGAGCGGATGATCCGCGACACTGCTCGCGATTATGCGCAGGAGAAGCTGCTGCCGCGCGTCACCGAAGCCTATCTGCAGGAGAAGACCGACCGCGCGATTTTCAACGAAATGGGCGCACTCGGCCTGCTCGGCGTGACCATCCCCGAGGCGTATGGCGGCGCCGAGGCGAGCTATGTCGCCTACGGGCTTGTGGCGCGCGAGGTCGAGCGCGTCGATTCCGGCTACCGCTCGATGATGAGCGTGCAGTCCTCGCTCGTCATGTTTCCGATCAACGCATACGGCGACGAAACGCAGCGCAAGAAATATCTGCCGAAGCTTGCGAGCGGCGAATGGGTCGGCTGTTTCGGTTTGACCGAGCCCGATGCCGGTTCCGATCCCGGCAGCATGCGCACCCGCGCTGAGAAAGTGTCGGAAGGCTATCGCCTCACCGGCACAAAGATGTGGATTTCAAATGCGCCGATCGCCGACGTGTTTGTCGTCTGGGCGAAATCGTCCGCGCATGGCGACGAGATCAGAGGCTTCTTGCTCGAGAAAGGCATGGCTGGCCTCTCCGCCCCAAAGATCGGCGGGAAGCTGTCGCTGCGCGCCTCGATCACCGGCGAAGTGGTCATGGATGGCGTTATCGTGCCGGAAGGCGCGCTCCTGCCGAACGTGTCCGGTCTCAAAGGCCCGTTCGGCTGCTTAAATCGCGCGCGCTACGGTATTTCCTGGGGCGCAATGGGCGCGGCCGAGGATTGCTGGCATCGCGCGCGGCAATACACACTCGACCGCAAACAATTTGGCAAACCGCTGGCGCAGACGCAGCTCGTGCAGAAGAAGCTCGCCGACATGCAGACCGAGATCGCCCTCGGCCTGCAGGGCTCATTGCGAGTCGGGCGCCTGTTCGACGAGGGCAGGATGGCGCCGGAAATGGTGTCGCTAGTCAAACGCAACAATTGCGGCAAGGCGCTCGACATCGCCCGTAGCGCCCGCGACATGCACGGCGGCAACGGCATCCAAGCCGAGTATCACGTGATGCGCCACGTCTGTAATCTCGAGACGGTCAACACGTATGAAGGCACGCACGATGTACACGCGCTGATCCTGGGCCGCGCGCAGACAGGATTGCAGGCGTTTTTCTGAAAGCGAGAGGTCGAGTCACCCCTTGATGAAGACGTAAATATCGACTTCGAGGCTCGCATCCTCCGAACTCTTCGGCTCGGTCAGATATTCCTCGATGAACATGTTCTGCGCTTCGATATTCTTCTCGTCCAGATACGCGGTGATCGCCTCGTAGGTCGCGTCGATGTCCTCGTAGGCGCCGCGGTGCTGGAACTTCATCGCCTTGCCGGACGGCGACGAGCCGATCTTGATATCACTTGTCAGCTCGCTCCTACCTTCCGGCGCCTTGTCGAGCGGGATCATCGCCTCGTAGCGAAAGCCTGCATCGTCGGTTTCGACAAACACCGTGAACGGATGGCCCGAGGCAGCGAGACCGGCCTTGTTCATCTCGCTCTGGATTTGCGTCAGCGCGCCGGTGATCGCCTTGAACCCGTCGTCCCATGTCGCGTTGCCGCGCATGAGCGCGACAGGCCGGGCGGGGACCTCGACGGTCTGCGCCGCGTCGACCGCGGATTCGTCCGGCGGCTGCTGGGCGGTTGACGGGGCACCGGGCGCCGGCGCGGCTGCTGGAGGCGGAGCAGCGGATGGCGTTGCCGGCCCGGGCGCGGCGGGACTGGCCGGCGGTGTTTGCGCGAATGCTCCCGCCGGTGCGAGGAGGACAAAACAGGCGACGCAAACGGCTGCAGGCGCGATTAGCCGGGCAACCCGGGAAGCAACAAAGGTGGACATCCTGCTCATTTGCCGCTCCGCATCTATTCTTGCCGGGTTCCAGGCCGCAAACCGCGCCCGAGAGGGACATAGTGGCGCCCGTGGCTTTCGCCTATATGTGCCCGGGACTGGGACCCGAATATGACTGCCCTCGCCAACCGGCCGATCGTGAAGATGAACGGAATCGGCAATGCAATTGCCGTGCTCGACTTGCGCGGCAGCAACCACGTCGTAAATGCGGCCGAGGCCCGCGCGATCAACCGCGAGCCGGGGCTCGGCTTCGACCAGCTCATGGTCCTGCATGACCCGGCAAGCCCGCGGAGCGCGGCACGGCTCATGATCTATAACAACGACGGCTCTTCCTCCGATGCGTGCGGCAACGGCACGCGCTGCGTTGCCTATCTGCTGATGCGCGAAGCGGCCGGAAAGGAGCTGCTGCTCGAAAGCGATGCAGGCCTGCTGCCAGTCGCGCGCAACGGCGAATCCATCTTCACCGTCGATATGGGCGCACCACGATTCGGCTGGCGCGAGATTCCGCTCGCGCGTGAGGTGGGCGATACTAGCCGCGTGCGGCTTGATCCTCCCGTCGCCGGCGTGCCCGAGGTTTTCGCAGCCGTCAGCATCGGCAATCCTCATGCGGTGTTTTTCGTGCCGGACGCCGCGGCGATCGATCTGCGCGCGGTTGGCCCGGAAATCGAGCATCACCCGCTCTTTCCCGAGCGCGCCAACGTTTCGTTTGCGCAGGTCATCGGTCGCGATCGCATTATGCTGCGGGTCTGGGAACGGGGCGCCGGGGCGACGCTGGCCTGCGGCTCGGCCGCCTGCGCGGCGCTCGTGGCTGCTGCGCGCGCCGGGCTGACCGACCGGCGAGCCGCTGTGGCGCTGCCCGGCGGCGAGCTCACCATCACGTGGCGCGCGGAAGACGACCGCGTGCTGATGACCGGCCCCGTCGAATTTGAATTCGAGACGCGGCTCGACCCCGCAGCTTTCGCGGAGCTGGCCGCGTGAGAGTTCACGCGCCTGTCGAAGTCCTCACCTTTGGCTGTCGGCTGAACCTCGTTGAATCCGAGGCGATGCGGCGTGCCGCCAGTGCGGCGGGGCAGCGCGATCTGGTTATCGTCAACACCTGCGCGGTAACGACGGAGGCGGCCCGCCAGGCGCGCCAGGCTATCCGTCGGACAGCGCGCGAGCGTCCGGAAGCGCGGATCGTCGCGACGGGCTGTGCGGTCGAGACGGATCGGGCGGCCTTCGCGGATATGCCCGAAACCGCCGCGATCGTGCCCAATGCGGAGAAGGTCGCGCCTGCAACCTGGGGCGCGCGCGTTGGTGTCGAGGCCCTACCCGGCATTGAGGGTCACACGCGGGGCTTCGTCGCCATCCAGAACGGCTGCGATCACCGCTGTACGTTCTGCATCATTCCCTTCGGCCGCGGCGCCTCGCGCTCCGTCCCCGCCGAGGCGATTATCGCCGATGTGCAGGCCCTCGTGGCTTCCGGTCATCGTGAGGTGGTGCTGACCGGCGTCGACCTGACGTCCTGGGGCGCCGATCTGCCGAGGAAACCGCGGCTTGGGAGGCTGGTCACCCAAATTCTTGCCGAGGTGCCGGATCTTCCGCGCTTGCGCCTCTCCTCCCTCGACGTTGCCGAGATCGATCAGCCACTTCTCGATGCACTTGGGCGCGAGAAGCGCCTGATGCCGCATCTCCATCTCTCTTTGCAGGCGGGCAACGATCTTATTTTGAAGCGCATGAAGCGCCGCCATAGCCGCTCCGATGCCATCCACGTCTGCCGTGAGATCCGGCGGCTGCGCTCCGACATCGTCTTTGGCGCCGATGTCATTGCCGGGTTCCCTACCGAAACCGAGGCCATGTTCGAGGACTCGCTGGCGCTCATTGAGGAGTGCGGCCTCACCCACATCCACGCCTTTCCGTATTCGCCGAGGCCTGGCACTCCGGCTGCCCGGATGCCGCAGGTTGTCCCGGAGGTAGCCCGGGCCAGGGCGGCGCGGCTGAGGGAGGCGGCGACCGTCGCCTTTGCACGGCATCTCGACGCTCAGCTGGGCCGGCGCATCACCGTGCTCGCAGAGCGCGGCGGTAAGGGTCGCGCCGAGGATTTTACGCCCGTCGCCCTAACGAGCCACGAAGCGGGCACGTTGATTGCTGGGGAGGTGATCGGTCATGAGGGGCGTGCATTGCTGCTGGCCGGTGCAGCTAAGCCACCTTGATTTTTTGCTGCAGTGCAACATATTTAATTGAGGCGAAACGCCGACGGGGAGACAGTATTTCGCCCTATGGCAGGAGACCCCGATGAGCGACCAGGCGATCCGCACTGGATACATTCGCAAGCTTTGGCCGAGCGACGAGCCGGCGTTCCGCGACCACCTGCTCCGCCTCGACCCGGACAGCCGGCACGACCGGTTCGCCATGGGTGTGTCCGACGATTTCATCCGCAATTACGCGGAGCGCTGTTTCAAGCTCGAAGGGTCGATCTTCGGCTACTTTGTCGAGGGGGAACTCCGCGGGGCCGGTGAATTGCGCATGATCGGCGACGATCACCGCGTTGCTGAAGCAGCGTTCAGTGTCGAGCACGACTGGCGGCGTCGAGGGGTCGGCGAGGAGCTCATGTCGCGCATCGTTCGCGCCGCGCGCAATGCACGCGTCGAGACGCTCTACATGTCCTGCCTCGCGACAAATCGCGCCATGCAGAGACTCGCCAAACATTTCGAGGCCGAGCTGCATTTCGAAACCGACGAGGTCACCGGCAAGCTTGTCGGCCGCCGTGCGCCGACGCCGGTCACGCAATGGAAAGAAATGGTCGACGACGCGACGAGCTTTGCGACTGCGATGGTCGATCTGCAGCGCCGCACATGGAGGCCGCGGGTCGGACGCTAACCGCGGCTCCGCTACGCCGCGGTGCCGTGCTCCATATCGTCGGGCTCGGCGTCGACCGCGGGATCGTTCAGCCCGTATTCCTTCATTTTCCGGTAAAGCGTCGAGCGCCCGATGCCGAGACGACGCGCCATTTCCGACATCTGCCCGCGATAATGCGACAGCGCGAATTTTATCGTCTCCGCCTCCAGCATCTCCAGCCGCCGCACGTCGCCGCTCTCGTCGAGCAGCCGCAGCACATTGGGGTCGCGGATTTCGACGCGGACGAATTCGCGCGGCGGCGCCGATGTGAGCGCGGCCGGTGCAGGCAGCGGCGGCACGCGGACATCGAAACCATCGACCTGCGCCGCGATCTGCGGAAACTCCGCCACCGTCAGTTCGTCGCCGTCGCAGAGCACAATCGCGCGGAAAATCGCGTTCTCGAGTTGCCGCACGTTGCCGGGCCAGTCGTATGACGAGAGCAGCGACAGCGCCTCGGCGCTGATGCCGCGAATACGTTTTCCCTCTTCCGCGGCAAAGCGCGCGCAAAAACGGCGCGCCAGATCGCCGATGTCACCACGGCGTGCGCGCAGTGACGGCATCGTGATCGGGAAGACGTTGAGGCGATAGTACAGGTCTTCGCGAAAGCGGCCGTGACGCACGAGTTCGATCAGGTTTTGGTTCGTTGCGGAGATCAGCCTGATGTCGACGCGCACGGAGCGCTTGGCGCCGATCGGATCGATCTCGCCTTCCTGCAGCGCGCGGAGCAGCTTCACCTGCGTTTCGAGCGGCAACTCACCGATCTCATCGAGAAACAGTGTGCCGCCATTTGCTTCCAGAAATTTGCCGGCGTGCTTCTCGGTCGCGCCGGTGAACGCGCCTTTCTCGTGGCCGAAGAGAATCGATTCGACGAGGTTCTCCGGCAGCGCACCGCAATTCACCGTGACGAAGGCTTTGCCCCGGCGATCCGAGGCACCCTGGATCGCGCGCGCGACGAGTTCCTTGCCGACGCCCGATTCACCTTCGATCAACACGGGAATGGTCGAGCGCGCGGCGCGTTCGCCGAGGCGAATAATGCGCGCCATCTCCTCGCTCTTCGAGACGAGGTCCCTGAAGCCGAGGGTGCCGGAATTGCGCCGATTGATGCGGCGGATTTCTTCTTCGAGCGCATCGGAGCGCAAAGCGTTCTTGATCGAGACCTGCAGGCGCTCGGCGCCAACCGGCTTCACGACGAAATCATGCGCGCCGGCACGCATCGCCGAGATCACCGCTTCGATCGAGCCATGCGCGGTCTGCACGATGACAGGCACGCCGATCTTGCGCTCGCGCATGCGCCCGAGCACGCCCATGCCGTCAAGATCGGGCATGACGAGATCGAGGATCAGGAGGTCGAC
>JAXDNH010000059.1:0-16891 GCA_034669525.1 Methylobacteriaceae bacterium | reverse complement strand
CTCAATTTAGGCTTCGTCGATTCGCTGCGCGCAGTGACCGACGCACCGGGGCTCTACACATTTTGGGATTACCAGGCCGGCGCATGGCAACGGAATAAAGGGCTCCGCATCGATCATCTGCTTCTCTCGCCGATGGCCGCGGATCGATTGCGGGCGGTCGCGATCGACAAAAAGATGCGCGAGAACGACAAACCGTCAGATCACGTGCCAATACGCGTCGATCTGAACTGACGGTCTGCGCCTCCCCGAGGAAACGATGAGCCCACCCGTTACCCGATCGAAGCATAGACCTCGCAAATTTTGGGGTTGGGGCTATGACGACGATGAGCTGACGCCGGCGGAACATTCGGCAGTCGCAGCGCGCGTCCGCGAACTTGCCGGACGCGACGGACTCGCGCCCGGTGCCGAGCCGAAGACAGGCGATTTCGATTTGCGCCAACCGCGCATCGAACCGCCGCAGGCATTGGCATCGCGCTTCTCAACGACGCCGCATGACCGGCTTCTGCATGCATACGGCAGATCGTTCCCGGACATCCTGCGCATGTGGATGCGCGACGTGCCGAACCCGCCCGATCATGTGGCTTTTCCTCACACCGAAAATGAGATCGCCGCCATCCTCGATTGGGCCGGCCGCAACAATGTCGCTGTCATTCCATTTGGCGGCGGATCGAGCGTCGTCGGGGGAGTCGAGCCTGCAGTTGGGGATCAATACGCCGCAACGATTTCGCTCGATCTCGAGCGCTTCGATAAAGTGCACGAGATCGACCACGCGAGCCGCGCGGCGCGTATCGGCGCCGGCATCTACGGCCCTGCGCTGGAAGATCAGCTTCGCCCGCGCGGACTGACGCTGCGCCACTATCCCCAAAGCTTTCAGTTCTCGACGCTCGGCGGATGGATCGTCACGCGCTCCGGGGGCCATTACGCGACAGCGAAAACCCATATCGATGATTTCGTTGAGTCCACGCGCGTGGTGACGCCGAGCGGAATTATGGAGAGCCGGCGCCTGCCGGGCTCGGGCGCCGGTCCCGCGCCCGACCGGATAATCATGGGCTCCGAAGGCATTCTGGGCATCGTCACGGAAGCCTGGATGCGCTTGCAGGACCGGCCGAAATTCCGCGCCGGGGCGTCAGTCCGCTTCCCAGATGTATTCGCCGCTGCGCGCGCGGTGCGCGCTCTTTCGCAATCCGGTCTCAATCCGACGAATTGCCGGCTACTCGATCAGGACGAGGTCAGATTCAACCATGTGGGTGACCGCAAATCGCCGACACTGATCCTCGCTTTTGAATCCGCCGATCACGATGTGGGCCCCTGGATGGCGCGCGCACTGGAACTCGCGCGTGATCACGGCGGCGCGATCGATTCCGGCGAAGAAAAGAGCGGCGGTTCCGATGTCGCTATGGTCTGGCGAAACGCCTTCATCCGCATGCCGCTCTGGCGCGATTCCATGATTGGCATGGCCATCATTATGGATACGTTCGAGACGGCGATCACCTGGGACAGGTTCGAGGGATTCTACAAACAGGTGAAGCATGAGGCGGCCGCCGCCATCCGCAAGGCAACGGGGCGCGATGCGACCGTCTCCTGCCGGTTCACGCATGTCTACCCTGATGGGCCGGCGCCCTACTTCACCTATGCGGTGCTCGGTTCCGATCGCGGCGACCTCAAGAGCGTGCTCGCGCGCTGGGTCGAGATCAAGCGCGCCTGCAACGAGATCGTCACGCGGCTCGGCGGCACGGTCACTCACCACCATGCAGTCGGTCGCGATCATCGCGACGGCTACGAGCGCGAGACGCCTGATCTCTTCCGCGCCGCGTTGGCCGCGGCAAAGCAGCGCCTCGACCCGGCAGGCATCCTCAATCCAGGCGTTTTGATCGACCCGGTCGGCCGCAAAATCGGTCAGACGGGCGCGATGGCGTTATAGCTCACACATTGCAAGAACAGCCTCGCATCGCCACGGTGCCTGTGCCGGCACACCCCAACAATTTGTGACCAAAAAGCCTCATCCCCCCAATTTGTCTCTGCGCCCCCTCCGCCCCGCGCTGCGGCGTGGTAATTTTCGGCTCGTTGACTCGCGCAAGAAGGTCCGGGTGGATGCGACGCTTTTCTCGATTGATTTCTGCAGGCGTTTTTTCCGCCTTCACCGCTGGGACGGTGTCGGCAGCCGACCTCCCCAGGCGCGCGCCGCCGCCGCCCCCGCCTCTGGTGGTGGCGCCGTTCAGCTGGACCGGCTGCCACGTGGGCGTCCACGCCGGCTTCGCCTATGATGACTACCACTTCGCAACCTTGGCGGGCTCCGGCAGCACCAATCCCTTGATCGGGCGGTCCAAGGTTTATGCGAGCGGCCCATTCGGCGGCGGGGACGTCGGTTGCGACTATCAACTGCCCTGGAACATCGTTATTGGCGCCGCAGCGGATTTCGATGGTGCGGCTATTCGAGGATCGGTCTCTGCAAGCGGGCCGGTGACGAACGTGGCGGGTGGCCCCGGAATAGCCGGCATATCTGCGAGCACGCGTGTCAACGCGCTCGGCACGGTGCGCATTCGTATCGGCTATGCGTTCGACCACTTTCTCTTCACGGACAACGTCCTGTTTTATTTCACCGCCGGCGCTGCCTACGGATCGATCCACGACAATTTCGTGGGCTTCGCGGGTAGTTCTTTCGGCACTTGGTCGCGTTCCCGCAATCCATTCGGCTTGGGCAGGGAACCCGGTGCAGTCGGCATAGGCGTCGAGAAAATGATCACGCCGAATTGGTCGGTCGACCTGCAGTACCGCTATCAATATATGGGGGCCAGTACGCCGACGGTTTCGCTCGTTCCCGACGGAACCGCCCGATTTGGAACGCGGGCCATGTATCATCTGGCGCGTGTCGGGCTGAACTATCACTTCAACTGGGGTGCGCCCGCCCCCGTCGTCGCGCGCTACTGACCCAGCGGATTCACCGCATCTCAATGCCTCTCCCCTATTGTCGCGGATCAAATCCGCGGGGGAGAGGTGGCGTCGATCGTCCCGGTCGCCTTTGACGATTGTGTCGGCTGGCTGCACCCCGCAACCGGCGGTCGCGGAATCGTGCTCTGCAGCGCCTTCGGTTACGAGGAGCTCTGCAGCCGGCGCACGATGCATGATCTGGCCTGCTCGATCGCACGTGCCGGACTGCCCGTCCTCCGTTTCGACTATCACGGGACCGCGGACTCGGCCGGCAATGGCGAAGATCCCGATCGTGTCGCAACTTGGGTTGCGAATATCGGCGCGGCCGTCGATTTCCTCCGCCGCGAGACCGAGGTTAGCGACGTCGCCCTCGTGGGCTTACGTCTAGGCGCCCTCCTCGCCGCATGCGCGGCTGCCCAGCGCAATGATATCACGGCACTTGCACTCCTTGCGCCGCCGCTTTCTGGGCGCGGTTACGTGCGCGAGTTGAAGGCGCTTGCGCACTTGCTGGTGCCGCAAACCAACCCCACCACATTCGACGGGCTGGAAGTCGCGGGCTTCCGGGTGGCGCGCACAACGCTGGAGTATCTGTCAGAGGTGGATTGGCCGCAGAGACCGTTCCCCGCTAGGCCTCGCGTGCTGCTGATGCATCCCGACAATGCCGCTCCGAAGCCGCTTGCGGCGCGGCTCGCCGCGATTGGTTCGGCAATTGAGGAGGCGCCCTTCGAGGCTTACGCGCCCATGATGTGCGATCCGACCGCTTCCGTTGTGCCAACTGAATCGATCGCGCGTCTGACCGACTGGCTCGCCGCGAACGCGCCGGCGGGCGAAGCCAAACCTCTCGCAAACAGCAGGCCTGTGCTTGTTGGGAATGACTACATCGAGGCTCCCGCCATGCTCGGCGAAGGCGGCCGTCTCGCCGGCATCTTCTGCCGCGGTCTCACAGGGCATCAGCCGCGCAAAGCCGTGGTCTTCGTCAATGCCGGCGCGATCTATCACGTTGGCTGGGCGCGCATGCATGTCGACATGGCGCGCGAGCTGGCGCGCTCTGGGATCGCTTCCCTGCGATTTGACCTTGCCGGAATCGGTGACAGCGAAGCGTCTTCGGACGGCGCTCCGCATCTCTACAGCGCGCTCAGCGGAGACATGCGCGCGGCGATCGATTGGCTGCACGGACGCGGCATTCATGACCTGACAGTCTTCGGCACCTGTAGCGGCGCCTATCAGGCTTTTCACGCCGCGATATCGGACCGCCGGATTACCCGCATCGCGCTCGTCAACCAGCTTTGTTTCCTTTGGGGTCCGGCCTACGCCCTGCAGCTCGAAGCCTGGCGGCGAACGAAGGCGACCGAAATCGCCGCACGGACCGACGCGCGGGATACGGAGATCGGCGCGTTAAGCGCGCGCGGATTATCGGCCCGCGTTCTTCTGCAGGCGAAGCGGCTGGTGAAATTTGCGCTGCGCCACGCGACAAATCTGCTCGTGCGCGGAAACCTCGCCTGGAGTGGCAAGAATCTCGTCGAGCGCTGGTTCGAAGATTTGTCGGGACGCGGCACGCAGATTCTGCTCGTCTACGGTGACAACGATCCCGGACTGGACGAACTCGAACGCTACCTGGGTCCCGGGGGCTGCCGGGCGACCGCTCTACCCGGCATCACGAAGCAGCTGATCGAGAATACCGATCACACATTTACACCCGTTGAAGCACGGCAGCGATTAAGCGACGCGCTGCACGCGTTTGTGGTTGGCCAGTCGCCGCTATCGGCCCGCCCTGCCGAGTAAGGCCGGATTGCGCATCCCTGACGCGCACGATCTATGATCTTGGTCCTAGCGTGGGGGATTGATCGCAATTCTTTCGACGATTTCGGCGGCCTTATCACTCGGTGATTGTCGAGCGTCTACGTTCATCAGCGAGACCAGCCCTTCGAAGGCGGAGAGTTGCGCGTCACGTTCCACCCCGCCAGCAAGCAGCGGCCGGAGCGCCTCGACTAAACGCCGGGCCGAGCAATCGCCTTGCAGGCATTCCGGCACCGCATCTTTACCGAGAACAAGATTCGGCAGCGCGATCTTGTCAGTACACAGCATCAGACGGGCGATGAGCTCTTCGATGAGGGAGACGCGATACGCAACAACCATCGGCACGCGGGCAAGCGCGAGTTCAAGTGTCGCACTTCCCGAAGCAACAAGCGCTGCGCGTGCGCGGCGCATTGTGGCATGTTTTTCGTCCGTATCAGTGATGACGCGGGGGTCTACCTGCCATGTCCGTGCTTCGGCTCGCACTAAATGTTCGAGATGGGGCAGCGTCGGCAGAACGATCTGCACGGGAAACGCGTCCTTCAATCGAGCAAGCGCGGACCCGAAGACGGGCATAAGCCACCGGATTTCGGATTCGCGGGAGCCTGGCATAACGACCAGAGTTGACGGGATCGTTTCGCGAAGCTGCGATTCGTCTGCGTTCGCGCGCAGGTCGCCAATCTGCTCGACGAGCGGGTGGCCGACATAGGTGCAATCCGGTCCGCCGAGTCGTTCATATTCTGCGGGTTCGAATGGCAGCAGCGCAACCACGTGATCGACATAGCCGCGCATGCGCTCCGCGCGCCCGGGTCGCCAAGCCCAAACGCTCGGGCTCACATAATTTACGATCGGCAGATTGGGCCGCGCGCGGCGAACGCGACGCGCAACACGATGCGTGAAATCCGGACTGTCTATGATGATGAGAATGTCGGGCTCCGCCGCGATCACCGCATCCGCGACTTTCCAAATTGAGCCGATAAGTTGCGGCAGCCGCTTCAGCACGGGCAGAATGCCCACTAGCGATATTTCGCTTAGCGGAAGCAGGCTTGTAAGTCCCTGCGCTTCCATGGCCGGACCGCCGGTGCCAGCAAAGCGCACGCGCCCTGCCCTGTTCGCGAGGGCGCGCATGAGCTTCGCACCGAGCATATCCCCGGACGGTTCGCCCGCGATCAGGAAGACCCTCAGCTCTCTGTCCAGAGCCGGCCGAAACCTCCCCGTCACAAGCACCGGCGCATTCATTCCTCCGTCTCCAGCCCGTCGCGCGGCAGGCAAAAACTGCGATCATCCCCTTCTTCAATAAATCCCACGAGCTGCTGCACCTCCGGAGCTGCAAAATCCCGCGCAACTTCCTGTGCGCGTTGGCGCAGCGTTTTGCCCAAGGCAAACAGCGCCCGATATGCGGCTCGCAAAGCATCAATCGAGTCGCGCGAGAATCCGTGGCGGCGCAGGCCAATCAGGTTCAACCCGGTCAGCCGCGCACGATTCCCAAGCGCAAAGCCGAACGGGATGAGATCGCTCTCGAGACCCGACAGCCCGCCGAGAAATGCGTGCGCGCCGATCCGGACGAATTGCTGCACCGCCGCGCCGCCGCCGAGGATCGCGTGATCCTCCACGGTCACGTGCCCGGCGAGCAGTACATTGTTTGCGAGAAGCACATCGTTGCCGAGCCGGCAGTCATGGGCGACGTGCGCCTGCGCCAACAGAAGGCAGCGGTCGCCCACATTTGTTGCCATACGGCCGCCAGCCGTGCCCGGATTGATCGTCGCGCCTTCGCGAATGATGCAGTCGGCGCCAATCTCGAGAGTCGAGGGCTCACCGGCATATTTGCGATCCTGCGGCGCATGGCCGATCGACGCAAACGGAAAGATGCGCGTGCGTGCACCCACCGTCGTGCGTCCAGCGACAACGGTGTTCGAGATGAGCTCGACCCCCTCGTGAAGAACCACGTCACGCCCGACATGGCAGAACGGACCAACGATCGCGCCGACGCCAAGCTCCGCGCCCCTTTCCACCAATGCAAGCGGATGCACGAAAGCAGCGGGCGTTTGGGCTTTCACATTGCGTGTAGCGTTGCTCAGAGTGCGGCCCTTCCCGCAGCGAGCGAAGCACCGATCTCGGCCTCGCAGACAAGCACGCCGTCGACTTTCGCCTTGCCCTCGAACCACCACATGCTGCGCTTCTGGTTGAGCTTGCGCATGTGGAATTCAACGCGGTCGCCCGGCAAAACCGGTTTGCGAAACTTCGCTTTGTCAATCGTCATGAAATAGACAAGCGGCGGCGGCGCATCGCTCATCCGCGCACGAATACAGATGGCGCCCGCTGTCTGTGCCATTCCTTCGATCAGAAGCACCCCGGGCATGACTGGCTGGTCCGGGAAATGTCCCTGGAAATGCGGTTCGTTCATTGTCACGTTCTTGATGCCGATGCAGGATTCGTCCCCGCGAATGTCGATAATCCTGTCGACGAGCAGAAGGGGATAGCGATGGGGCAGGGATTTCAAAATCTGCAGAATGTCCATCGCTCCGAGGCTCGCCGGCGCGTCCAGCATGTCGTCTCCCTCCCGCATCATTCCGCCGGTGCGTCTTCAAACTGAAGGTGCGGCGCTGCTATTTTCTCTTGGCCCCTGCGCGCGAGCGTAACCTTGTCCCGAAGATAGGCGCGGATCGGACGCGCCGGCGTGCCCGCCATGCGCGCGCCTGCGTCGACATTGCGCACGATGCCGGACTGCGCCGCAACCTGGGCGCGGGCGCCGATAGCTAGATGGCCGGCGACACCCACCTGTCCGCCGAGCAGGGCGAAATCGCCGATCGACACCGATCCCGAGATTCCCGTTTGCGCTACGATGATGCAATGGCGCCCGATCGTCACGTTGTGACCGACCTGGACGAGATTATCGATCTTCGTGCCTTCGCCGATGACGGTATCGACGAGCGCCCCACGATCGATCGTGGTGTTGGCGCCAATCTCGACATCATCCTGGATGATGACGCGACCTATCTGCGGCACTTTCGCGTGCGACTTGTCCCCAAGTGCGAAGCCAAACCCGTCCTGACCGATTTTGACGCCCGCATGAATGATCACCCGATCTCCAATGAGGGCATAAAGCACTGAGGCGTGCGGACCGATCGCGCAATTCCGCCCGATGCGAACATCCGGTCCGATCACGGCGTTCGGTCCGATTCTGCTACCGGTTCCGATCTCCGCGCGCGGACCAACGACCGCACCGGGATCAATGATGACCGCATCTTCGATACGCGCATCGGGATGCACGTTCGCGCCCGGCGATTTGCCGGTCGCGCCAAAGAGCGATCCGGGCTGCACGGCCGTGGGAAAAAGCGCGGCAAGGACGGTCGCCACGGCGCGCTGCGGATCGTCCGTTTCGATTGCGAGCGTAGAGGCCGGCACGAGGGCGGAGTGCCGGGGCCGAACGAAACAGGCGGATGCCCGGGTCGTTGCCAGCGCTGCCCTGTGGCGTGGATGGGTGAAGAACGACAGATCGCCCGCGCGCGCTTCTTCCAGCGGCACGACACGGCGGATACGCAAGGCCGCATCGGCGCCTTCCGGCGCGCGCGCACCGGTCAGCGCGAGAACATCGGCGAGCGAAAGATGCCGCGTGCTGCGGAAGAAGGTCGGTTCGCTCATGAGCGAGGTCGCGGCCGGGGCTGACACATCGCGTCCGCCTTATCAACCCGGCGCCACAAAAGCCATCGGCAATGAAAAGCCGGCGTCCAGGCTTTCTGCCCGGCGCCGGCTTCCAGAACTCTATCCGATCAGAAGCTCGAACCGCCGGAGAAGCGGAACGCCTGCGTCACGTCGTGGCTCGCCTTCGATGTCACGAAGGCATAGTCGAAGCGGATCGGCCCAAGTGGCGATGCCCACAAGATCGAGGCGCCGACCGACGAACGGATTTTCTTTTCGTCATCGAGCGTGATGCAGCTGCCCTGCCCGAACGTCGGCGGCGTATATGGTGCAACGCAAGGCAGTCCCGGAATACCGAAGACCTGCTGGCTGAAATTGGTCCGGCCGCGATAATCGAACAGCATGCCGGCATCGGCGAAGACAGCGCCCTTCAGCCCGAGCTCGCGCGGCAGGCCCCAGATCGGGAACTGCGCTTCGAGCGATCCGCCGAGATATTTTGTGCCGCCGATGCCGTTGCCCTTGTTGTTGGTGAAGTCCGAAATATCGCGCGGACCGAGGCCGCCCGGTGCGAAGCCGCGTACCAGGCTCGGCCCGAGATTGAAGTTATCCGTCACGTGCAGCTGGTAGCCGCCGATCGCCTGCATGACACCGCCCTGAATGCGCGCAATGCCGATAATGTCGTCCCAGAAGAGATCGTGATAGTAGCGCGCCTCGCCGGTGGTGCGGACGAAACGGGATTGCCCGCCGAGGCCGGCAATATCCTGCTTCAGCTCGGCATAGATGCCGCTCGTCGGCTCCTTGACCCTATCGAGGCTGTTATAGGCGAGCGTGTAGCCGGCGAGAGACGTGAGCCTCGACCCCTGTGACTCCTTGATCGCCAGCGAGGCCTCGCCGTTGGTCAAGCAGTTGTAGAACAGGCTCGGCGGAAGCGGGTACAAGTTAAAGCCCGGCGTCGTCCCGAAGACCGGGTTCGTACAATCGTTATACGGACGCTTCGAGTCGTTTGGGATCGAGACGAACTGGTTGTAGATGGAGTAGCGCGGCGAGAACGAGATCTCGTCCGTGATCGGCAAGCCGAGACGCAGCGTGCTGCCGACGATGGTGTTCTTATAGTAGGAATAGCTCGAGGCGTCCGACTGTTTGGCGAACAGGTCGAAGCCGGCGGCAATTGGCTGATCAAAAATGTAGGGCTCTGTGAAGCTGAACTCGACGCCGCGGGCGCGCTGACCGACCGTCGCCGAGGCGCGCACGAACTGGCCGCGGCCCATGAAGTTCGATTCACTGACGGAGACTTCGGCCAAAAAGCCGTCGGTGGTCGAATATCCGCCGGATACTGAGAACGAACCCGTCGGCTGGTCTTCGACATCGACGATGATAATCACGCGGTCGGGCTGGGAACCCGGCTGGTTGGTGATGCGCACCTTCTTGAAATAGCCGAGGCTGTTTAGGCGGCGCTCGGCGCGATCGATCAGCACGCGATTATAGGCGTCACCCTCGCCGATCTCGAATTCGCGCCTGATGACGAAATCACGCGTGCGTGTATTACCCCGCACGTCGATCCGCTCGATATACACGCGCGGGCCCTCGTCGATCACGAAGGCGATTCTGACCGTGCGCGTCGCGATATCGCGTTCGCCGCGCGGACGTACCTGCGAAAATGCGTAGCCGTTTTTCGAGACTTCCTTGGTCAGCCGCTCGACGGTTTTTTCGACGGCGTCGCCGTTGTAGATGTCGCCGGATGAAATCGAGATAAGCGGACGTAGTGCTTCCGAAGGCACATCCGGCAGATGCGAATCGACATGCACGTCGGCGACCCGATATTGCGGCCCTTCTTCCAGCGTGATCGTAATGATGTAGCCCTGCTGCACTGGATCATAGGTCGCGTCGGAATTGATGATGCGGAAATCGGCATAGCCGTTCTTCAGGTAGAAACGGCGGATGAGCTCGAGATCGGTGGCGATCTTGTCCGGATCGTAGACGTCGCTGGATTTGAAGAACGACAGTAGGTTCATTTCCGTCGTCTGCATGAGACCACGCAGCCGGTAACCGGAATAAATCTCGTTCCCGGCGAACCTGATCTCCTTCACGCCGGTCTTGCCGCCTTCGTCGATCGTGAAGACGACGTCGATGCGGCCGTTCGGAAGATCGACGATGCGATATTTGACGCTGGCGGCTGCGCGGCCCGAACGGCGATAGATTTCGAGGACGCGCTGAACGTCGGCATCGACGATCGCCGGATCGAACGGCCCGCGCGACCGGGTCTGGATTTCAGCCTGGAGACTTTCGGTCTTGACCTTGCTGTTGCCCTCGAAAGCGACGCGGTTGATGACGTTGTTTTCTGCGACATCAATGACGATCGTGCCTCCCTCACGACGGGCGCGCACGCTGGAGAACAGACCGGTCTTGCGCAGGTCCTCGACGCCCTTGTTGACGTCGCTGCCGGTGAAGTAGGAGCGAACGGTGTCGGTATCGACGCGGCGATTGCCGTGGACCACAACGTTCTGGGCGAAAGCCACCGAAACGGAGCCCGCAAGTCCTGCGGCGACTACCACCACAAGGGCGAGCCGGTTCAGAAAGCCTCTGATCATCAAAACCGATCCCCATCCAGAGCGGCGTTTTTGCCGCACGCAAGTTCTTGAGACCCGCGTCTTGATTGTACCGGGTGCGCGTCAAACGAGGTTAGCGCCGAGCGTCACCTGTCCAGTTTTTGCTTCTACAGGGTTTACCAATTGCTGCAATCGCTCAGCTTGGAACGGGACGGCATTTTCGCTGCGCGTGGCCCGTAAGTCACGCTTTGCCCGAGCTTTTTCAACGTGATGTCGCATTCCCGCCCGGTTCCGACCGCGGCTTGTCCTTGATCTCGGTCAGCGGGTGTCTGGCGGCTGTCGAGACGGGACGAAAGCCGCGTCCTCAGCCCCAGTGCATAAGCTGGCGGGTGATGCGGGCGATGTCGTTGTAGGTGGCGAAAATCATCAGCCCGCAAACGATCGCGAGGCCCAGCCGGAATCCATATTCTTGCGCCCGTTCATTGAGCGCGCGGCCGCGCAGCGCTTCGAGGGCGTAGAACATGAGATGCCCGCCATCGAGCAGAGGGATGGGGAACAGGTTAAGCAGGCCGATAGAGATTGAGAGAATCGCCGCAAGGTTCAGCAACGCGCCGAAGCCGAGTTTCGCCATTTCACCCGCGACTTGGGCCGTGCCGATTACGCCGGACAATTGGTCCGGCGATTCGCGGCCCATAAAGAGCCCGCCGACGTAACTCATCGTCCGGTCAATGACGTACCAGGTCTCCTGCCCTGCAAGACGAATCGAGCCGAGGAGACCGTAACGCTCGATCCGCCAGTCCTTGTGATGCGACCCCGCCTCAACTCCGAGGACTCCGACTCGCGTCTTCCCGAATGGGGTCGAGAGTTCCTTGAGCCGCGGGGTCGCTTCGAGCGTGGTAGCCACCCCCTGCCGGTTCACCAGAAAGGTCAGCGGCGCATCGGCGGAAACGGAGACGATCCGCTGCATGTCGGCAAAACTGTCGATCGGCCGGCCCTCGATCGCGAGGACGATGTCGCCCGGTTTGAACCCGGCAGTTTCCGCGGCGCCGCCCGGCGTGACCGCATCGACGCGGGGCAACAGGACCGGCCGGCCGAAGCTGAAGAACAGGACCGTGAAGATCACAACTGCGAGAATGAAGTTGGCGATTGGGCCCGCCGCCACGACCGCGGCCCGCTTCCAGACGGGCTGGCCGAAAAAGGTGATCGAACGCTCGGCCGGGCTCATTCTGGGCGCATCTTCCGAAGGCGTGCCGCTGACGGCATTCGCGTCGCCGTGGAATTTTACGTACCCGCCGAGCGGCAGCGCAGCAATGCGCCAGCGCGTTCCCTTGCGATCGACGAAAGCGCAGATTTCCGGCCCGAAACCGAGGGAGAAAGCATCGACCTTCACGCCGCACCAGCGGCCGACCAGGAAATGCCCGAGCTCGTGAAAAAAGACGACGACGGTGAGAATGAAAAGGAACGGAACGACATAAATCAGCAGCGTACCGAGCGGGCCGAAAGCGGACATCAAGCCTCCTTGGGAGCTGCGATTGAGGGCTGCGACACCGGGCTGGCTAATGGCCAGCCCAGCTGGGTCCGCCGCCGACCCGCATGGTTACTGGAGGGTTACCATGCCCGACCGACTTGTCCGGGCCAAGAGGCTGCGCGACCTTTCTCTCACAATATGGTCAACGGCCAATGCGTCGCCAACGCTCTGCGGCTCCTTGGCAGTGCCATCTGCCAGCGCCGCTTCGCAGGCAGCCGATACGAACCGCGCGATGTCGGCGAAGCCGATGCGCCGGTCGAGGAAAGCTTCGACGGCGATCTCATTCGCGGCGTTGAGCACAGTCGGCATGCCGCCGCCACTCTTCAGCGCGTCCATGGCCACTTTGAGTGCGGGGAAGCGGTCGAAGTCTGGGCGCTCGAAAGTCAGCGTGCCAATGGCAGCGAGATCGAGCCGGCGTGTCGGTGTCGAGAGGCGAATCGGGAAGCCGAGGCAATGAGCGATCGGCACTTTCATGTCGGGCACGGCGAGACCAGCGGTTACCGAGCCATCGGCAAAGGACACCAAGCCGTGAACGATAGATTGCGGATGGACCAGCACATCGAGACGGTCAGCCGCGATCCCGAAAATGTGATGAGCCTCAATGAGTTCGAGGCCTTTGTTCATCAAGGTTGCGGAGTCGATGGTCACTTTCCTGCCCATCGACCAGTTGGGGTGAGCGAGCGCCTGTTCGGGGCTGGCCGCGCCGATTGCGTTTGCCGTCCAGGTGCGGAAGGGCCCGCCCGAGGCCGTGAGCGTCATGCGCTCGACCCGTTCGATCGGCTCGCCACCGAGCGCCTGGAAGATCGCGTTGTGCTCGCTGTCGACCGGCAGGAGCGTAGCGCCGACTTCGGCGGCTTTGCGCATGAAAGGCGCGCCGGCGCAGACGAGGCACTCCTTGTTGGCGAGGGCGATCGTGCGGCCCCGCGAGAGGGCGGCGTAAGTCGGCTCGACGCCCGCGGCGCCAGCGATCGCGCCGAGGACCAGATCGGCTGGACGGCGCGCCGCCTCGACGACGGCATCCTTGCCGGCAGCGGCCTCTATGCCGGAGGCGGCGAGTTCGGCCTTGAGTTCGGCATACTTGCCCGGTTCGCAAATCGCTGCAAAACGCGCCGAGAGGCGTCTGGCGACGGCTGCCAGCCCCTTCGCATCGCGGCAGGCGGCGACGGCTTCGACATGGAAACTACCCGGAGCGGCATCTAGAACATCGGCGGCGGAGCGGCCAATCGATCCGGTCGCGCCGAGAATGACGAGGCTGCGCGGTTCGATTGCCGGCCGGCGGGCGCTTGCCTGAACTTTGCTCAGCATAAATCCGCCTACCAGCTGAAAAGACCCGCGGCAATGAAGGGATATTGCCGTAGCGCGCCGATCAGCGCCGCGCAAATGCACGCGGCGGTAAATCCATCGAGCCGGTCCATGACGCCGCCATGGCCCGGGATAAGCGCACCTGAATCCTTCACGTCGAAACGGCGTTTCAGGGCGGATTCCGCGAGGTCTCCCCCCTGCGAGATTGCAGCGAGCAGGAGACTGATGAGAAGCACCGGGAGGATGCACGTGCGATCGCTCCCGACGAGCACCACGGCAAACCCACAGAGAGCGCCGCAGAAGATGCCAACCAGCGTACCGGACCAGGTTTTTCCCTCCGAGACACGCGGCCAAAGCTTTGGGCCGCCGATCAGTCGGCCGCCGAAATAGGCCATGATGTCCGTGCTCCAGACGAGCGCGAACAGCCAGGCGATCGCAATGAGACCAAAGGCATCCGACAGGCGAAGAGCAATCGCGCAAATGACGAGCGCACCTGGGTAAAGTACCCCTGCCCCGGCGATGAAGCGGTCGCGCTCCTGCGCGATCAATGCGGTGAGCACCGCCGCCGCTGCGAGCGCAACAGAAGCAATCGCAAGCGCGATATAAGATGCAAAAGCTGCCGCGACCGCAATCCCCACCGCACCCGCGAGAAAGCGGGCACGATGCCGCCTCTCACCAATCAGCGCCTGCCATTCCCATAAAATCGCCAGCCCCGCTGCGAGCCAGAACATGGCGAAGAGGACGCCACCCGCCCACAATGCAGCGATCGCAACGCCCGCAAGCACAAGCGAGGAAAGGATTCGCGGCCGGAGGTCAGCGAATGTGCGGCGCTCACCCCGTACGTCGCCCTTCATGAGCCGGTTTTCACCGCCAGCGGAGCTGCGACGCCACCGAAGCGTCGCTCGCGATGGGCATATTCGGCCATCGCACCCGCAAAAGCCGCACGATCGAAATCCGGCCAGTACATCGGCAGGAACACGAGTTCCGCATAGGCGGCCTGCCACATCAAAAAGTTTGAAAGCCGGCGCTCGCCGGATGTGCGGATGATCAAATCGGGATCAGGAATGCCCGCCGTGTCGAGATGATTGCCGAGCGTCGTCGGCGTAATGTCCTCGGGCGCGATGCGGCCGGATGCGACCTTCTCGGCGAGAAGCCGTGCCGCCTGCGCGATCTCTTGCCGGCTGCCGTAATTAAAGGCGATGACCAGCATCAGGCCGCCATTGTGCCGCGTCAGGTCCTCGGCTTCGCGCAGAAGCGCGCCGATGTCATTGGCCAGATTTTCGCGCAGGCCGATGACCTTGACGCGCACATTGTGGCTGTGGAGCTCGGCGAGATCATTGCGGATAAAGCGTTTCAGCAGCGCCATCAGGTCGGAGACTTCCTGCCGAGGCCGGCTCCAGTTCTCGGTCGAGAACGAGTAAAGCGTGAGATAGCGGATCCCGAAATCCGGCGCCGCGCGCACAGCTTGCCGCAGTGCCTCGACGCCTCGCCGATGGCCCTCGATGCGCGGGAGACCCCGTTGCGCCGCCCAACGCCCGTTACCATCCATGATGATGCCGACATGAATCGGCCCGACCTCAAGGTCGCCGCGGGAAAATGCAGGGTCTGAGCCGTCCTTCATCGCTCGTAGCCGATCATGAGAGCGCGTTCCGACGCAATGCGACACAAAGAACTGACTAAACCTGCATGATTTCCTTTTCCTTGACCGCGAGTGCCTGATCGACTTCGGCGACCGCCTTGTCGGTCGCCTTCTGTACCTCGCTCTCGTGGCGCTTCTCGTCGTCCTCGCTGATCGCCCTTTCCTTGAGCAGCTTCTTTAAGTGATCGATGCCGTCGCGGCGCACGTGACGTACCGCGACTCGCGCCTCCTCGGCGTATTTGTGCGCGACTTTGACGAGTTCCTTGCGGCGCTGCTCGTTGAGCTCCGGGATGCGGATGCGCAGCGTCTGGCCTTCCGTATTGGGCGACAGGCCGAGATTTGAATCGCGGATTGCCTTCTCGACTGCGCCGACCATCGAGCGGTCCCAGACCTGGATCGAGATCATGCGCGGCTCGGGAATGCTGATGCTCGCGACCTGATTGAGCGGCATCGATTGTCCGTAAGCGTCGACATGGATCGGCTCGACGAGTCCGGCCGAGGCCCGCCCCGTGCGCAATCCGCCGAGCTCATGCTTGAGGGAGGCGATCGCACCCTGCATGCGGCGCTGGAGTTCGGCAAGATCGAATGCGGCGACAGCCATTGCGGGGCCTTTTACTCAGGCAGGAACGCGATCAGGACGCGAGATTCGAGCGATATTAGGAAATCCTGCAAGCCGATGCACCTGACAAGGGCTTCAAACCTGTGCGTCCGCTCATCGAGAAGAGTACGCTTCAGCTGGGCCAGACATACGTTGCGCGCCCTTTCCCTTCGAGGGCGGCGCGGATGGCGCCCTCTTCACGGATGGAAAAGACGATGATCGGGATGCGGTTTTCGCGCGCCAGCGCGAAGGCGGCGGTATCCATCACCGCGAGTTCCCTGGCGATCGCCTCGTCGTGGGTGAGGTCGGTATAGCGGGTCGCCTTCGGATCCCGCTTGGGGTCGGCGGTATAAACGCCGTCGACATTGGTCGCCTTCATCACCGCATTGGCGGAGAGTTCGGCCGCCCGCAGCGCCGCGCCGGTATCAGTCGTGAAGAACGGATTGCCGGTACCACCCGCGAGCACAACGATGCGGCCCTTGGCGAGATGATGCAGCGCCGCCTGGCGCGAATAGGGTTGGCAGAGCGCCGGCATCGCGATCGCCGAGAGGGCGCGGGCCGGCGCCTTTTCCGCCTCGAGGGCAGCCTCCAGCGCAAGCGCGTTCATGACAGTGGCGAGCATGCCGATGGAATCAGCACGCGCGCGCTCGATGCCTGTCTCGGCGGCCTGCAGACCGCGAAAAAAGTTGCCTCCACCTACGACGACTCCGATTTCGATGCCGAGCGAGGCGGCGGCGGCGATGTCGCGGGCGATGCGGGCGACCGTCGGCGCATGCAGGCCGAAACTGTGGTCGCCGGTGAGCGCCTCACCGGAAAGCTTGACGATGACGCGTTTCCAATCCGGCTTGGCCCTGGAAACGCTCATCTCCGCTTACCCTCGCGAGATCCGGTCGAGTTAGTCCTGCCCCTCGGCCGCC
>JAXDNH010000058.1:0-7563 GCA_034669525.1 Methylobacteriaceae bacterium | reverse complement strand
CCGGAACATATTCCAGCGCGCCGCGGAAAGGCCGAGCAGAGCAAGCGTGATATTGTGTTCCAGCGTATCCGCAGAGAATAGCGTGATGATCTGATAGGTGCGCGACAAGCCGAGATGCGCGCGCTTTCCGGCGGGCAGGCGTGTCACGTCCTGCCCGAACAGCCGGATCGTTCCGGAGGTCGAGCGTAAGTCGCCGGTGATCTGATTGAACAACGTGGTCTTGCCGGCGCCGTTCGGCCCGATGATGAGTCGGCGCTCGCCGGCATTGACGCGCATTGAGACGTTTTGCGTCGCCGGCAGACCGCCAAAGAATTTAGTCAGATTGATCACCTCTAGAGCCGGAACATCCGTCACTTGCCGACTCCGCGCGAACGGGTCAGCAGGCGCTTCAATCCCGGCACGATCCCCTCGGGCATGACAAGCACGATGAGCACGAACACGAAGCCGAGCAGCATGTTCCAGCGCTCGATGTAAGCGGACGCGTAATTCTTCAGGAGCACAACAAGCGCCGCTCCGACGATGGGGCCAGCCATCGTACCGGAGCCGCCGGCAATCACGCCAAGAAGCCCCTCGGCGGAGTTGGTCAGCGACAGTGCGCTCGGATGGATATATTTATTGTAATAGACGTAGAGTAGGCCGGCGACGCCGCCCCAAAAGCCGGCATAGATGAAGGCGATCCAGCGGATCATCCACACGTCGTGACCGAGCGCGGTCATGCGGCGCGCCTGGTCTCGCGTGCCACGCAGGCAAGACCCAAAAGCGGAAGACACGAACACACCCATGAGCACGACCGCAACGACGCCGACGCACAGCGTGAACCAGTAAAACGACGCCGCGCTTTCGAGCGACAATCCGAGGGGATGCGGCCGTGTCAGGCCAGACAAGCCGTTGTCGCCCTGCGTGACGGAGACCCAGCGGTACGCCGAGCCCCAGAGAACCTGCGAAAGGGCCAGCGTGATCATCAGAAAACCGAGACCGGTGGCGCGCAGCGAAATCAGGCCGAACAACGCAGCGAGAGAGGCGGTTGCGAGCATCGCCGCGAGCGCAACCACGGCCTGGTTCTGCTGGAAATGCAGGGTGAGCCAGGCAGTGACGTAGGCGGCAAAGCCGAGAAAAGAGGCGTGGCCGAGTGAGGTCAGCCCGCCATAGCCCACCAGCAGATTGAGGCTCAGCGCGAAGATCGCCGCGATCAGGATTTGACTCGCGAGATTGATATAATAATCGCCCGATATCAGCGGCAAGGCAGCGAGTAACGCCAGGGCGGCAGGTATCAGCCATTTCATGCGGGTAGCCGCCCGAACAGTCCCTGCGGCCGGTAAGCAATCACGACGATCATCGGCAGGAATAGAATGATGTAGGCGAGATCGGGAAAGAGCGCCGTGCCAAACGTGTAAATAAAACCAATGATGAAGCTGCCGACGAAAGCACCGATGAGACTGCCGACTCCGCCGAGGATCACGACAATCAGAGCCAGCGGCAGCATGTCGGCATCGAGTCCGGGATAGGCCGACAGGATCGGTCCACCGAGAACGCCGCCGGCTCCCGCAAGTCCGGCGCCGAGGCAGAATACGGCAGTGAACAGTGCCGACACCGGAATGCCGACGCCGCGCGCCATCTGCATGTCGTCAACACCCGCGCGGATCATCGCGCCGAGTCGGGTTTTGTCGAGCATGAGGTAGAGGGCGATTGCAGTCGCGACTGCCACCAGAACCACGACGAGGCGATAGGCCGGGAATGCAAATCCTGCGACGAGCAGCGGACGCGACAGGTTCGATGGGGTGGGCACCGGAATCGGGTCGCCCCCCCAGATCATCAGGCACGCATCGGCGATGATGAACGACAGGCCGAGTGTCACAAGAACCTGGCCAAGCGGATTGCCCGCGAGCTGACGCAGCACGAGGCGCTCCAGCACTCCGCCGGCAACAGCGACGGCAATACCGGCGATGAGGGCGGCCTCCCAGAGGTTTACGCCCTCGACGCTGCGCAAAATATTCGCGCCGAGATACGCGCCGAGCATGAAAAACGCCCCGTGCGTCAGATTGGCGAGCCGCATCAAACCGAAAATCAGCGAAAAGCCGGATGCCAGCAGAAACAAGAGCCCGCCGAGAGCGAGACTATTCAGCCCCTGAATGATCCAGAACTGCACGGCGGTGCATTATCACTCGAGATTCTTCCCCGAGGGATAATCGCGGGAATAAACCGGATTGGCGAGGAAGGCCTGGGGATCATACGTCCAGAACTGGCTCACGTCAGGGTATGTCTTGATCACCGAATTGACGAGGCGCCCGTCCTTGCGCGTCACTTTGCGCAGATACACGTTGCCGACGACATTGCCGTACTCGTCGAATTTGACAGGACCGCGTACCGTGTCGGTATTGGTTGCGCGCAATGCGGCCATGAAAGCGTTCTTGTCTTCGACTTTCCCGTTCACCGCCTTGATCGCGGCTTCCAGCACCGCGCCGTTCACGTATGTCGCGGCAGCATAGAAGCCCGGATCGTATTTGAACTGCTTGCGGAATGCGGGCGCGAATGTCTGGTTCGGCTTCGCATCGAGTTCAGCGGAGTACCAGCAGGACGTGACGATACCGACCGCCTCGTCGCCCATGTTGCGCAGCACAGACTCATCGAGCGCCGTCATCCCGCCGACGACCTGCATCTTGTCCTTCAAGCCGTATTCGACGAATTGCCGCGTGAAGCGGAATCCATTCGATCCGGCAAAGCCGAGGAAAATCGCATCGGCCCCTTTCAGCTGCGCAACATAAGTGCCGTAATCCGGCGCCGTCAGCGGCGGAAACAGCTTCTGGATAATCTTGCCGCCATTCTCCTCGAAAGCGCGCTGGAATCCGGCGCACATCTCGTGGCCATACGCGATATCGTCTGCGATCGTGATCATGCGTGCATATTTCAGCTCCTTGGCGCAATATTCGCCAAGCGGATGGGCGCATTGCGCCGAGGTCGACGTGGCGCGCACAAACCAGGGATTCGGATGGCGCTGTGTCATGTCCTCGGCCGCGGCAACCGACAAAGTCGGGATTTGGGCCTGCTTGATATAATCGTCGATCGCGAGCGCTTCGAACGCGGCGAGCGGGCCGATAAGACAATTGACGTTATTCTTCTGGACAAGCTCCTGCGTCCTGGTGCGCGAAGTTGCCGGCACGCCGGCCGTGTCGGCGACAATCAGGTCGATCTTGCGCCCGCCGAGCGTGTAACTACGCTCTTTCAAATACATCGTGAGCGCGCGCTCCATGTCGATGCCGCCGGAGGCGAGCGGCCCCGTCTTCACCGTGAGAAGCCCGACGCGAACCGGATCGCCACTCTGCGCGTGCGCGCGCGAAGCAGCGGCGCCCGCCGTCACGCTTGTGATGGCGCCATAGACAAATTCACGTCGCGATATGGTCATCCCTAGGCTTCCTCGGTGCTGATTGTTTCTTCAAACGAGCTTATCGCGAAACGATCGCCATTGTGAAATCTGAGGTCGCCCGTGATAGATTCCGTGCAGAGCGCGTCATAGGGGGTGTTGCTGCCGATCGGCGGCTATAACGGGGCAAGCCCTGCCATAGCGCTTCGGCCCGTCTGTGCAGCGGAGGCTGCGGCCCATTTTCAGCGAACCAAGATGCCGGACGGCCGCCGATACCCGGGCGACGGTTTGAGCCGGTTCGACACAATTGGCCGCCGATCGCATTGCATCGGCTGTGGTGCGGCTCTAGATCAAGTCCGTGCCGAACATCGCCAACCCGACGATTTTTCTGTCGCTCGTCCGTCGCGTCCTGCCCTGGACCGCCGCCCTCACGACGATCCTGCTGATCGGCGGCCTCTATCTCACGTTCTTCGTCGGACCGCCCGATTACCAGCAGGGCGAGACCGTGAAGATCATGTATCTGCACGTGCCCGCGGCCTGGCTTTCGCTGTTCATCTACATCGTGATGAGCGTCGCCGCGCTCGGCACGCTGGTGTGGCGCCATCCGCTCGCCGACGCCGCGCAGAAGGCCGCTGCGCCGCTCGGCGCCGCTTTTACTTTCGTGTGCCTCGCCACCGGGTCACTTTGGGGCAAGCCGATGTGGGGCACGTGGTGGGTTTGGGACGCGCGGCTTACCTCCGTGCTCGTGCTCTTCCTCATCTATCTCGCGCTGATCGCGCTTTGGGAGGCGATTGAGGAGCCGGGCCGCGCCGCGCGGGCGGCGGCGATCATGACGCTGGTCGGCGCCGTCAACCTGCCGATCATCAAATTTTCGGTGGACTGGTGGAACACGCTGCATCAGCCCGCATCCGTCTTCCGCATTGGCGGGCCGGCGATCGCGATGTCGATGCTCCTGCCGCTCCTCATCATGACGCTCGCGGCGACATTTCTTTTCATCACGCTGCATTTGATGTCGATCCGCAATGAGATACTGCGCCGGCGTTTGCGGCGGCTGACAATCCTTGCAGCAGAACAGCGCGACGCCCTTGCTTACATCATGCCGGAGCCGGTGTGATGAGCGAGTCGCATTGGGAATTCATCGTCGTGGCTTACTTTGTCACCACTTGCGTGATCGGCGGGATGACACTCAAGATTTTGCTGGACTACCGCGGGCTGAAACGGGCGCTCGATAAAATCGCTGGCGTGACGCGAGATGATATCTCATGAGCACCACTGCGAGCGAGCGGCCGCGTCGAACGTCGCGGTGGCTGATGTTTCTGCCGCTCATCGCGTTCGTAGCAATCGCCGCGCTTTTTCTTATCCGCCTCTATGCGGGTGACGCGTCGCTTTTGCCGTCTGCGCTGATCGGGCGACCGGTTCCGCGCTTCGATCTGCCGCCGCTTCCCGGTGTTGCCGCACCCGGTCTTTCCGATTCCGATTTGCGCCAGGGTCGCGTGACACTCGTGAACGTGTTTGCCTCCTGGTGCGTCCCCTGCCACGCCGAGCATTCGGTTCTGATGGAGATCGCCCGCGATCCACAGCTCAAAGATCGTGTCGCGCTTGTCGGTCTCGCCTATAAGGATGAGCCGGAAAATACCCGGCGCTTTCTGGGGCAGGGCGGCAATCCCTTTGCCCGCATTGGCGTTGATGCATCCGGCCGAGCAGGTATCGATTTCGGCGTTTACGGTGTGCCGGAAACCTACGTGATCAGGGGAGACGGCACGATCGCCTACCGTTTCGTCGGACCGCTTTCGAACGAGTTGCTTCGCCAGGTCCTTCTGCCCCAGATTCTTGCGGCATCTCGTTGAGCCGCAAACCACACGCACTAGAGGACCACATCGAACCGCCCCAGAAGCGTATCGTCGGCCCTGGCGATCTGCATCACAAGCTCGCGGCGAAACAAGCCGTCGCTACGGTTTCGCTTTTCCTCGGGAAAATAGAACTGGGTGGTCAGCGCTGAGGTTTGCCCCGGCGCCTGAATCTTTACGTGGTAATGCCGTGTGCGGCCGGGATAGAGGCCCGGCAGGATGGTGCGGAAGGAGAAGCGGCCCTCAGCGTCCGTGAAAACGTGGCCGCGCAAACGGAAACCCGTGTTGTCGTAATTGCCGGCATTGTCGGCATGCCACAGGTCGACAACGGCGCCGGAGATTGGGCGGCAGGAGCGCGTCAGCACGTAGCCGGAAAGCTCGACCGGGCGTCCTTCGATCCCCGGTTCGCGGAGATCGCTGCGCTGCGGCGAGCGAGGCTTGAAGAACGGTCCTTCGGTCTCGGGCAGCGTCGGCTCATGGCCATCGTGACAGGCAGGCGTGGGCGCAAGGCTTTGCTGGGCAAATCCCGCCTCTCCGGCGAGCAACAGACTGGTGATACCAGATGCTCCGGCCGTCAGGATTCGTCGGCGGGACGGAACTCGGCCGCGCTCGTTCATCAGCGTCTCCTATTTGCACGCGGATCGCCGCTCGTGACGCGCGTCATGCCGCTACCATGCGGCTTTTCCAAACGGCGGACGCGCGGCAACACGTCCTCGCCAAACAATTTCATCGACTGCATTCTCGGCCACCCTGACAAGATGAACTGGCTTACTCCCGCCCGTTTGAAATCGATCAACGCGTCCGCAATCGTCTGCGCTGCCCACCGATGCGATCGCCGGTGCGCCGGGGGTGTTGATCTGCTGGACGAAAACAGCAGGCGATTGCGGGCCGGAGCAGCATAGTTCCGTGCCGGAGAAGCTTGCTCCAATCGGTTGGCCCGGTGCTATAAGTTGGAGCATGCCTTTCTCCGAGGGGACATTGTGTGGACATTCCATCGCGGAGGAGGTGCCGGGCTGATTGATGCCCTAGTTTGTACGTGTTAGCCTCGTCTAGCCGTGTCGGTTGGCTTGAAATAGGAGCGCGTGCCGATGAACGCACAAGAGCTGCTGGATCTGCCTCAAGATCGACTTGATGCGCTTTTCAGCGCGCATGACGCGGGACCAATACCCGATGGCGAGGCCAAGGGCACCGCGATCATCGCTCCCGGAACGCGATTCAGCGAGCCGATAGCCGAGATTGTGAATGTCTTCGCTTGGCAAGGCAAGGTTTTCGACAGCAAGGCTGCCCTTCTTCGCAATCACATCACGCCGCTAGGTATTAAGGCGATCATCGCGCGCATTGTCAAAGAACCAAGCTGGCTGGACGGGAAGGAATGTATCGTGCTCGATTATTCCGAGACCTCGCTGGTGGCCTCGCATATCCGCGACGAAATCCGTGCGATTGAGGCCGGGTTCTATCTTGGCAAGGTCTACTGGGACAAAACGCGATTGATCGATTTCTGCCTCGATTTTAGAAACTAGGCGCGGAGGAAGGATGACGCCGCAGGATTGCTTCGTCATCCTTGCGCCGGTGCCCCATTGCCACCTCGATGCGTTGAGACAGCATCTTAAGCAGATGAATTATGCCGGACGTCCCGGCGTGGGCGACCCATGCAATCCGCTTGTACCGTTCGGGACGTTCGACGACATCCACTTCGCGCGTTTTGTCGTGCTCGTTGATAATACGCTAGAGGACCGCAGCTACTATCCAGGAATGAGTGATAACGAGCCGACCTACCTCTGTTTTATGGTGGATTGCGACGGCTCCGCCAGCGAGCTGCTGTCGCGAGTTGCACGCGAGTGCCCCAGGTTGCGGGACATCTTCGCATATTGCGCTGATTTCACACAGACGAGCGACCTTGCGGGTTGGATGCAGGAGCACCGGGTGCGTCCGTCGACATCTTACGCGAACTGGGTCGGCCGCACCGTCCCGCAGGTGCACTGGGAAGCGGAACTGCATCGGCTGTTACTAGCGGCACTGCCCCATTGTCGCGAGCGTGATCCCCAGCGGCTGTTCGCGGAATTACGGGCTTGCGTGAAGCCGCCGCCGAACCCTCCCGCGCCTTTGCCAACGCCGCTTTCCTGGCGCTTGCGGCAGACCGCGCACCTCCTCACGCCGATTATCGTCGCAGCGATCTGCCTCTTGCTGTTCCCCTTTATCACTCTCGTGGTGGCGGTGTTCGGGCTTATTATTTTTCTCATCGTGCTGCGACGGCATGAACAGTCGGATCGGATCATCTCCAAGCGGCCCAGCTGCGCGAATGTTGCCGAATTGCGCAAGGGCGAGGATTACGATGTAACCAACCAATACACGGCGATC
>JAXDNH010000057.1:0-10976 GCA_034669525.1 Methylobacteriaceae bacterium | reverse complement strand
GTTCATTTGAGCATGCATGCGCTAGGTTCCCGCCGCCTGGATGTTAGCTGTATATGCAGCTATTCTGCCGCTCGTCAATCGCAGGGGTCGTAAAGGAAGGGCATGCCAGCTATGTTGGCCAGAATGGATGCGAGCGAGATGCAGACTGCCCCCGCGGCAAGCGCCACGTCGATCGGCTGCACGTGCCGCCGTTTGCGCCGCATGGCGCGACTCGTCACCCAGCTCTACGACGAGGCGCTATCAGTGCACGATCTCACGATCGCGCAATTCGGCCTGATGACGACGATCGCGCAGCACCGCGCGCGTCACTCCAAGGACATCTCCATTGGCGCGCTTGCCAGCGCGGTCGGCCTCGATCCGACGACGCTCAACCGCAATCTCAGCACCCTCCAGCGGGAAAAGCTGGTCGATGTTCGCCCGGACAAGAAGGACCGCCGCGTGCGCGCCGTCGCGCTGACTGCGGCAGGGCGGCAGCGGTTGAAGAACGCCGTCCCCGCCTGGCGCGCGGCGCAGGCTGATCTCGAAGACCGGCTTGGCTACGAGGCGGTTTCCGCGCTCAATGAGGCTCTCGACCGCTCGCGCGACAGGCTCATCGAGAGCTTGCAGCCGCCGGCCAAAGTGGACGCCCCCGCTTCCCATTCGGCCTTGCCGCGGGCATAAAGCAGCGCTTCGTCGGACGTCAGCGTACGAATGGAAATCTTCCCCACTCCGGACAATCCGGCGCCGCCGGGGGCGATCGTCTCGCCGGTTCGTACCGCCGACGACATCCTGCTGCGCGCGGTGCGCTGGGTTCCGCAAGGCGAGCCGCTCGGCACGGTCGTCATCCTGCAGGGACGCACCGAATTCATCGAGAAATATTTTGAAGTGGCAGGCGAGCTACTGGCGCGTGGCTTCGTGGTCGTGGCAATGGATTGGCGCGGCCAGGGCCTTTCCGACCGCGATCTCAGGGATGCACGCAAGGGCCACGTCGACGACTTTGCTTTTTATGACCGCGATCTCGACGCGCTGCATCAGCAGGTCCTGCAATTTCTGTGTCCGCAGCCATGGTTTGCACTCGGCCATTCGATGGGCGGTGCGATCCTGCTCGCGCAAGCGCGCGCCGGCCGCTCGCCATTCGCGCGTCTCGTCCTCTCTGCGCCGATGATCGACGTCTACGGACTGCGGTTCCCGCGGCTGACACGCGCCCTCGCCGAGGGTCTCGACATGGTCGGGCTCGGCACAGCCTTCGTACCCGGGGGTTCGCGGATCGGCGTCCAGGAGCGTGCGTTCGAGGGCAATGTCCTCACCGCGGATTCCCCGCGCTTCGCACGGACCGCGAGCATCCTCAAGGCCGTCCCCCAGCTTGGACTCGGCGACCCGACGGTCGGCTGGCTTAATGCGGCTTTCCGGCTGATGGACGAATTTGATGATGCGGAATACCCGCGCCGGATTTTCACGCCGACGCTCGCCCTGGGCGCAGGCGAGGATCGCGTGGTCTCGTTGCTCGCGCTGGAACGCTTTGCGACGCGCCTCAAAGTCGGAAGGCTGATCGTCATTCCCGAGTCACGGCATGAAATTTTGATGGAGCGCGATCACATCCGGAGGCAATTCTGGGCGGCATTCGACGCTTTCATTCCCGGTCAGCATTTCTCGGTGCCGTCCCTGGAAGCAGAGGCGGAAGCGAAACGCGCACTGCGTTCGCGCCGGCGCTGGTTCCGGCGTCGTCAGGCGGCATAATCCGGCTCGAAAAGCTGGCTTCGTTTGAATGCTGCACCGCGTTGACTCGGGTTAGGCCCCCGATTACCACGGGCGGCCACGGCGCCAGGCGCTACGGAGTTCTCGATGAAGATCTTGGTCCCAGTCAAAAGGGTCATCGATTACAACGTGAAAGTTCGCGTGAAGAGCGACGGCTCTGGTGTCGAGCTCGCCAACGTGAAAATGTCGATGAACCCATTCGACGAGATCGCCGTCGAGGAGGCGCTGCGGCTGAGAGAAGCCGGCAAGGCAACCGAGATCATCGTTGTCTCAATCGGCCCGCAGCAGTGCTCCGAAACGATCCGCACCGGCCTCGCAATGGGTGCCGATCGCGGCATTCTGGTCAAAACCGATACGCCGCCGGAGCCGCTTGCGGTCGCAAAAATCCTCAAAGCCGTCGCGCAGGAAGAGCAGCCCGGTCTCATCATCATGGGCAAGCAGGCGATCGACGACGATTGCAATCAGACCGGCCAGATGGTCGCCGCTTTGCTTGGCTGGGGTCAGGGCACGTTCGCCTCCAAGGTTGTCATCGATGGCGAGAAGGTCGATGTGACTCGCGAGGTCGACGGGGGCCTGCAGACGGTCACGTTGAAAATGCCGGCCGTCGTGACGACGGACCTTCGTCTTAACGAGCCGCGCTACGCCTCGCTTCCCAATATCATGAAGGCGAAGAAGAAGCCGATCGCCGATAAGACGCCCGCCGATTACGGTGTCGATGTCGCACCGCGATTGAAGGTTCTGAAGACCGTCGAGCCGCCGGGGCGCAAGGCCGGCGTGAAGGTCGCCTCGGTCGAGGAGCTCGTGTCAAAACTCAAGAACGAAGTCGGGGTGATCTGATGGCGACACTCGTTCTCGCCGAGGTCCACGGCTCCAAACTGAACGAAGCGACGGCAAAGGCGCTGACCGCCGCGGCCGAGATCGGCCAGCCCGTCCACATCCTGGTCGTCGGCGACAACGTGAAGAGCGCCGCGGAGGAGGCGGCGAAGCTCGTCGGTGTGGAGAAGGTCCACCTCGCCGAGGGGCCGGAATATGCGCACCAGCTTGCCGAGCCGGTTGCCGCGCTTCTCGCGAAGATGGCGGAGCATCATCCTGTGATCGTCGCGCCGGCGACGAGCGCGGCGAAGAACATCATGCCGCGCGTCGCCGCGCTGCTCGATGTCATGCAGATTTCCGAGATCAGCAAGGTCATCTCGCCCGACACGTTCGAGCGTCCGATCTATGCCGGCAACGCTGTCCAGACGGTGCAGACGTCGGATGCGAAGAAGGTGATCACGGTTCGCACGTCCGCCTTCAAGGCGACGGGCGAAGGCGGCAGCGCCGCAATCGAGCCGGTCTCGGCGGCCGGCGATCCTGGCGTCTCCAGCTTCAAGGAAGAGAACCTGGCGAAGTCGGACCGGCCCGAGCTCGCGGCGGCCAAGATCATCATTTCCGGCGGCCGGGCGATGCAGAACGCCGAGAACTTCAAGACCTATATCGAGCCGATTGCCGATCGCCTCGGCGCGGCGATGGGCGCCTCGCGCGCCGCTGTCGATGCCGGCTTCGCCCCGAACGACTGGCAGGTCGGGCAGACCGGCAAGGTCGTCGCGCCGGACCTCTATGTCGCCGTCGGGATTTCCGGCGCGATCCAGCATCTTGCCGGCATGAAGGATTCCAAGGTCATCGTCGCCATCAACAAGGATGAGGAGGCGCCGATCTTCCAGGTGGCCGACTACGGTCTTGTCGGCGACCTCTTCAAAGTGCTGCCGGAGCTCGACAAGGAACTCGAGAAGGCTGGCCGTTGACGCCGCTCGCCTTTACCGCAGTGCAATGTTGCTTATGATGCGCGCGGTCGCAAAGGTTCAGGTGAGGGGATGAGCGCCGAAATCCGCAGAGTGGGAGTGATCGGCGCGGGCCAGATGGGCAAAGGCATCGCCCAGGTCTGCGCGGTCGCCGGTCTCGACGTAAACCTCAACGACATATCCGAAGAGCGCATCAAGGAAGCCCTTGTCGACATCGATTCCTCGATGTCGCGCCAGATCGAACGCCATCACCTCGACGATGCAGCCCGGGCAACGGCGCTTCAGCGCATCCAGCCCGCAGCGGAGTACGCCGCCTTCCACGATTGCGACATCGTCATCGAGGCGGCGACAGAGAATGAGGAAACCAAGCGCGCAATCTTTCGGGAACTCTGCCCGGCTCTGAAGCCGGAAGCGATCATCGCGTCAAATACCTCTTCGATTTCGATCACGCGGCTGGCATCGATCACGGATCGCCCGGAACGCTTCATCGGAATTCACTTTATGAATCCGGTGCCGCGCATGCAGCTCGTCGAGCTGATCCGCGGCATCGCCACCGAAGACAGCACATATGAAAGCTCCCGCGACTTTGTTCTGAAACTCGGAAAGACAGTCACGGTCTCTGAAGATTTCCCGGCCTTCATCGTCAATCGCATCCTCTTGCCGATGATCAATGAGGCGATCTACACGCTTTATGAGGGCGTCGGCTCCGTCGACTCGATCGACACTGCGATGAAGCTCGGCGCCAATCACCCGATGGGGCCGCTGCAGCTCGCCGATTTCATCGGGCTCGATGTTTGCCTCTCCGTCATGCAGGTGCTGCACGAGGGCCTCGCGGATTCGAAGTACCGGCCCTGCCCGCTCCTCGTAAAATATGTGGAAGCGGGCTGGCTCGGACGAAAGACAAAGCGCGGATTTTATGATTACCGCAGCGGAACGCCGATCCCGACGCGGTGATCTCAGCGGGAGGTTGGGGGTTCACAAGCCCGTCACGCGCCCTGTAGAATATGCAGGCGGCAGATTCGAAGGGGCTTGAAGACGGGAGGAGGTGCCCGGGTTGACGATTCATGTTCATCCACTCGTGTCGCCCGAGGCCTGTCCGGCGCTCGTTCTCAATGCGGATTTCCGGCCGCTGAGTTATTATCCACTGTCGCTGTGGTCGTGGCAGGACGCGATCAAGGCCGTGTTCCTTGATCGGGTCAACATCGTCTCGAATTACGAGCGGGTCGTGCGGAGCCCGAGCTTCGAGATGGCGCTGCCTTCGGTCGTCTCGCTCAAGAATTATGTGAAGCCGTCGCGCCATCCCGCTTTCACGCGGTTCAACGTTTTCCTGCGCGACCGCTTCACCTGCCAATATTGCGGCGAGCGCGATGAGCTGACCTTCGACCATGTCGTGCCGCGCTCGAAGGGCGGCACCACGACGTGGGAAAACGTCGTTGCGGCCTGTTCCGGGTGCAATCTGAGGAAGGGCGATAGGCTGACACGCCAGGCGCATATGTGGCCGGCGCGCATGCCGTATCAACCGACGGTGCACGATCTGCATCAGAACGGACGGCTGTTTCCGCCGAATTACCTCCACGAAAGCTGGATGGATTATCTCTACTGGGATTCAGTCCTCGAGCCGTAGGGTTGTCTTTCAGCGTCATGGCGGGGCTTGACCCGGCCATCCACGTCATCACGTTACTGCAGACTGAAATTGGTGGCCGGAACAAGTCCGGCCATGACGCGGTGTTGTCATGAAAGTCTCGCTCATCCAGATGAATTCGATCAACGACAAGGCGGCCAATCTCGCCGCCGCACGCGAACTGATCGAGAGAGCCGTCGCCGAGGAGAAGCCCGACTGGATATGCCTGCCGGAAGTTTTCGATTTCATGGGCGGCTCGCGCCGCGACAAGCTTGAAGCGGCGGAAACAATCCCCGGGGGACCTGCTTATTCGATGTGCCAGGAATTGGCTGCGAAGCATCGCGTGTTCATTCATGCCGGATCGCTTCTTGAAAAGAATGAGGATGGCGGTGACGGCCGCATCCACAACACGACGGTGGTCTTCGATCGCGACGGCAAGGAGATCGCGCGATATCGCAAAATCCATATGTTCGACATCACCACGCCCGACGGCGTGAGTTATCGCGAGAGCAACGCCTTCGCGCCGGGCGATGCGATCGCGACTTACGAATGCGAGGGCGTCACTGTCGGCTGCGCCATCTGCTACGATCTACGCTTCCCCGATCTCTTCCAGGCGCTCGCGGAAAAAGGCGCGGAGATGATTGCGCTACCGTCCAATTTCACGATGCAGACCGGCAAGGACCACTGGGAGGTGCTTTGCCGTGCCCGCGCGATCGAGACGGGGACCTACTTCCTCGCCGCCGCGCAAACCGGTTTCCACACAGCCGGCAATGAAGTTCGCCAGAGCTACGGCCATTCGATTGTCGTCGATCCCTGGGGGCACGTCGTCGCCAAAGCTTCGGACGGAGTCGGCGTCGTTTCGACGCGCATCGATCCCCAGCGCGTTGCCAAAGTGCGCGCGCAGATCCCCGTCGCGCAGCACAAGGTTAAAATTCGGCGCTGAGATTTTAGCGAACGCGCGGGTTGCCCGGACCTTCCGGATAGTTGGGCGAGGCGCCCTGGTTCATGCGCCCGCGCGTGCCGGAAAGCCAGGGATCGGGCTGGCCGGTGGCGCGATAATAGGGCCGCGGCTCCGCCGATGCCGGGGGATAGTAATACTGATAATAGGGAACGGGGGGTCCAACCACCAGCGGCGGCGGCTCACCGTAGTAATACTGTGCCGCAGCAGGAAGTGCCGAAGCCGCACTCACCGCGACCAGGGCGGCAACGAAGGTCACCTTACGCATCGGCGTGTCTCCGGTGGACATTGCACATGATGTAACGCCGGCGACCGATCTTTCCACCCGCGCGATGCGCGATGGTTAAACGGGCTCACCCACCGACATTGAACGCGGCGAGCGCCGCCATGTTGACGATCTCGGAATCCTTGGCGCCGAGCTGAACGATCTGCACCGGCTTGTCCAGGCCAACGATCAGCGGGCCGAGCACCGTGGCGCCGCCGAGTTCCTGCAGCATCTTGGTCGAGATCGACGCCGAGTGGAACGCCGGCATGACGAGCACATTCGCCGTGTCGGAGAGCCGGCAGAACGGATAGACCGCCATCAGCTCTTTGTTGAGCGCGATATCGGCGCCCATCTCGCCGTCATACTCAAAATCGACACGCTTCGAGTCGAGAATTTTCACCGCCTCGTGCACGCGCGCGGTGCGCTCGCCCGGCGGATGACCAAAGGTCGAGAAGGCCAGCATCGCCACGCGCGGCTCGTAGCCGAGCCGGCGCGCCACACCTGCCGCTTCAATCGCGATATCCGCAATGTCCTGCGCCTCCGGCATTTCGGTAATCGCGGTGTCGGCGACGACGACCGGCTTGCCGCGGGACAGCACGAGGGAGACGCCGATCACGCGATGTCCCGGCTTCGGGTCGATCACGCGCCGCACTTCTTCCAGAGCGATCGAGAAATTGCGGGTAACACCGGTCACCAGCGCATCAGCATCGCCTTGCGCCACCATGGCGGCGGCAAAAGTGTTGCGGTCCTGATTGATCAGCCGCTGGCAATCGCGGAACAGAAAGCCCTGACGCTGCAGCCGTTCATAGAGGAATTGCGCGTAGACGGCATTACGATGCGACAGCCGCGCATTATGGATCTCAAAATTCTTGTCCTCGATGTCGAGACCGATTTGAAAAGCAGTTCGTTTGATGCGGTCCTCGCGTCCAACGAGAATGGCGCGCCCGAGACCCTGATTGACGAAGGACATCGCGGCGCGGATCACCTGTTCCTCTTCCCCCTCGGCGAAGACGACGCGCTTCGGGTAGCGGCGCACGCGCTCGATGATGGTCATCAGCGCACCGGCGACGGGATCGCGGCGCGCCGAGAGATGCGCGCCATATTCCTTCATATCGACGATGGGCTTGCGCGCCACACCCGTCTCCATCGCCGCTTTGGCGACGGCCGCCGGCACGACGGAGATCAGCCGCGGATCGAACGGCGCGGGAATGAGATATTCGCGGCCGAAGCGCGGACGAGCGCCTTGATAAGCGGCCGCAACATCGTCCGGCACGTCCTCGCGCGCAAGTTCGGCCAACGCATTTGCTGCGGCGACCTTCATCTCCATGTTGATGGTGGTCGCGCGCACATCGAGCGCACCGCGAAAAATGTAGGGAAACCCGAGCACATTGTTGATCTGGTTGGGATAGTCCGAGCGGCCCGTCGCAACGATCGCATCGTTGCGAACCGCCATCGCCTCTTCAGGCGTAATCTCCGGATCGGGATTGGCCATAGCAAAGATGATCGGATTCGCCGCCATCGACTTCACCATCTCCGGCGTCAATGCACCTTTGGCGGAAAGTCCGAAGAAAATGTCCGCGCCCTCCATTGCATCAGTGAGACTGCGCTTATCGGTCTCGATCGCATGCGCGCTCTTCCATTGATTCATGCCCTCGCTACGGCCGCGATAGACCACGCCTTTGGTGTCGCAGAGCAGGATATTTTCCGGCGTGAAGCCCATGAACTTCAAGAGATCGAGGCAGGCGATCCCGGCCGCGCCGGCGCCATTGCAGACGAGTCGAGTCGTCTTGATGTCGCGTTCCGTAAGCTTCATCGCATTGATCATCCCGGCGATCGCGATGATCGCGGTACCGTGCTGATCGTCATGAAAGACGGGAATGTCCATCAATTCGCGCAGGCGCTCTTCTATAATGAAGCATTCCGGCGCTTTGATATCTTCGAGATTGATGCCTCCGAATGTCGGCCCGAGGAATTTTACCGCATCGACGAATTCTTGCGGGTCTTCGGTCCCGACTTCGAGATCGATGGAGTCGATGTCGGCGAAGCGCTTGAAGAGGACGGCCTTGCCTTCCATGACCGGCTTTGCCGCCAGCGCGCCGAGATTGCCGAGACCCAAAATCGCCGTGCCGTTGGTGATGACGGCGACCATGTTGCCTTTGACCGTGTAATCGAAAGCCCGCGAGGGATCCTCGGCGATCGCCAGCACCGGCACGGCGACGCCAGGCGAATAGGCGAGCGACAGGTCGCGCTGGGTCGCCATCGGCTTCGTTGCCTGGATGGCGAGCTTGCCCGGCCGGCCCTGGGCGTGAAATTGCAGCGCCTCCTGGTCCGTAAAGGTCGGGCGCTTCGGGCGACTTTGGGCTTCCTCGGCCATTTCTTCTCTTGCTTTCCGCGTCTTACAAGGGGCGGGACCTTAGCCATGCGAGCAGAAATCACAAGGCGAAATGGCAGGCGGCCGTGCGTCGGGAACCGCGCCCGCGGCCACGATCTGGCATGCAAGAAGCCTAGTGGGTGACGCCCGCCGTTGCGTCGTGCGCACAGGATGCGGGCCGCGCCGTCTTGCCCCAGCGCTCCGGCGCGACCTTGCAATTGTCGACGCGCTGCTCGTCGTTCGCCTTGTCGCCGAGCCTCTCCTTGCCGGTCTTCACGGACGATTGTGCTGAGGCTGCGGCGATGGACAGACCGAGTACAACGAGGAGGGTGGCGCACGACGCGGCAGATAGGCCAGATTTCATCAGAGACGCTCGTTCACACTGACGTGTTTCAGCGATCGCATGTCTATACCCGCGGCGCAGGTCGGCACCCCGTCTCTTGCTTTCGAATTCGCTCCCCGCTAGAGCGCCTGCACTCCATACAGCCGAAGCCGTACACTTTTGCGATATCTATTCCTTCTGGTCCCGCTTGCCGGCGCCGCGTTCGTCTATAGCATCGGCTACAACACCTATACACTGCTTCTCTATCTAGTCCTTGCCTTCTTCTTCGTCCTGGGAATGCTGATTGTCTTGCGCGGTTGGCTGCGCGACGCGGCGCTTGTTCTCGCCTCGATCCTCTTCTGCCTGGTCGCAACCGAGGCCTACCAGGTCTTCACCAATACGCGCACCATCACCGAACAGTCGAAGGAATTTGCCGGTTCCAAATCTGTTCTTGGCTGGGGCGCGCTCACGCCGGGCAGCTTTGTCGCGAAGAAAGTCGATGCCAAGACCGGTGACCTAATTTACGACGTTACATACACGATCGATGATCGCCTTCTGCGCAAGACGATCTCGTCCGCAAGCGGACCAACAATCGCGTTCTTCGGTGATTCCTTCGTCTTCGGCGAGGGATTGCCCGACGCCGAGACCTTGCCGCAGGTCTTTTCCGATCTCGAAGCCCGCAAGCTACGCGTCCTGAACTTCGCCTTCTCTGGTTACGGGCCGCAGCAGTTCCTGCGCGCGCTCGAGGCGCGCCTCTATGACGGCCTGCTCGAGGAGTCACGCCTCTTCATCTATGAGACCGCGCCTTGGCATGCCGAGCGCACCGCCTGCACGCCGTCATTCATGCTGCGTGCGCCACGATATGTGCTGAGAGATGGACGCGTAACTTTTGCGGGTGCCTGTGCCGAAGGGCTGACGAGGCTCGTGCGCGAAGTCATCGGCCACAGCGCGGCGTTTCGCGCGCTCGTGCAACCGGCTGAAGGCACGCCGACGCGTGCAGACGTCGATCTCTACATCGCGACAATCCTGCGTGCCGTAACCCTCGCACGCGAGCAGTATCACGTTGCGACGCTCGTTCTCTATGTACCAATCAGCTACGTGTATTTGTTCGAAAACTATCTGGAGAAGTCCGGCTACACCGATCAGGAAATCATGCAAAAACTTCGCGATGGCGGGGCCGAGGTCATCGACGGAGCACTGAAGCCGATGGATTATCCGCAGCTGACCTTAAACATCCCTGGGGATGGTCACCCGACGGGCGCCGCCAATCGGCTCTGGGCGGAAATGATCAAAGCGTGGTGGGATGCTCATGCACAGACACTCCTTGGCGCGAGAGCGCACTAGGGTCTGCGAGAACCCCGCCAACGATCTGCGCCAGCGCTTTTTCATAAGCTTCGGCCGAGAACCGCGCCTCATAGAGGCGCCGCGTTGGGCTAACAGCGCGCGCAGCCGAATTTGTGTGTTCCGCAGCCCTCATGCGCATACCTTCTGCGAATGCCGGCGCATCCTCGGCGAGTGTCACATTGGATAGCGCCTCCAGATCGACATCCATTCCACGGAAAGCCAGGGGCGTCGCAATGAGCGGGGCACCAGTCGATAAAGCCTCAACCGTCTTGATCGAGAGGCCGTGCCCCTCGACGCACGGCAGGAGCACACAGGCCGCATCCGTATAGGCCTCCCCGATCTCTTCCACCCGCCCCCGAAAATGTCGGGCATAGCGCTCGTACAAGCTCGGGTCGCGGCTGCGGATTGCGCTGTCAATGTTTCCGTAGATTGCGAAGGCAACATTGCCGGCGCTCGGCATCACCTCGCGCAAAAACCATTCGAGCGACAGGATGTTTGCCACGTTCGCGCTCGCGACGATGACAAATTTGCTGCCGTCCAACCCAGTCGGCATGGAATCGACGGCGGGCCAGAGCAATGTGTG
>JAXDNH010000056.1:0-18201 GCA_034669525.1 Methylobacteriaceae bacterium | reverse complement strand
CGATCGTCCCGATGTGCTCAGCGTCTATACGACGCGGATCGAGGGGGACCGGGCAGAGGCGCCGATTCTTCTTGGCAATGGAAACCCGGCCGGACATGGAGATGTTCCCGATGGCAACCGGCATTATGCCATCTGGCACGATCCGTTCCCAAAACCCTGCTATCTCTTCGCGCTCGTCGGCGGCGATCTCGGTTCCATTCGCGACGGCTTCACGACAATGTCAGGCCGCAAGGTCGACCTCGCAATTTATGTCGAACATGGCAATGAGCCGCGCGCGCTCTACGCCATGGATGCGCTGAAGCGCGCCATGCGCTGGGATGAGACTGCTTACGGGCGCGAATACGATCTCGATGTTTTCAACATCGTTGCCGTCTCCGATTTCAACATGGGCGCGATGGAGAACAAAGGGCTCAACATCTTCAATGACAAATATGTTCTCGCCCTGCCCGAAACCGCAACCGATGGAGACTATGCCGGCATCGAACGCGTCATTGCCCACGAATATCTTCATAATTGGACGGGCAATCGCATCACCTGCCGCGACTGGTTCCAGCTCTGTCTCAAGGAAGGACTGACCGTCTTTCGCGATCAGGAGTTCACCTCTGACCAGCGCTCTCGGGCCGTGCAGCGCATTGCGGACGTCAGAACATTGCGTGCCCAGCAATTCGGTGAAGACGCGGGTCCGCTTGCGCACAGCGTCAGGCCGGACATGTACCGCGAGATCAACAATTTCTATACCGCTACCGTCTACGAAAAGGGTGCGGAACTTGTCCGTATGCTGAGAGTGCTCGTCGGCGAGGATGCGTTCGCCCGCGGGATGCAACTCTATTTTCAACGCTGCGACGGCACTGCCGCGACCGTTGAGGATTTTCTCTCCTGTTTCGAAGCGAGCTCCGGGCGCGATCTCTCGCATTTCGCACTCTGGTACAAGCAGGCCGGCACGCCGAGTGTCACTGTTGCAGCAAGCTACGATGAGCGCGGCAAGACGCTGAGCCTCGATCTGTCGCAGGAGACGCGGCCGACGCCGGGCCACTCGGACAAAAGGCCGCTGGTCATCCCACTTGCCATGGGGCTTATCGGGGAGAATGGCGTGGAGTTCCCTCTGAAGGCGGAGATCGACACTTTTGACGGAGCGACACAGTCGGAGCTCTCGCGCGGCGTTTTGGAACTGTCGACGGCGCGGCGACACATCGTCTTTCGCGACATTTCGGAGCGCCCGGTCATCTCGGCTTTGCGCGGCTTCTCCGCGCCCGTTCAGCTCGTCCAATCCGCTGAGGACCGCGACGTCGCGCTGCAATGCGCTTATGACCGCGATCCTTGCGCGCGCTGGCAGGCGGCGCAGACATATGCAATGCGTCTTCTGACTGCTGCCGCGCGCCACGCATCCGATCGCACCAACCGGGCGGCCATTGTCTTATTCAGCGAGGCGCTTCGGCAGCTTGTCGCCGCAACCGATGACCCGCCGTTCACGGCCCAAGTTCTCACGTTGCCGAGCGAGGCCGATATCGCGCGCGAGATGGGCGAGAATGTGGATCCCGATGCGGTGTATTCTGCGCGGCAGTCTCTGCGCGCAGATGTTGGACGCGCACTCTCACCAGAGCTGACACGGCTCTATCGCGATCTCGCCTCGGATGCTCCCTACTCGCCCGACGCTGGCAGCGCCGGCCAGCGCGCGCTACGCCACACTGCGCTCGACCTCATCGCCGCAAGCAACGAAGCCGCGGGAACAAAGCTCGCCAAAGTTCAGTTCGACACCGCGACCAATATGACCGACCGGGTCGCGGCCCTGAGCGTCCTCTGCCTCAGCGAAAGCGACGCCCGCGAAGAGGCACTCGACATTTTCTACACGCGCTTTGCCGGCGACGCGCTGGTCATCGACAAATGGCTGACCCTGCAGGCGATGATTCCGCATGCGGGAACGCTTGACCGCGTTCGCCGGCTGATGCGCAGCGACGCCTTTTCGATGAGCAATCCCAACCGCGTGCGCGCTTTGGTGGGTGCCTTCGCGGCGGCGAACCAGCGCCAGTTCCATGCGCAGGATGGGTCCGGCTATGAGTTCATTGGCGAATGCGTGCTGCTTCTCGACCCGAAAAACCCGCATATCGCGGCGCGGCTGCTATCCGCTTTCCGGACCTGGCAGATCATGGAACCGAAGCGGCGCGGGCTGGCGGAAGCAATCCTGCGGCGCATTCAAGCCGCCGAGGGCCTTTCGCCGGACGTTCGGGACATTGTCGAACGCTCCCTCGCCTGACTTGTGGCCTGGCTGCATCGGTCCGCAAATAATTTGGTTAAGACTTCGTGAAGAACTGGACAAAGCCCGAGTCCGGGATTCTCATGACACTGATTCGGAGCGATGCGGCACAGAGTTCCGTATCATCAGGTTTCGAGGGGGCCTCGGAATGGCGCGTGCGAACGCAGCCGATAATTTTGCGCGTGCGCGATTCTCGGTCAGAGCTGCATTTCCGACTGCATCAGGGCCAGCGCCGCTTCTGAATTGCGAGCCGATTATCCGGCATGCCGTGCTGGGGATGGCAGGTCTGTTCCTCACTGCCCTCGCCGCTGTCAGCTTTAATATCGCATCCCGCAGCTACGATGTGGCAGTCGGCGCCGCGCTTGCCGAGATCGAGCTCATTGCATCGCTTGCCGCGAGCGAAATCGAGCACGCCTCGTGGAGCGGCGACCTGCAGGGTCTCACGAAGCATTTGCCCGATCATGCCCTCGCTCATAGGCGGCAGATTCTGGTCAGCGATCGGGACGGCCGCATCCTCGCCGACAATCTTCCGCCCGGCAGCGCACGGTTCCTGGCCGATCATATGGGCAAATCTGGCACGCTCACACGAAATGCGCCAAGCGGCGCCAGGCTTGTTCTCGGGGACGGGACCGACGCGATCGCGACTGTGCGGCGCCTCCCCGAACCGCTCGGCAGCGTGGCGGTGATCCACCCGCTCGGCGAAGTATTAGCCGAATGGCGCTCCGCTGCATGGCGCTCGGCTCTGCTGGTTCTGGCGACAGGCTTCGTGCTGCTTGCCATCGCGGGAGCCTATATCTGGCAGAGCGGCCGCGTCCGCCGCGCTGAGAAGACATGCGACCGCATCCGCGGCCGTATGGATTTGGCCCTCAGCCGGGGCCGCTGCGGATTGTGGGATTGGGATCTCGCACGCGGCCGCGTCTTCTGGTCGCAATCGATGTTCGAAATGCTCGGCATGAGTCCGCAGCCGCGCTCCTTCTCGTTCGACGAGTTGCGCCCTCTGCTCCATCCCGAGGATCTCGACCTCGCCGAGACGGCGGATGCGTTGCTACGGTCGGCCGCGTGCGCGATCGACCACGAATTCCGCATGCGCGACGCCGCCGGCAACTGGATTTGGCTGCGTGCACGCGCCGAACTCGTCCGGGAGGACGGCGCGGCGAGCCCGCGGCTCATCGGCATTGCCGTCGATATCACGGAGCAGAAGCTGATGGCGCAGCGCAGCGCCGCGGCGGACCTGCGTCTCTCCGACGCGATTGAGGCAATCTCCGAAGCATTCGTCTTGTGGGACGAGGACAATCGCCTCGTCACCTGCAATTCCAAGTTCCGCAAATTGCATGGGCTGCAGGCTGAGCCTCTGCAGCCCGGCATCGCCTATGCCAATTTGATGAGCCACGGCTGCCTGCCGACAGTGCAGGCGGAATTGGCGCTGGAGCAACGGCCCTCTTCGGGTGCCCGCACCTACGAAGCGCAGCTCGCTGACGGCCGGTGGCTGCAGGTGAACGAACGGCGCACCAAGGACGGCGGCTATGTCTCGGTCGGTACCGACATCACCAAGCTGAAGGAACATGAAGAGCAGCTCATGGATTCGGAGCGCCGTCTGATGGCGAGCGTTGCCGATCTACGGAGATCGCGTCAGGCCCTGGAGGTACAGGCGCAGCAGCTTGCTGAACTCGCCGAGCGCAATCTCGAACAGAAGGCGGAAGCAGAGCTCGCAAATCACGCGAAATCCGAATTCCTCGCCAATATGAGCCACGAATTGCGCACGCCGCTCAACGCCATCATCGGCTTTTCCGATACAATGCAGCGCGAGACTTTCGGCGCGCTTGGCTGCAGGAAATATATCGAATATTGCCGGGATATAAATCAGAGCGGGCAATATCTGCTCGGCGTCATCAGCGATGTTCTCGCGATGTCGGAACTCGAGGCAGGCCATACGCGGCTGAACAGGACGCGCCTCGAAATCGAGCCGATCCTCGAGAACGCGGTGAAACGCATCGAGCCCGCCGCAAAAGAAAAGGCGATCTCGATCCGGCGCGAGTCATTCTCAGGTCCGGTTTTAGTCGGTGATCGCACGGCAATCGAAAAAATTCTCAAAATCCTTCTCGCCAATGCCGTGAAGTTCACACCGGACGGCGGACGCATCACCGTCCGGGCGCGACGTGTCGGCCAGGCAACGAACCTTTACGTCGAGGATACAGGGATTGGCATTCCGGCCGAGGCTTTGCGTCGTATCGCAAGGCCATTTGAGCAACGCGGGCCGATCTTCAACGGAATGAAGGGCTCTGGCCTCGGACTGGCGATTGCACGTTCCCTCGTCGAATTGCATGGCGGCTCGATGCGCATCCGCTCCACTGTTGGCAGCGGTACCGTCGTTCTCGTGCACCTGCCGATCCCGGCGGATATGGAGCGCGGTGCAAATATCGTCGCGGCGGCCTGACCTCACGCACTCGCGAGGAGTTTCCGGAAGAGCCCGCGCACGCCGCGCGCAGTGTCGGCAATTTGCGCTGCCACGCGCTGGAAATCAGGCACGTCCAGCGCTTCGGCCAGGCGGCGCTTGACACCGTCGGCTGCAGTGGAAGGGTCTCCGTCAGGTCCCAAAGTGAGGCGCTGCATCTGCACGAAACGGGCATAGAGTTCATGCGCATGCAGGAGCGTCTCGCCATCAGCCGTCGGCAGGTAGCCGCCGCGCAATGCGGCCGAGAGTTTTGCGGCGGTTTCAGTCTGCAGCAGATCGGGGCTGGAATGAGCGTGTGCGAGCGTCAGGTATTGCGCGATAAATTCGATATCGATGATCCCGCCGGGCATGAGCTTGAGATCGAAATTTGAGCCGCTGCCTTTCTCTTTCTCAATGAGACCACGCATCCCGGATGCTTCGCGGACCACATGGCGGGGGTCACGAGCGACTCTCAATGTGGTCTCGATGGTATCGCGAGCATCATCACGAAGGCTGGCGTCGCCGCCGATCGGCCGTGCACGCGCGAGAGCCATGTGCTCCCAAGTCTCGGCTTCTTTCGTTTGATACTCAACAAAGCTGCGGAGTTGCGTCGCAACCGGTCCACTGCGGCCTGATGGGCGCAGGCGCAGATCGACATCATAGAGACGCCCGTGCCGCGTAGCTGAGGTCAAAGCCGAGATCAGACGTTGCGTCAGTCGCGTGTAATAGACGGCGGCATGAAGCGGCCGCGCACCATCCGATTGCGGCCGTTCGGCCTCGAAGTCGTAGAGAAGAATAAGGTCGAGATCGGAGGCGGCGGTCATCTCGCGCGACCCGAGCTTGCCCATCGCGATCACGCACGCGCGGCCCTGCAGAACCCTGCCGTGCTCTTTTCGAAATTCTTTTTCGACGCGCACGAGCGTCACGGCCACTATGCTCTCCGCAAGCCCGCTATATTCCCGGCCGGCATCGAGCGGATCGAGCACGCCCGAGAGTACGCGGAGGCCGATCAGAAAGGCTTCTTCCTGCGAGAAAATTCGCGCCTGATCGAGGAATGACTCGAATGTCGCCAACTCAAGCAGACGCTGCGCCCGGGCTTCGTAAGCAGCGGCATCCGCAGTCGCCTGCAGGAAGCGTGGATCGATCGCGGCATCGAGCAAATGCGGGCGCTGTGCGACGATAGAGGCGAGCCGCGGCGCCGAGCCGAGCACGTCGCCGAAAAGATCGCGCACCGCTTGGTTGGCGCGCAGGATCGAGAAAAGTTCGATCGCGGCCGGCATGCGCGCCAGGGCCTGGTCAAACGCGGCGAGCGCCGCATCGGGATCGCCCGATCCGGCGAGCGAATCGAGGAGCGACGGTATGAGTTCCGTTAGTACTTCCCGCGCCCGTGGCGATTGTACCGCGGGCCGCCGGCCGAAATGCCAGCCGCGAATTGTTTCGGCGGCGAGCTCCGGCTTGCGGAAGCCGAGCGCGCGCAGGGTCTCGAGCGTTTCGGGATCGTCGGCGACGCCGGTGAAAACAAGACTGCCGCTCGGGGTATCAAGACCAGCCGCATGCTCGAACAATTTTGAATAATGGTCTTCGACCCCAAGCAGCGTCGCCGTTAGTTCAGATTCAAAAGGCGGGTATCCGGAATAGCCACAGAAGAGCGCAAACCGCTCCAAAGCCGCGGGCTCGGATGGTAATCGCTGCGTTTGCTCATCGGCGATCATCTGCAGTCGATGCTCGAAAGTACGCAATTGAATATAGGCGGCGGAGAGGTCATCGACCGCCCGTTGCGTGATCCAGCCGTCGGCTTGCAGCGCCGGCAACATTTCAAGCGTGCGGCGGCCACGCAGGTCCGGACGCCGCCCGCCAAAAATCAGCTGCTGCGTTTGCACAAAGAACTCGATTTCGCGAATGCCGCCGCGGCCGAGCTTCAGATCGTGACCGGGCACTGCAACCTGCCCATGACCGCGCACGGCATGGATTTGCCGCTTCATCGCATGAATGTCGGCGATCGCGGCATAATCGAAATATTTGCGCCAGATGAAGGCCGAGAGCTCCCCCAGCAGAGACTCGCCGAGTCCGAGGTCGCCGGCGATCGGACGCGCCTTGATCAGCGCGGCACGCTCCCAGTTCTGACCGACTACCTCATAATAATTGAGAGCCGATTCGACCGAAATGGCCACGGCAGTCGAGCCGGGATCAGGACGCAGGCGTAAATCGACGCGGAGAACATATCCATCGGAGGTGCGGTCGGATAGAAGGCGCGCGAGTGCCTGCGTCAGACGAACGTAGAAGGGGCCGGGCGTCACACCTTCGCCGAGGCAGGTACAATCCGCATCATAGAAAACGACGAGATCGACGTCGCTCGAATAATTCAGCTCGCCGGCGCCGAGCTTGCCAAGCGCAAGCACGACGAGACCGCAATCTTCTTCAAGCCGCGATGATCCGCAGCGGAGCCGCCCATGCGCGTGCGCGTCGCGGAGCAGAAAGCGTAGCGCGCAGCGGATAAACACATCCGCTGCGCGCGACAGAGCGCTCGTCACGTCTGCGAGGGACCAGAGGCCACCCAGATCGGCAAGCGCAATCAAAAGGGCAACCTCCTGCCGCGCTCTACGCAATGCGCGCATGAGGGCGGGCTGATCGGATAAACCTTCGGACATCGCGGCGAGGTCGTTCAAAACTTGCTCCAACCGCGCCTCTGGCGCGGTCAGAAGAAGATGATGCAGGCGCATCGGATCGCTCGTGACCAGGCGCCATAGGAAGGGCGAATGATCCGCGATCGCGAGGAGGAGCGCACGAACTCCTTGGCTTCCGATCAGCTCGAGAGCACTCGCATCTGCTGATCCGAGGTTAGAGATGAAATCGTCCAAACGCGCCCGCGCATGCGCCGCATTTGAAGCGCGGGGAATGGGATTAAGTCTCCCCGCAAGCGACCCCGTGTCGCCGACTTGCGCGACAGGCACCTGCGCTGATGTCATGACGCCTTACGTAAGTCCGGCGGCGGCCTTATCAATTGACTGGCCGGTTGCCGCACCGGGGCCGCATGCGACAGCGGCAGCGAAATAACAACCCGCAGACCCGGCGCGTTGTCTTCGAGCCGCAACTCGCCGCCATGAAGATGCGCGACGGCCGCAGCAAGCGAAAGGCCGAGACCCGAACCAGGCCGCGTCCGCGAGTTTTCCAGTCGCACGAAGCGATCGACAACCCGCGCGCGGTCGGCGGGCATTATGCCGACGCCGCGATCGGCGACAACAAGCTCCGCCGACTCACCATTGCGGCGGGCTTCGAGAGTGACCGCGCGCGAATCGTGATCCGAGCTTTCCGACACGCCGTATTTCAATGCATTGTCGATAAGGTTCGCGAGCGCCTGACCAATAAGCTCGCGATTGCCGTGGATCATCATCGGCTCCTCCGCCGAGACGATGAGCTTCACCTCGCGTTCCTCAGCGAGCGCATCGTAGAGCTCGCCGACATCGCGTGCGATTTCGCTCACGTCGAATTCGCTCATGCCTTCCGGCTGGGTCCCTGCCTCGGCGCGCGCGATCATCAGAAGAGCGTTGAAGATTCGGATAAGGCTGTCGGATTCTTCAATAATCTTTTCGAGCGCCGCGCGCTGCTCCTCCGGCGAGCTTCTGGCACGCAGCGCCTGTTCGGCATCCATGCGCAAGCGAGTGAGCGGCGTCTTCAAATCGTGCGCGATGTTATCCGAGACTTCCTTGAGGCCCGCCATGAGCGCGGTGATCCGCTCGAGCATGACGTTGACGCTCGCCGCCAGCCGGTCGAGCTCGTCGCCCGTGCCGGCGAGCGGCAGGCGTTTCGTGAGATCACCGGTCATGATGGCCCGCGCGGAATCCGAAATCGCGTCGACGCGCTTCAGAACGCGACGCGCGACAAAAGCGCCGCCGAGGGTACCGATAAGGACCAGCCAGAAGAGCGACGTGATGAGAGCACGGCCAAGAATATTGCGGAGTGTCTCGCGGTCTTCGATGTCGTGGCCAACCAACAGGCGAAAGCTCCCCGGCAGAACGAAGACTCGCGCCAGCGCCCGATGCCGCGGGGTTTCCTCGCCGGCGCGCTGGTAGCTGACCTCGACCAAATCCCTCTTGCCGACGAGCTGTTCCGGTAAGGAGGCGACGTTGCCTGCGACCGTCACGCCGGCATAGTTCGTGACGAGATAGAGCGAGGCACTCGGCTGGCGCGTACGGCGCTGGATCACCTCGACCAGCTGGCGAATGCCGCCTTCCGAATATTGCTCGGAAAGGCCGCGAATGTCGGCATCAATCGTTTGCGCGATCTGCTCGTCCAGGAGTTTTTTGACGTTCCAACCGACGCCGCCGAGAACGAGCCCCGCCCCGATCGCAAAAGTGCAGAGATAGGCAAGCGACAGTTTGAAAACCGTCGTGCGGAAAAGCTTACCGAGCGCTGTCACGTATCATGTACCCGGCGCCGCGCACCGTATGCAGCAAGGGCGCCTCCCTGCCCTTGTCGATCTTGGCGCGAAGCCGCGAGATATGCACGTCGATCACATTCGTCTGCGGATCGAAATGGTAATCCCAAACATTCTCCAAAAGCATCGTGCGGGTGACGACCTGGCCGGCATGTTTCATGAGATATTCGAGCAGGCGGAATTCGCGCGGCTGCACGATGATCTCTTTGCCGGAACGCGTTAGTTTATGCGAAAGCCGGTCGAGTTCGAGATCGCCGACGCGGTAATGCGTCTCTTCACCCGAGCCGGATGATTTACGCCGCGCCAGGACTTCGACGCGCGCCAACAGTTCTGAAAAAGCATAGGGCTTCGGCAGGTAGTCGTCGCTGCCGGCGCGCAGGCCCTTGACGCGATCGTCGACCTGCCCGAGTGCCGAGAGGATCAGAACCGGCGTCTCGATCTTCTGCGTCCGCAGCCCCGCAATCAGCGTCAATCCGTCCATTTTCGGCAACATGCGATCGACGACGAGCACGTCGTAGTCGCCGTCCCGCGCCGCCGCGTAGCCGTCGATCCCGTCGGCAGCGTGATCGGCGACATGCCCCTCCTCGCGGAACGCCTTCACCAGATAATTCGCTGCCTCGACATCGTCTTCAATGACGAGGATTCGCATGGCCTTCATATACACTTTCCTCGAAAGAAACGGCAGGCCGGCGAATGCCGGCCTGCCGCCCATGAACGCCGAACGGGGGCGTTGCCCGGCGTTCCCCGCCGGCTGGCGAACCCGACCTTACGAGGCCGGATTCGTTGCCAGCGCGACGAAGCGGGTCTGATCCCCGGACTTGACCCGCAGGAGAACAGCCTTGCGGCCCTCCTTCCTGGCAGCGTCGAGTGCGGAGGAAATTTCGGCTGGCCGACTCACCGGACGGCCCGCGGCTTCAAGGATGATGTCGCCGGAGCGCAGGCCCTTCTGCGCGCCGACGCCATTGGGATCGACCTCGGTGACGACCACGCCCTCCTTGGCACCGGAGACGCTGGAAGCCGGCGCAAGCGAGAGGCCAAGATTGGCAAACGAGGTGCGCCCAGTGTTCTCGGGCGTGCTGATCGATGCTTCCTTCTCAGCCGGCAAGGTGCCGAGGCGGACATTGGCGGTCTTTTCGCTGCCGTCGCGGACGTATGTGAGGTCCACCTTCTTCTCAGGGCCGAGAGCGGCGATACGCCGGGCAAGTTCGCGCGGTCCGTCAATGCGGTCGCCGTTGACGCCGACGATCACGTCGCCCGACTTGAGGCCGGCCGACGCCGCCGGCGAACCCGCCTGCGTCTCCGCAACAAGCGCGCCCTTCGTGCCCTTCAGGTTGAGGCTATCGGCGATCTCCGGGCTGACCGGCTGGATCTGCACGCCGATCCAGCCGCGGGCAACGGTGCCCTTGTCCTTCAGCGAGGCGACGACGTCCTTGGCAACCTCCGCCGGAATGGCGAAACCAATACCGACCGAGCCGCCGGAAGGCGAATAGATGGCGGTATTGACGCCGACGACATTGCCCTGCGTGTCGAAGGTCGGCCCGCCGGAATTGCCGCGGTTCACCGGCGCGTCGATCTGCAGGAAGTCGTCGTATGGGCCGGCGCCGATGTCGCGGCCGCGAGCCGAGACGATACCGGCCGTCACCGTGCCGCCGAGGCCAAAGGGATTGCCGACCGCGATCACCCAGTCGCCGACGCGCGGCTCCTTCGAGGCAAAGTCGACATGCGGGAAGTTGCCGCCTTCGCTGATTTTCAGAAGCGCGAGGTCGGTCTTCTTGTCAGTGCCGACGACCTTTGCCGGCACGGTGCGGCCATCGTCGAGCGTCAACGTCACGTCGCTCGCGTGCTCGACAACGTGGTTGTTGGTGACGACATAGCCGTCAGCCGAGATGATGAAGCCCGAGCCGAGTGCTTGGCCGCTGCGGCGCTGCTGTTGCGGGTTGCGGAACTGGAAAGGGAGTCCTTCGCCGCCGAACCGCTTGAAGAATTTCTCCAGGGGGTCGCCGGGCTGCAGCTGCGGGGTGCTTGAGCTGTCGTCTGAGGCATCCGCCGTCTCGACCATTTTGACCTTCACGGCCACAACGGAGCTCTTCACCCGGTCGACGATGTCGGCGAAGGACGCGGGACCAGCGGCTTGGCCAGGCACGGTGAGGACCGGCGCTTCCGCGAGCGCGCCATGCGGCAGGACGGAATTGCCGATCGCTCCGCCGAGCGCGATCACGGCAACGGCGCCGAGCAGGGCCGCGCGCGTCGTGCGGGTTTTCGGGAGGGGAGAAGGTCGGGTCGCGGAGGGCGCCTCGTCCCGCGGATCCCGGTTCAGGGGGTCGTTCATGTATCTCGGTCTCCAGATTTCGTGCGCGGCGTCTGCCGCCCTCGCGAAGAAAATGGAGTGGACCGGATTACAGTGCCATTTCAGCTGGATGAATTATTGGAAAGGTTTGCCGCCCGGCTGTAGCGCATCAAAGCGCACTAGTGGCGCGTGGCATCGGAGGCTTGTCCGGTGGCCAGCAACGATTTGAGGGCAGCGCGCTCCTCAGAGGTCAGGTCGATACCTGGCGCGCCAAGGTCTGTTTTTCTGGAGCGGCGCCACGCGATTACGGCTGCACCTAGAAGCAAAACGAGTCCGGGTCCGACCCAGAGCAAGATGGTTTCGAATTTCAGCGGCGGCTTCAAAAGAATAAAGTCGCCGTAGCGCGCGCTGAGAAAAGTACGGATTGCATAATCGGTGTCACCTGCCTGCACCCGCTCGCGTACCAGGAGACGAAGATCGCGCGCCAGCGGCGCGTCGGAATCATCGATCGATTGATTCTGACAAACCATGCAGCGCAGTTCGGCGGAGATCTCGCGCGCGCGCGCCTCGAGCGTGGGATCGGCGAGAACTTCGTCCGGCCGCACCGCATGAGCCGGCGAGAGCGCCGCCCAAAAAACCGCAAAGGCCAGAAAGATCGCGCGGATCATTCCGCAGCCTGCGGCGCCACAGGTACCGTGTCGCGGCGGGCGCGCGCGACAAAAGCAAAACCGATACGGCGATCGGACAGCGACAATAAACCGCCTGCCGCCATGACCAGCGCACCGATCCAGATCAGGATGACGAACGGCTTCCAATAAAGCCGTGCGTCGATGCTGCCGTCGCGATTTACTTCGGCGACAGACATGTAGACCTGGCCCAGGCCAAGCGTCGCGATGCCTGCTTCCGCGCGACTCATCTGCCGCACCGGATAAAAACGCTGCGCCGGATTGATTTGCGCGACCATTACTCCGCCCGAGCGTACGACAGTGTGCGCGACAGTTTCCTCGAAATTCGGCCCCTTGCCCGGCGCGATGCTGGTTACGATAAGTTCGTAAGGACCGACTCCAACCGCCCGGCCCGGCTCCATGCGCACGATCTCTTCAACACCCCACCCTGTCGAAGCAAGGCCAAAGAGCGTCAGGCCGATGCCCGCGTGCGCGATCGACGTTGCCCAGGCTGAACGCGGCAATCCGAAGGCGCGAGCGAGCACGTGACCCCCACCGCGAAGGCTGCGCGCAGTCACGTCGGCGAAGGAGCCGACAATGAGAAAGATTGCGAGGCCTGCGGCGATGATCGAAAGAACCGGTCCGCTCTTGACGAGCGCAAAAGCGGCACTCGTCACAAACCCGCAGGCGACCGCGATTGTCAGCCGCTGCGCCGCACCGAAAAAATTGCCACGCTTCCACGCAAGCTGCTGGCCGAACGGCATGGCGAGCGCGAGCGGCAGAGCAAGCGGAATGAAGGTCAGATTGAAGTAGGGGGCGCCGACCGAGATCTTCTCGCCGGTCAGCGCCTCGAGCGCGAGCGGATACAGTGTGCCGATAAAAACGGTGGCACAGGCGCAGGTAAGGAGGAGATTGTTCAGGACCAGCGCGCCTTCGCGGGAAACCGGCGCGAAAATGCCGCCCGGCTGCAGCGCATTGGCGCGCAGCGCGAACAGAACGAGCGCGCCGCCGATAAACAGAACGAGAATCGCCAGAATGAAGACGCCGCGCTCGGGATCATTGGCAAAGGCGTGCACCGAGGTGAGAACGCCGGAGCGCACGAGGAACGTGCCGAGCAGCGACAGGGAGAATGCAAGGATTGCGAGAAAGATCGTCCAGATTTTCAACGCGTCGCGCTTCTGCATCACGCTCATGCAATGCAGAAGCGCGGTGCCGGCGAGCCACGGCATGAGTGACGCGTTCTCGACCGGGTCCCAGAACCAGAAACCACCCCAGCCCAGCGTGTAATAAGCCCAGTATGAACCCATTGCGATGCCGAGCGTGAGGAACATCCACGCGGCAAGCACCCACGGGCGCACAATGCGCGCCCAACCCGCATCGAGCCGGCCGGAAATCAGCGCCGCGGCGGCGAAGGAGAAGGTGACGGAGAAGCCGACATAGCCGAGATAAAGCAGCGGCGGATGAATCGCGAGACCAGGATCCTGCAGGATCGGATTGAGATCGCGGCCCTCGAGCGGCGCCTCGGCGAAACGCGCGAAGGGATTCGATGTTGCGAGCACGAACAGCAGAAACGCGGCGCCGATCCAGCCCTGCACGCCCAGCGCGCCGGCGCGCAAAGCTTCCGGCATGATCCGGGAGAACAGCGCGACGGACGCACCGCAGATCGAGAGCACGAGCACCCACAAAAGCATCGAGCCTTCGTGGTTTCCCCAGACGCCGCTGATTTTATAGACGAGCGGCTTTGCCGAATGTGAATTCTCGAAAACGTTGATGAGCGAGAAATCGGAGACGACGTGCGCGTATGTCAGCGCTGCGTACGCGATCGCCACAAATGCAAATTGCGCCAGTGCGATCGTGCGTGCGCTACGCATCAGCTGCGCATCGGCGAGCCGAACGCCGACGAGCGGCACGATCGCCTGAAAGAGCGCGAGAACGAAGGCAAGAACAAGCGCGTAATGACCGGCCTCGACGATCATCGCGTCACGCCTTGCGTGCTGGCGGAGTTAGCGCCGCCTTGCCAGACGCCCTGCTTCTTCAGGGCATCGGCGACTTCGCGCGGCATATAACGCTCATCATGCTTGGCGAGCACGTTGTCAGCGCGAAATGTACCGCTTTGGTCAAGACTGCCTTCGGCGACGACGCCTTGTCCCTCGCGGAAAAGGTCCGGCAGAAGCCCGGTATATGTGACGGGCAAACTGCCCTTCCCGTCGGTCACGACAAACGAGACGGAGCGTCCCTGATCGCGCTTTAATGAACCCTGCTCGACAAGTCCGCCGATGCGCAGGCGCACGCCGGGCGCGACGTGCCGCGCTTCCACTTCGGCGGGGCTGTAGAAGAAGACGATGTTGTCGCGCAGCGCGAACAGCACGAGCCCGACCGCGACTCCGAGGACAGAGAGCGCTGCGCCGATCATCGAGAGCCTGCGGCCGCGGCGTGTCATCAGCCTTCGAGCCCGAGTTCGCGCGCAAGACGGTCGAGTTGCGTGATGGCGGTGGCGTCACTCGCCAGGTGTTTGCGGGCATCGGAGAGAGCGGCGCGCGCTTTCTCCGCCTCGTTTAAAACCGAGTAAGCGCGGACGAGTCGCAGCCATTCATCGAGACTGCCGCCGTTCTGCTGCAGACGCGCAGACAAGCCCTCAACCATGGAGCGAATCGCGGCGGCGCGTTCTGCGGGCGGCAGGCTGGCGATCGATTTCCCGGCGGCATTATCCGGACCGGCGGCGGCGGGGCCGGACAGCGCGGCGATCCTCTGGCGCAACGCGGCCGCCCAGGGCGCACCCGCGGGCGACTCGTCGACGAGCTTTGTCCAGATCGCGCGCGCTTCATCCGGCTTGCCGTCCTGTAGCGCGGCAAGACCAAGATAGTAGCGAGGCTGCGGGAGCGAAGGATCGGCGGCTCTGGCCTTCTCAAAAGCCTGCCGCGCGTCAGCAGTCACGACGCCCTGCGCGTTGGCGAGAATCGCCTCGCCGAGGCCAGTTTCGCGCGCGGCGCTATCGCCAAGGCGGCGAATGGCTTCCGCGAAAGCGCGCCGCGCCTCCTCGGTTCGACCGAGGCGCAGATAGACGGGCGCGATGACCTCCCACCCGCGGCCGTCTTCGGGGTGCTCGCGCAGATGCGTCTCGATGCGCACGATCGCGGCGGCGAGGTCGCTCGAGTCGGCATCACCGGATTGCAACCGCGCGGCGAGCGGCGCATCTGGTAGATCGGGCCGACCGAAGCGACTGTAGAGGCCGAGGGTCAGGGCGGGGATGAGGATGATCGCGGCCGCGGCGGCGAGGCGGACGTTGCGCCGGGCGCTCGGCGTTGCTGGCTGCTCTCTGGCCGAGACGGCGAGGAGGCGACGCGCCGCACCGGCTTTGGCCGCTGGCACATCTTGGGCGGGGATCAGACCGGAGGCAGCATCGCGGTCAATCTCCGCGACCTGCGCCTCATAGAGCGAGATGTTGGGGAGGTTGGTGGCCGCGAGGCGCCGCGATTTCGACAGCGGCCACAGCACGGAAAAAACCGCGAGGCCGGTCATGGCGGCAAAAACGACCCAGATCATCTGGGAGGGTTTAGCGGGTCGGTGGGTCGGCAGGAAGGTGGAATGTGTCGCAGGAAATGGTGTCCGCCTCACGCGGCTGGCAGCCTGAGCTCCGCCCGCAGCCCGCCGAGCGGGCTCGCCGCCAGCCTGAGCGAGCCGCCATAGGCCGCCGCCAGATCGCTGACGATCGACAGGCCGAGCCCCGAGCCGGGCTTCGTCTCATCGAGGCGTCGGCCGCGGCGGGTTGCCTCCTCCCGCTCCTCCGGCGCCAGGCCCGGCCCGTCATCATCGACAATAATGTGCAGGAGCTTGTGCCCGGGCACGTCGCCGTCTTGGTTTTCGACTCGCACGTCGATCGCCGAATCCGCCCACTTGCCGGCATTGTCGAAAAGATTGCCGACCATCTCTTCGAAATCCTGCCGCTCTCCGAGGAACCGTAAGCCCACCGGCACACCGGCCGTGATAGTCAGCGCGCGCTCGCGATAGATTTTCTCGAAGGTGCGCTGCAGAGCGGAGATCACCGGCTCGACCTCGGTCGCGGTGCCGACCGCGCCGGCCCGCGTCGCCGCCCGCGCGCGATCGAGATAATACGACACCTGATCGCGCATGATCTGCACCTGCTCGCCGACTTTGCCGGCGAAGGTGCCTTTGTTTGCCGCCGCCTCGTTGACGATGACGCTGAGCGGCGTCTTCAAGGCGTGCGCGAGATTGCCGACCTGTGTGCGTGCCCGCTCGACGATCTCGCGATTGGCGGCAATGAGCAGATTGAGCTCCGCGGCAACCGGCGCGATGTCGCGCGGGAAAGAGCCTTCGACACGATCAGTCTCACCGCGCCGGATTTCGGCGATGCCGGCCTCAAGCTGCCGCAGAGGGCGCAACCCGAAGCGCACCTGGAAGGCCGTCGTGCCAACCAGCGCCAGCGCGAGCAGCGCGAATGTGACGGCAAGCGCAAGTTCGAACCGCCTTATCTGCGCTTCGAGATCGGTAATCGAGGCCGCGACCTGCACGAGATAGATACCGTTGCCTTCTGTATCGAGCACGCGCTCGACGAGGCGCAACGGCCGATCGTCGGGACCTCTGATGGAGGCGCGGCGCAGACCCCCCTCCTCAGCCGGAATGCCTTCGTCGGCAAGACGCGGCAGGCTTGCGGCAAAAAGCGAACGCGACGCTTGTACTTCCGGCTTCTCCGCGTCGAGCCGCGTCACCTGCCAGTACCAGCCCGACAGCGCCACTTCGAAGCGCGGATCACCGAGGCCGGTCGTTTCGATGCGATCGGAGCCGGAAGCGACAATGTCGGCGATAAGCGCACGCGAAAACGTGCCGAGACGATCGTCGAATGCCTGCTCGGTGGTGCGGCGATAATAGGCGCTCAGGAGCAATCCCGCGACGAGCAGAATCAAAAAGCTCCACAGAGCCGACATAACGAAGAGGCGGACCGCGATCGATTGCTCGCCAAATCGAAGGCGCGCCATTCTGCGTCAGTGGTTTGCGGACTGCGCCGCGCCGCTCGCCTCGGGTGGAGCGATTAAATAGCCGAGACCACGCACCGTCTGGATCACGTCGACACCGAGCTTTTTGCGTAAGCGTCCGACGAAAACTTCAATCGTATTCGAATCGCGATCGAAATCCTGATCGTAGAGATGCTCGACGATTTCAGTCCGGGAAATCACCCGGCCGGAATGATGCATCAGATAAGCGAGAAGCCGGTATTCGTGCGAGGTAAGTTTGACCGGCGCGCCGTCGACCACGACGCGGCCCGCTTTGGTGTCGAGCCGCACCGGGCCGCAGGTCAGCTCATTCGTCGCATGACCTGTCGCGCGGCGGAGCAGCGCACGCAATCGCGCCAAGACCTCCTCCATGTGGAAGGGCTTGGCGACATAATCATCCGCACCCGCGTCGAACCCCTGCACCTTGTCGCTCCAGCGATCGCGTGCAGTGAGGATGAGCACCGGCATCATGCGGCCGGCGCTGCGCCACTCTTCGAGAACCGTAATCCCGTCCTTCTTCGGCAAGCCGATATCGAGCACGACCGCGTCGTATGGCTCGGTGTCGCCGAGGAAATGGCCCTCCTCCCCATCATAGGCACGGTCGACGGCATAGCCCGCCTGATCGAGCGCCTGGACGATCTGCCGATTGAGATCGCGATCATCTTCGACAACGAGGAGCCGCACGAGACCGTCCTGCTCTAGCGGCGCTCCACGGCTTTGCCGTTTGCCGCGTTGAAACGCACGCGGACGATATGCCCGTCGCGCCGCAGCAGACTGATCTCATAAATGAGCTCGTTGTTCCAGCGGCAGAGCCGGCCATCCACGGCCTCGGCGTGCAAGTCGCCGGCGGCGCGCCGCATCAAAACCAGCGGCTGGATCAGCCTCGCCGATGCTATCTCCTCACGTGTCTCGTCGGTCGACAGACATTGAAGCGGCACCACCTGTGCAGCGGAAGACCGCGGCGGCAGCAAAACCGAAGCGGCGAGGCAAAACGCAGCAATTGTTGCGAGCAGGAAGACGCGCATCGTGCCGCAATCTTGGCCATGGACCATGAATGCCGGCTGAACGATTGCCTGAGGTCATTCACCAGCTCGGGCGCGAGCTACGTCGCCACACAGGCGCT
>JAXDNH010000055.1:0-9773 GCA_034669525.1 Methylobacteriaceae bacterium | reverse complement strand
TCACGCCGCGCAGCTCGATTTCTGGCGCGAGGAATATCAGCTGAACCGCCGCATCCGCCTTTATCCGAAACCTTACGTGGCGCTGGTCGACGGCATCGTCATGGGTGGCGGCGTCGGGGTGTCGCTGCACGGCTCGCATCGCATCGCGGGCGACAAGTTTTCGTTCGCCATGCCGGAAGTCGGTATCGGCTTTTTCCCGGATGTCGGCGCAACTTATTTCCTGCCGCGTCTGCCCGGCAGGACCGGAATGTATCTTGCGCTCACGGGGGCGCGCGCGAATGCCGGCGATGCGGTGCATCTCGGATTGGCGTCCGCGCATGTCCCGACATCGCGATTGGATGAGCTTGCGCTTGCGCTCAGCGAAGGCAAGGATATCGATGCGGCAGTCGGGCGATTGCGCAGTGATATTTCAGCTGGACCGATCATCGCCAATCGCGCGCTGATCGATCGCTGCTTTTCGGGCTCGAAGCCAAGCGAAATCCTTGCGCGGCTCGATGCTGAACCATCAGCATTCGCCGCAGAAGCGGCAAAAGCGATGCGCGCCAAAGCTCCACTTAGTCTTGAGATCGCGTACCGCCAGATGACGATCGGTGCAAAGCTCTCGATGGATGAGGCGATGCAAATGGAATTTCGCATCGTCTCACGTGTCTGTCGTGGGAGGGAATTTTACGAAGGCATCCGCGCAACGATCCTCGACAAGGATTTCTCGCCGCATTGGAGCCACACCAACATGGGAGAGATCACGCCTAAGGACGTGGATGTCTATTTCGCGCCGCTTCCTGATGGCGAGCTCACCTTCGACAAGAACGGGGCGCACGAGACGGTGCCGTGATCAACTCTGACGACGACAGATCATCCGACGCGATCATCATCGGCGAACGGACCAGAGATGCGCAAGAGACGCGCTGGGGCATGCTGCTCGTGCTCTTCATGCGCATCGTTGCCGTGCTCTGGGTTTATCAGGGTCTTGTGCAATGGCACGTGATCCTTTCTGCGGAACAATCGATCTTCGACGTGCTGCCCGTACAGACTACGATTTCAGTCGTATTCTTCGCCGTGCTCGATCTTCTCGCCGCCGTCGGCATGTGGCTTGCAGCACCTTGGGGTGGCGTGCTGTGGCTGCTCACGGCAGTCGCACAGGCTTTCATAGCAGTATTGTTGCCGGAGTTTTTTGCGGGTGGGCATATCGTCATGGCCCTCAATTGCGTTTTGCTTGTCCTCTATTTTGTGCTCACGTTCAAAGCCAGCCAGCGTCCCGATTACCAGCGTGAGCGCGTATCCGCGTCGCGCATCACAAGTATCAAAGTGCCGCCTATTCATGTGTTCGGGTTTCGAATTTTCAAATGAGACGTTCACATCTTCTCAACGTAAAGAAGAAGAGAATTTCACTCGAGATTTACCGAAATCCAGATCGGTCGGGTAAACGCCGGATTCAGTCTGTTACTTAAACTGGTTTTCATAGGCGACCCATAAAGTTCGATATAGAAACGGGCCGGATGAACCGGCGGGATCAGTCGAACGGGGTCAACAATGAACAGCGTAGCCAAGATCGAAGTTGCGCCGAACCGCACCGATCGTGAAGCCGATATCCGGCCTGTCTATCTCGAATCTCTGACGCTGGTCGAGCGTCTGCACCGCCGCCTTTTGGACGTCATTAAGGATGAATTCGATCGCCGCGGCCGCAGCGACGTCAACTCGGTCCAGGCGCTGCTTCTCTACAATATCGGGGACAAGGAGCTGACTGCGGGCGAGCTTCGCACGCGCGGCTACTATCTCGGCTCGAACGTTTCCTACAACGTGAAGAAGCTCGTCGAGATGGGATATCTTCACCATGCCCGCTCGCGTGTCGACCGCCGCTCGGTCCGCATCTCGCTCGCCGAGAAGGGCAGGGAGGTGCACAAGATCGTCGCCTCGCTCTACGACAAGCATGTGTTAACCGTAGAGCAGATCGGCGGCGTCTCGGCCGACGAGTTCAAGCGCATGAATCAGGCGCTGGGCCGCCTCGAGCGGTTCTGGACGGATCAGATCCGGTATCGGCTTTGACCTGCCCCGGGCGACGCTCCGATAGGCGCCCGGGCTCCCTTCCGACATTGACGGCCTCTTAGCGGGCGGGCGATACCCTTCGCCCCGCTCGCGCTGCCATTTTGCGACAGCGAGCGCCCTCGCTCCCGCGGTGCTTATGACCCTTGCCTCTATGACAGGTTTTGCCCGCCAGGCCGGCCAATCCGGCGCCTGGAGCTGGGCCTGGGAGGTAAAAACCGTCAACGCCAAAGGATTTGATCTCCGCCTGCGGCTGCCGCCGGGCTTCGACGCACTGGAGCCGGCGATCCGCGCCGACGTCGCAAAGTGGCTGACCCGCGGCACCTGCTTCGCCTCGCTTTCGGCCCAACGTGCGGGCGCGGAAGCCGACATTAGGATCAACCGCTTGGCACTCGACGCACTGGTCGCGGCGCTCGCCGACATTCCCGCCAGTGCCAATCTGCAGCCGGCGTCGCTTGACGGGCTGCTGGCCGTGCGCGGGGTCGTGGAGATCGCGGAGCCAACCCAGGACGAGGGCGCCACCCAAGCTCTCCATAGCGAGCTGCGTCAGGGCCTCGCCGCGACGCTCGATGCCCTCGTCGCCGCCAGGCGGCAGGAGGGCACGGCCCTTGGCCAGGTTCTCCAGGAGCGCATCGATCGGATGGAGGCGCTGCAAAAGCGCGCCGATGCCGCCCCAGGGCGCAGCGCCGAGGCGATCGGCCGCCGCCTCGCCGACCAGGTCGCGGCGCTCGCCGGCAATCCGGGGCTCGATCCCGAGCGGCTGCACCAGGAGGCGGTGCTGCTTGCTGTCAAAGGCGACATACGAGAAGAGCTCGATCGCCTCGGGACTCACATTGCCGCCTGCCGCGAACTGCTCGCGAAAGGCGGCGCGATCGGCCGCAGGCTCGATTTTCTTGCGCAGGAACTTTCGCGCGAATCGAATACGCTCTCGGCCAAATCGCCCGATGCGGAGCTGACCGCGATCGGCCTCGAACTCAAGGTCGAAGTCGAGCAGTTCCGCGAACAGGTGCAGAACTTGGAATGAGCCTCGCCGACGCGCCCACACCCGCCGCACAGAAGGCGTCTAGCGGCCGGCGCGGGCTCATGCTCATCCTGTCGTCGCCCTCGGGCGCGGGGAAAACCACGCTCACCCGCATGCTGCTGCAGGCCGACAAGCTCGACCTCACGCTATCGATTTCGGTGACGACCCGGCCGCGACGCCACAGCGAGGCCGACGGCATCCACTATCACTTCATCACGCGTCGGCAGTTCGAGATGATGCGCGACAGCGGCGATCTGCTCGAATGGGCGGAAGTGCACGGCAATTTCTACGGGACCCCGCGCGCGCCGGTGGACACCGTACTCGCGCAGGGCCGCGACGTGCTCTTCGACATCGATTACCAGGGAACGCAGCAGGTGCGCGAGAGCGCCGGGCCGGATGTCGTCACGATTTTCATCCTGCCGCCCTCGATGCGCGAATTGCAGGCGCGGCTCGAGCGCCGCGCCGAGGATTCGGGCGACACGATCGCCAAGCGCCTGGAGAATGCGCGCAGCGAGATCACGCGCTGGGAGCAATATGATTACGTGCTGATCAACGACGACATCCAGAAGACATTCGGCGATTTGCTGGCGATTGTCACTGCGGAGCGTCTGCGGCGGCCGCGCGTGCAGCCGGCGATCAAGGATTTCGTCAAGCGCCTGCTGTCGGAATGATCAAGGCCCGACGTAGCGGATATTCTTGCCCGCTGCCTCAACGGTCTTCGTCGCCGGCTCGCCGGTGCTGACGGAGCGGCCTGTCACCAGGGCTGCGAATTGTGTTGCCGGCACGTCGATGCGCTCGAAGGCGAGCTGGACATCGCGAAGCTGCTTCTTGTCGCCCATCACGAATTTCGACGCCTCGGCCAAAGACACGAAGTCGGACGGCCGATAGGGGAAATGGCTCGAGCCCCGGAAGACGCGCAGCCCCTGCGCCGTCATGACGGAATCGCCTCGTCGCAACGTGCGATCGTTATAGATCGATACCGGCCCTTTCTGCGGAATGTCGGCATGCGCGATCGCCTTCGGGCGCTCGATGCGCATATGCACGACCGGTTTTCTCACGAAGTGCGGGGCGGCCATCCGCGGCGGGAAAAGCGGTGGCGGGAAGTATGGCGCAGGTGGCGGACTGTAGCTTTGGCGCCCTTGATTGAGAAGAAATTGCCATATGCCGGCATCCTCCGCGCCGGCTTTGCCGACGAGGCAAAGCATTGCCATGGACATCGTCGCAAGTAGCGCACGCCACATCGAACAGTCCTTGCGAAGCAGACTCTGGTTAAGCGGGCCGGACTCAGATGGCCGCTGGACACGACAGGGTCTTGAAGCGCTGACACTTGCGCTTTCCGACGGCGCTCCAACGCAGGCTTCGCCGCGCGGTTCCAAATGCTCCGCTTCCGGGTTTATTGCGAAGCGGAGCCGTTTTTACCGCGTAAGATGGTCTTCGTAAGCGCGTGCAAGCGCGACGAATCCCTGCACGTCGATTTCTTCCGCACGTTGCGTTGGATCGAGTCCGGCGCACTCCAACAACGCAACTGCGTCCGCATTCGGCAGAGTACGCAGCGATTGCCGCAGCATTTTGCGCCGCTGTCCGAACGCCGCCTGTGTCACGGTGGCAAGCGCGCGCGCGTCACAGGGCAGCGGATCGCGGCGCGGAACGAGTTGGACCACGGACGAATTCACTTTCGGCGGCGGCGTGAACGCGCGCGCCGGCACATCGAACAAAATGCTGGCTTCCGTGCGCCATGCACAGAGCACCGCGAGGCGTCCGTAATTGGCGCGATCCGCAGGTGTTGCGACAATGCGTTCGGCGACCTCGCGCTGGAACATGAGCGTCATGCGATCGAACCAGGGCGGCCACGGTTCCGTTTCGATCCAGCGCACGAGCAAAGCGGTGCCGATATTGTAGGGAAGATTGGCGCAGATGCGCACTGGACTCTCCGGGGCGTACTCGCGAAGGAGCGCGGCGTAATCAACCGCCAGCGCATCGCCGGCAACGACGTTCAGCTGCGCGGCATAGGCGGCGGCGATTTCGCCGACCGCGGCAAGGCAGCGCTCGTCGCGCTCGATCGCGATCACCTTGCGCGCGCCTTCCGCAAGCAACGCGCGGGTGAGGCCGCCGGGGCCTGGGCCGACTTCTACAACAGTCACATTTTCGAGCGGTCCCGCGGCACGCGCGATGCGGCCGGTCAGGTTGAGGTCGAAGAGAAAATTCTGGCCTAGCGATTTTTTGGCGAGCAATCCGTATTTGCGCACCACGTCGCGCAATGGCGGCAGTGCATCTCGCACAGTCGTGTCACTCATCAGCGTCCATCGGCTCGCGCCAGACGCGCGGCCAAATTCAAAGCCGCCATAAGGCTCGCGGGATTAGCCTTGCCTTGCCCGGCTATGTCGAACGCAGTGCCGTGATCGGGCGACGTGCGCACGAAAGGCAAGCCGAGCGTCACGTTCACCGCGCTGTCAAAGGCGATCGTCTTGATCGGGATCAGCGCTTGGTCATGGTACATTGCGATGACCGCGTCGTAGCGTGAGCGCCCCGCCGCATGAAACAACGTGTCGGCAGGGAAAGGGCCGATAGCGCGCACGCCCTCGCGTTGAAGCGCCTCAACTGCGGGCGCAATGAGGTCGATCTCTTCACGCCCGATGCTGCCGCGCTCGCCGGCATGCGGATTCAGTCCGCAAAACACCAACCGCGGCTCGGCAACACCAAAACGGCTTGTCATATCTTTGGCAACGATGCGCCCGGTCCCGACAAGAAAATCGCGCGTCAATCGCGATGAAACATCTGCGAGCGGGATATGGATCGTCGCCGGCACAATCGCGAGTTCCGGCGACCACAACATCATTACCGGCTGCGCGGCGCGTCCAAAGTATCGCAAAGCCAGCTCGCCCAAGAATTCGGTGTGGCCTGGATGGCGAAAACCTGCGGCGTAGAGGACGTCCTTGGCGATCGGGTTGGTTACGAGCGCCGAGGCCGAGCCCTCCGCCACCATCGCAACGCCCCGCTCGATTGCTTCGATCGTTGCGGCGGCATCGACCGGTGAAGGCCGCCCGGGCGTACCGATCACAGGCGCTTTCAGTGGTACGACCGGCAGCGCTTCGGCAAAGACGCGCTCGACGTCATCTACGCTGCTCGCCGCAATGGGTACGTCAAGCCGAAGAGCATGTGACACACGCTTGAAATGCGCGGGATCGCCAAGCACGAAGAACGGTACGCCACTCCCGTCCCGCGCCTTGCCCCACGCCTTGATCGCGATTTCAGGACCAATTCCGGAAGGATCACCCTGCGTCAGCGCGAGGGGCAGAGCTTTTCGCTCGCCTGTCACTGCGACTTGATGCCGTCTGATACAGGTACGTTGGCGAGCGTGGAGGAGATTCGTGCGTCACCAAGCGTGCGCAGCTGCAAGCCGAACGTGATCGTCTGATTGCGGCCGATCGTACCGCCTTCGTAAACGGAGGTGTAATTGATCGTAAACATCGTGCAATCGTCCTGATAGCCGCCGCCGATGCCGACGCCAGCGACGGAGAAGAGCGGCGCGGTGCCCGCGATACCGTTATAGTAATGCCGTGACAGATCGAAAATCACGTTGCCGTTGACGAAATAATTCTTCGTCACGTTGTATTTGCTGTTGAGCGACAGACCCTGGCGGCGAACCTCGTAGCCGATCAAGGGCTGCGCTTCATAACTCGCGTATTGAATTGAGGCGGTAAGATCGTTGCTCAGATTGGCGGAGGCGACGAGGTCGATGCGCCGCGGCTTAAAGGTGAAGGGGTCAAACCGCCCCTTCGCCGTGAAGCTGAACATCGAGGAAGGGGAGTAGGAAATGCGGCCGATGAAATCGGACAGCCGCGTGTCGAGACCTGAGCTCAGGCCGATATTCGCCGCATCGGGCATGGCGTACGAGTTCTTGCCGGCGAGCTGATAGGATTGGCCGGCCATCACATTGAGGAAGCCGCCGTTCCGGAAGTTCAGCGTGTATTGGCCGCCGTAATTCACCCGTGTGCCCGTTTCGAAGCGGTCGTAACCGGAATAGCGGCTCCAATCGAAGAGATTCGTGTCGTCGAAGACGAGGCTCTGCGAGTCGATATTGATGAGCGAATTCTGGTTCCCGAGCGGCCCGTCGGGTCGCACGACGACTTGTGCGATCGGCTCGACAACCATTGTCCCGATTGCCGTGTTCGCGAAGAAGGGGTAGCGCCACTCGAGACCACCGCCGGGGAAGACCTGGGCCCGCGCGACATTATCGCTGCCGATGAAATTCGACTGTGCCGTATTAGGCAGTGGCTGCAGGAATTGATTGTAGATCGAGTACACACGGCCTGTGTCGTAGTTCACGTAAGAGCCGCTCGCGCGCACGAAGGTGAACGGCGTCCAGACCTCCCCGATCGGATCGATATATTTGCGCTTCCAGGACGCTTCGACGGTGCCGCGGGCATAGTCGCCCCCGATGCCGCGAAGCAAACAGTCGGAGCGATTATACACACCGCAGACATCATAGAGGCCATACAAGCTATCGAGCTGCCGTCCGCCGGTCGAGGCGAAACTCGCAGCGCGCGCATACTGGTTCATCGCATTGACGTTGAGCTGGACCTCGCCGCCGATGCCGAAGCTACGTTCCGGCGCGACGTCGAAGCGCCGGTTATATTCGAGCATCGGCGCAACCACCGGCTGCTGCGGCTGATAATCATTGGCCGTCAGCCCTTGGAAATAAAAACCTCGCAAATCGAAATAGCTGTGATCGTTCTTGCCGGTCAGGTAGACGGTCGAGGATTGCTCACGAAAGAAGTACGAGTTCGTCAGAAACGTATTCGGCTGCCGGTAGTCGCTGTAGAAGAACTTGTCGGAGATGATCGCGCCATCCCAGCCGAAGCGCCATTTATCCGTCAGATTGAATTGTCCGGAGCTTTCAACGACGCCCCGGATCACGTGATTGCCGGCTCCGTAAGGTGGGCTGAGAAACTGGCTGCGATCGAGCTGCGCGATGCCGGTGCCACGCACAAAGTACGAGCCGTTCTCAAGCCGATGGCGCCATTCCACCTCGCCCAGGAATCCTTGCTTCGTCAGAACGGTCGGTGTGACGGTCAAATCGTAGTTCGGCGCCAGATCCCAGAAAATCGGCACGCCCACTCCGAGACCGAGCTGCGGTTTATAAAGGAAATGCGGGGCGAGAAGACCGGATTTGCGCTTCACCGTCGGATCGGGCGCCGAGAAGAACGGCACGTAAGCGATCGGGATGCCGAGGAATGCGAGCGTCGCGTCCTCGTAATAGACCATCTGTTCGTCGTTCTTGTGGATGATGCGTTTGGCGCGGACCTGCCAGAGCGGCGGGCGATCGGGATTGTCCTTGCAGGGCTCGCAGGCGGTGTAAGTGCCGTTCTCGAATGTCGTCGTCTCGCCCTCGCTGCGTTCCGCACGCGGCGAGCTGAAATACGTGCGGTTCGATCCGCTGACCCGAAGAGTCTCGACAAATCCGTTCCGGAAATCCTCGGTGAGATCGAAGCGGTCGGCGTAGAGGACGGTGCCGTCGGATTCAGTCAGCCGCGCGTGACCCTCGGCATAAACGCGACCCGTCGTACGATTGTAGATGACGCGATCGGCTTCGAGCAGGCGTCCTTTGTAGTTGATCTGCACGTCGCCGCGTGCTTCGACACTGTTATTCTTCTCGTTGTAGACGAGTTCGTGCGCCTCGACGAGCATGCGGCTCTGCTCGCCGGGCGCCTGTGCACTGCGGCTCGTGATGCGATCGGAAACGGTTTGGGCGGTGACGGACGTATTTGCCGTCAGCGAAGCCAGGGAGGCAACGAGAAGCGCAGCAAACAGGAGGCAGGGACGGGCGCGCGACAGCGCGCGGCCAACCCGCGTGCACGCCGCGCGGAAGGGCTCAGCGGGGTCGGCGCGCCGTCCCATCAGCCATCCTCCAGATGCAGCAGGGCAAGTGCGCCAAGCAGGCTGCCGACAAGCGCGGGCGACCATGCCGCCACGGGCGGGCTAAGCAGACCCGTGCCGCCGAGGTTGGCCACGAACTTGGTAGCCACATAGAGGATGAAGCCCGCACCCACGCCACTCGAAATCATACGGGTGATGCCACCAAACCTGAAAAATCTTAAGGAAAAGGCGGCAGCGATGAGAACCATCGCGACGAGGAGCAGCGGCCGCGCCAAGAGCGTCTGGTACTGCAGGCTGTAGCTTGTTGCGTCGAGGCCGGCGCTTTCGGTCTCGTCGCGAACCTTCCGCAGCTGCCAGAAGGGCACGGATTCGGCCGAACTGAAGCTGCGCATGACCTCATCCTGCGTGAGGTCTGTCGCCAGCATATAGGTCTCGAATTCCTGCGGCTCCTCAACCGCGGTGATGACGCGTCCTTCTTCGAGCTTCCATGTGCCCGGAAGCAGCGTCGCACGTTTGGCTTCGATCCGTTCGAGAAAGTGGCCCTCGGGATCGTAGAGGTAAACGGTGACCCCACTGAGCTTCGCGCCTGCATCGCTCGCCTGCATCGCCTTGATCAGCGCCTGGCCATCGACACTGCGCTGGCGAAACCAGACGCTCTTATCGGGATTCGATCGGGTGCCGAAAAGCCGCGCCTCGATATGCTCGGCACGCATTTTCATCTCGGCGGAGACAGGATTGAAGACGGTGACGGAGATCACGCCCGCCAAAAACGTGATGATGAGCGGCGGAAACATGAACTGCCACACGGAAATGCCGGAGGCGCGCGCGACCACAA
>JAXDNH010000054.1:0-38215 GCA_034669525.1 Methylobacteriaceae bacterium | reverse complement strand
TCGGCGGCGTCATGTGGGCGCTTTACCGCGAGCAGGTGCATGCCTCGATGGGCGGCGAGCTCACGGTGCTGATCTTTATCGTCATTATTATCGGCGGGCTTGGCAGCGTCACCGGCTGCTTCATCGGTGCGATTCTCGTCGCGCTGGTCGCCAATTACGCCGGCTTCCTCGTGCCGAAGCTCGCGCTCGTCTCCGACATCATGCTGATGGTCGCCGTACTTCTCTGGCGCCCGCGCGGCCTCTTCCCGGTGACATCGCGATGATGATCCTCTCCGGCGATACGCCGCGCAGCCGCATCCTATCGGCTATCCTGATTGCGATCTTCCTCGCGCTCGTCCTGGCGCCCTTCCTGTTCCCCGGCTCGAAGCCGCTGAATGTCGCGGCAAAAATCTGCATCTTCGCGCTGCTGGTGGCGAGCTACGATTTGCTGCTCGGTTTTACCGGCATCGTTTCCTTCGCGCACACGATGTTCTTCGGCATCGGCAGTTACGGCGTCGCGCTAGCGATTTTCAACTACGGCCCGACCTGGGGCATGATCGCGCTCGGCATTGTCATCGCGCTGCCCCTCGCGGCGCTTCTCGCGCTGGCGATCGGGCTGTTCTCGCTGCGCGTGCAGGCGATCTTCTTCTCGATGGTGACGCTCGCCGTCGCCTCCGCGTTCGCGGTGCTCGCCTCGCAATTGTCGTGGCTGACCGGCGGCGAGGACGGCCGCTCGTTCCAGGTGCCGCCGGTTCTGCGGCCGGGCAATCGTCTGTTCGAAGCCGAAATCTTTGGCGTCGCGTTCAACGGCCGCGTCGTCAGCTACTATCTCGTCTGCATCGCCTGCGTACTCCTGTTCCTGCTGCTGCTGCGCGTCGTCAATTCGCCGTTCGGACGCGTGCTGCAGGCGATCCGCGAAAATCCGTTCCGTGCCGAGGCGCTCGGCTATCGCATCGTCGTGCATCGCACTTTGGCCAATGTCATCGCGGCGCTGATCGCCGCCGCCGCCGGCGCACTGAACGCAATCTGGCTGCATTATACCGGCCCGGAGACGAGCCTCAGCTTCTCGATCATGCTCGACATTCTCGTCATGGTCGTCATCGGCGGCATGGGCACGATGTACGGCGCCGTCATCGGCGCCGCGCTGTATATTCTCGCCCAGAACTACCTGCAGGCACTGATGGGCAGCGTGTCGAATGCGGCGGCGAGCGCCGGCGTGCCGCTCGTGCCCGGCCTCTTCCATCCCGATCGCTGGCTGCTTTGGCTCGGCATTCTCTTCATTCTGAGCGTGCGGTTTTTCCCGACCGGCATTGTCGGCCGGCTTCGCCAGGGAGCGACGAAAGCATGAATCTGCCGCGCTCGCGTTATGTCACGCTGCTCGATCGCGAAATCCATTACATGGAATGGGGCGAGCGTGGGCAGCGACCGCTGATCATGTGGCACGGCCTCGCGCGCACCGGGCGCGATTTCGACGACATCGCGCAAGAACTGGCGGGCGAATATCACATCATCGTGCCCGACACGATCGGCCGCGGCTTGAGCCAATGGAGCCCGCAGCCGGAGAAGGAATATTGCTACGACTTTTATGCAGCGCTCGCCAAAGCACTGCTCGACGAAGTCGGCTTCGATAAAGTCGATTGGATCGGCACGTCGATGGGCGGCGCAACCGCGATCCGCGCCGCGGCCGGCCCGCTGAAGGGACGCATCAAGCGCCTCGTCATCAACGACATCGGGCCGGAAGTGGCGTCAGCCGCGGTCGAGCGCATCCGTTCGTATGCGGGAAAACCGCCGCGCTTCGCGAAGGTCACCGACCTCGAAGCTTATTTCCGCACGATCTACAAGCCCTACGGGTATCAAACCGACGCACAATGGCGGCGTATGACGGAGACGTCCGTGCGCCGCCTGCCTGACGGCGGCATCACTACGCACTACGACCCCAACATGGTGATGCAGTTCACCCATCACCCCGAAGACAATCTGCAATGGTCGCAGTGGGGCAAGCTTGATTGCGAGGTGCTGTGCCTGCGCGGCGCCGAGTCCGATCTTCTGACGAAAGAGATCGCAGCGCGGATGCAGAGCGAGGGCCCGCGCTGCCGCGTCATCGAAATTCAGGGCTGCGGCCACGCGCCGTGTCTCAATGTGCCGGAACAGGTCGGGCCGGTGCGGGAGTTTTTGGCGAAGGGGCTTTAGTGTCATTCCCGACGCGCGAAGCGCGATCGGAAATCTAGAGCCATCAGATCATTCGCTGGATTCCCGATCGGCCCTTCGGCCGTCGGGAATGACACTCCCTAAGAAAGCATCTTCCAAACCTCGTCCGGCACACTCAGCCCCTCGCGCTGCGCCTTTTCCCGCAATGCCAGCCGCCGCATCCCCGGCAATCGCGCACCCTCCTGCGACTCGATTCCCTGTGCCAACATTTGCATCCGCTCCGCAAAGGAAGTGTGCCCAAATCCCGCGGGATCGATCGCGATGATCAGCTGACCCGTCTGCGGCGGGCCACCCTTGTCATCGAGAAAAGACGACGCCTCGAACGCGAAATGCGTTCCGACCAAAGCGGCGGCGAGCACTTCGACCATCAGCGCCAGCGCAGCGCCCTTGGCATCGCCGAGCGCGATCATCGTACCGGCGAGCGCGGCGTCTGCGTCGGTCGTGGGGTGGCCCTCTTTGTCGAGCGCCCAGCCCTGGGGAATCGGCTCGCCCTTTTGTTTCGCCGCAACGATGTTGCCGCGCGCGACTTTCGACAGCGCGAGATCGATAACGACAGGCGCGCGGCCTTCGAGCGGCGCCGCAAACGCGATCGGATTGGTGCCGAAGACAGCGCGCGTGCCGCCCCAGGGCGCAATCGCTTCCGGCGTGTTGGCGAAGAACAGCGCAAGGAGCCCCTGCTCCGCCAGCCGCTCGACATGCCGGCCGCAGGCGCCGGCATGGTTGGAACGCGAAATTGCCGCGGCGGCGATGCCCTGCTGTTTCGCGGCTGCGGGCAGTCGCGCGATTGCAACATCGATCGCCGGATAAGCGAAACCGCAGGCGGCGTCGATGGCGAGCACGCCGGGACGCGGCTGCGTCACGCGCGGCTCCGCGCTGGCGTCGATCTTGCCGCTCTTCAGCATCGCGAGATAAGTCGGAATGCGCGAGAGGCCGTGGCCTTTCAGGCCGTCGGCTTCCGCGCCGACAAGCGCACGCGCTACCGATCGCGCCGTCTCCACAGGTGCCCCGCCGTTCTCGAAAATACGCGCGACACGTTCCTCGGCGTCCGCGATCGACAGCACCTGCGCCACTATTTGCGCCTCTCATTCAGCACACGGCGCACGTTGCGTGCGGTCACCGCGCTGACGCGCACGTTCGACTCCTCCGTCACCCCCGCAATATGCGGCGTGACAAGCAGGTTCGGCGCATCCGCAAGCGGCGATCCCGTGCGCAGCGGCTCCTCGGCAAACACATCGAGCGCGGCACCCTTTATCCTGCCGGCCTTCAGCGCATCCGCGAGCGCCGCTTCATCGACAACGCCGCCGCGCGCGGCATTGAGCAGGACCGCACTGGATTTCATCTGCTTGAGCCGCGCCGCGTCGATGAGATGACGCGTCTGCGCATTCAGCGGCACGTGCAGGCTGACCGCATCGGCACTCGCGAGCAGCGTGTCGAGATCGACGCGTTCGACATCGTGCTTCGTCCAGGCCGGCGCCTCCGGGCCGACAAACGGATCGCTCGCGATGATGCGCATGCCGAGCGCACGGGCGCGGCCCGCCGTCTCGCGCGCAATCGAGCCGAAGCCGACGAGGCCGAGCGTGCGGCCAAAGATTTCGCCGCCGATCAGCCGCTCGCGCGGCCACTTGCCGGCGAGCACGTCGGCACCCGACGCAAACGCACCGCGGATCAGGATCAGCATCGCCCCGATCACCCATTCGGCGACTGACACGTCGTTGGCGCCGGTCGCCGGCAGCACCGCGATGCCGCGCGCGGCGCACGCCTCGGTATCAATGTTGTCGAGACCGACGCCGAGCCGTCCGATCGCCTCGAGTGGCGCGCCGGCCTGAAGCAGCGGCCCACGCACCTGGGTCCGGTTGCGCACGATCAGCGCGCGGGCGTCGCTCAGCAAGGCCGCGAGCTCGTCCGGTCGATCGACAAGCCCTTTGTCGTGATGCACGGAAAAGTCGCGGCGGAGATCGTCGACAGCGGCTTCGTCCATGAACTCGCTGATGACAATGTCGGCCAACCTTCTCTCCCGCGCGTGCAAGGGCGCGGCACGCTAGTCGAGCCTCCCCTATGGTGTCGAGGAGCCGTGGGGGAGGGCCGCTCTTGCGATCGGACCGCCTCTTCGGCCATGCTGCGCAAAAATTAGGGAGGATCACATGAAGGCGCTCATCTCAGGGCTGCTTCTGGCGCTGGGCATCACCGGTGCGCAGGCGCAAGGCGCACCGCCGCTGAAGCTCGGCTACATTCTCGATATGTCCGGGCTTTATGCAGACATAACCGGCATCGGCAGCGTCGAAGCGGCGCGCATGGCGGTCGAGGAGGTCGGCGGCAGCGTGCTCGGCCGCAAGGTCGAGGTCGTCTACGCCGATCACCAGAACAAGGCCGACATTGCCGGCGCGCAGGCACGCGACTTCTTTGACAATCAGGGCGTCGAGGCCATTCTCGATGTTGCGGCCTCCGCGACCGCGCTCGCGGCGAACGAGGTCGCCAAGCAGCGCAACAAGATCATCGTCTTCAACGGTCCCGGCGCGACCCGCTTGACCAACGAGGCCTGCGGCCCGCTGTCGGTGCATTACGTGTTCGATACGTATGCGTTGGCGCATGGCACCGGCCTCGCCACCGTGAAACGCGGCGACGATACCTGGTTCTTCATCACCGCCGATTACGCGTTTGGGCAAGACCTCGAGCGCGATACGTCGAACGTGGTCACCGCCAATGGCGGCAAGGTGCTCGGCTCCGTGCGTGCGCCGCTGAATACTCCGGATTTCTCGTCTTTCCTGTTGCAGGCGCAGAATTCGAAGGCCAAGGTCATCGGCCTCGCCAATGCGGGCGGCGACACCATCACCGCGATCAAGCAGGCATCCGAATTCGGCTTGGCGAAATCCGGGCAGAAACTCGCGGCCCTGCTCGCCTTCATCACCGACGTGGAATCGCTCGGGCTCAATGTTGCCCAGGGCCTGATCCTGACGGAGGCCTTCTACTGGGACATGAACGACGAGACGCGCGCTTGGTCGCGCCGCTTTTTCGATAAGATGAAGCGCATGCCGACCTCGGCGCAGGCCGGCGTCTACTCGACGACGCTGCATTACCTAAAGGCGGTGGCGGCGGCAAAGACCACGGAGTCGGCGATCGTCATGAAGCAGATGAAGGAAACGCCGGTCAACGACATGTTCGCCCATGGCGGCAAGATCCGCGAGGACGGCCGTATGGTGCACGATATGTACTTGTTCGAAGTCAAGAAGCCGTCGGAATCGAAGGAGCGTTTTGACGATTACAAGCTGATCTCGACGATCCCGGCGGACGAAGCGTTCCAGCCGTTGTCGGAATCGCGCTGCCCGCTGGTGAAGAACAAGCCCGGGAACAAAGCGGGGTGATGTGATTGAATGATTGGAGTTGGCACTCCTTCTCCCCTTGCGGGAGAAGGGTTGCTAACGATCTAAGGTGAGAGCCTACATGATCCAAATCACCTCGGCTTTCCTCGACGAATTCGGCGAGGCCTGGAACCGGCATGATACGGATGCGATCCTCGCAATGATGACCGAAGATTGCGTCTTTCAAAACAGCGCAGGTCGCGGTCCGCATGGCCGCCGCTCCGAAGGCCAAGCAGAAGTCCGCAAAGGCATCGAAAAAGTATTTTCAAGTCTGCCGAATGTTCGCTGGAACAATCCTAAGCATTTCATTGCCGGCGACCGCGGCGTCACCGAATGGGTGATGACCGCGAACACGCCGGACGGACCTCTCGAGGTCGAAGGCTGCGATATCTTTACTTTCCGCGACGGCAAGATCGCGGTTAAGAATTCTTATTTAAAGCAGCGCACGGACTGATCATCGCGCGATGAGCAAAGCACGCCTGTTCACGCCGTTAAAACTTCGTGGCATCGAGACGAAGAACCGCATCGTCATCTCGCCGATGTGCCAATATTCGGCGGACGACGGCCTCGCCAACGATTGGCATTTCGTCCACCTCGGGCGCTTTGCGTTGGGCGGGGCAGGCATCGTCATGGTCGAGGCGACCGCCGTCACCAAGCACGCCCGCATCACGCACGGCGACATGGGGATATGGAGCGATGCGCATATCGCGCCGCTCGCGCGCATCGCGGCGTTTCTGCGTTCGCAAGGCGCGGTGCCGGCGATCCAGCTCGCCCATGCCGGACGCAAGGCCAGCATGCAGCGCCCGTGGTTTGGCAACGGTCCGCTGAACGCGGATGATTTTCTGCGCGGCGAGACGCCTTGGGACATTGTCGCGCCGAGCGCGCTGCCGCTCGAGGAAGGGTGGATCACGCCGCACGCGCTCACGCAGGACGAACTTACTGAGCTCCGCGATGCCTACCGCGCCGCAATTGAGCGCGCGATCAAGGCCGGGTTCGACATCGTCGAATTGCACATGGCGCATGGGTATCTGATGCATTCCTTTCTGTCGCCGCTATCGAACAAGCGCGGCGACAAATATGGCGGCGGCCGCGCCAGCCGCATGCGATTGCCCTTGGAGGTCGTGGAAACGGCGCGCGCCTTATGGCCGGCTGACAAACCGATGTTCGTGCGCATCTCCTCCGTCGATGGACTCGACGGCGGCTGGACGCTTGATGATTCCGTCGCATTCGCGCGCGAGCTGAAGGCACGGGGCGTCGATGTGATCGACTGCTCCTCGGGCGGGCTGACCGGCTCGGCGACCGCAGCGCGCATTCCGCGCGGTTACGGCTTCCAGCTCCCCTTCGCCGGGCGCATCCGCAAAGAGGCTGGCATCCCGACGATGGCGGTCGGGCTGATCGTCCATCCTCAGCAGGCGGAGGATGCACTGGTTGAAGGTGCCGCCGATCTCATCGCCATCGCCCGCGAGGCGATGTTCGATCCGAACTGGCCGCTGCATGCGGAGATGGCGCTCGGCGCCGCGGAAGGAGAAGTTTATGCCTCCTGGCCGAAACAAGCCGGCTGGTGGCTCGAGCGGCGCGAGCCGGGCTTGCGCAAGCTCGATGGCCCACCGCTGCCCTTCCGGACGCGCGCTTAACCCATGAGCACGCCGCGCTGGATCAATCGCCCCGAAGGTTCGACTTGGGGCGATTTCGGTCCTGACGATCAGCTCGGGCGGCTCAATCTGCTGACCCCTGAGAAGGTGCGCCAGGGCGTCGCCGAAGTGCGCGAAGGCAGGACCTTTTGCCTGTCGCTGCCGCTCGACTATCCCGGCGGCAACGTATTGAACCCGCGCCGTCATCCGCCGGTGCTGCGGCCGACGCGGCGCTCGAACGGCCCGAATTTCAACTATGTGCTCGCCCGCGACGATCCCAACATGACGGACGTCGTCAACGACGACCTCGTCATTATGCATCTGCAATATTCGACGCAATGGGACAGTCTCGCCCATGTCGGTTCGCTGTTCGACGCAGACGGCGACGGTGTGCCCGAGCCGTGCTTCTACAACGGCTTTAAAGCTGGCGTTGACATTGTCGGGCCGTCGGACATTGAGGATTCGGGCGCGAGCGCTGATCCGCGCTCGACCTCACATGCTGACGCGCTCGGGGTGGAGCGCATGGCGGAAGCCTGCTGCCAAGGTCGCGGCGTGATGATCGACCTGCACGCGCATGTCGGACGGGCGCGCGTCGTCTTCGGCTACGAGCGCCTGATGCGCGTCATCGACGAAGACAAAGTCGAGATCGAGCGGGGCGACATGGTTTGCCTGCACACCGGCTTCGGCGAGCTGCTGCTTGAGATGAATCGCACGCCGGATCCCGGCAAGGCGCAGCATCTTTGCGCGGTCCTTAACGGCCGCGACCGACGCCTGCTCAACTGGATCACCGATACCGGCCTCATGTCGCTGATCGCCGACAATTACGCGGTCGAAGCTTTTCCCGCCGTCGCGCAGGACGGTTGCTGCGCCATGTTGCCGTTGCATGAACATTGCCTGTTCAAACTGGGCGTAAACTTAGGCGAACTCTGGCATCTGACGCCGCTGGCGAAATGGCTGCGCGAGCACAAGCGCTATCGCTTCCTGCTCACGGCGCCGCCGCTGCGGCTGCCCGGCGCGGTTGGCTCTCCGGCAACTCCGATCGCGACGGTTTAGCGAAGCGGCGCTCCAGCATTTCGAAGGCGCGGTCCACCAGGACCGCAAACAGCGCGACGACGACCGCACCCTGAATGACGTAGGCCGTATTTTCCGCCGCAAGTCCCTCGACGATCGGCGAGCCGAGAGACAATGCGCCGATCGTCGATCCGATCGTCGCGGTGCCGATCGCGATGATCACCGAGGTGCGCATCCCCGCGATGATGTAGGGTGCCGCGAGCGGCAGCTCGATGCGTAGGAGTTTCGCCGCGGGTGAAAAGCCAAGGCCATCCGCTGCCTCGCGCACATCCGTCGGCACGGCATGCAGGCCGGCGATCGTTGCTTCGAGCACGGGCAGGATCGAATAGAGGAAAAGCGCGAGCAGCGTCGGCGCTTCGCCGTAACCGAGTGCCGGAACGGCGAGCGCCAGAACCGCCGCAGGCGGAAATGTTTGGCCGACCGCCGCCAGGGCGCCAACGATCGGCAGAAACTCGCGGCCAGCACGGCGCGTCACAAAAATTCCGATGCTGATCGCGAATGCCGCCGCAACGCCCGCCGAAATGAAGACGAGTTCCGCATGCGCGAGCGTCAGTTCAAGAAAGCTCGCGCGAAGGAAGACCGGGCGCGGATTGTCGGGAAAGAACCAGTGAAAGAATGGTGCTGTCGAGGGCATGAACAGCACGAGCGCCATGAACGTCAATAAGAGCGCGAGTGTAAGGAAATCGGCGTGACGCATTACCGCTTACCCGCCGCAACGATGTCGTCTATGTGAATGGCACCCACGATAGTGCCGCTCTCCCCCTCGACCGCGAGGATCGTTTGGCCCTTCGAGACCATCTTTGTCAGGGCAGAGCGCAAACTGGCCGTCGCGTGGATGGGATCGCCGCTGGGTCCGCCTCCACTCCTTACAAAATGCCCGACCTGCCGAAATTCCAAGAGCTTCATCATTGCATCGGCACCGCCGACAAAATCACGCACGAATGCGCTGGCGGGATGCGCCAATATATCAGCCGGCGTTCCGCTTTGCGCGACCGCCCCGCTTTGCATCACCACGATCATCGCGCCGAGCGCGAGCGCTTCGTCCATATCATGCGTGACGAGGACAATGGTCTTGCCGGTGTCGCGGTGTAATCGTGCGAGTTCCTGCTGAAGCGCCGCGCGCGTCACCGGATCGAGCGCGCCAAAGGGCTCGTCCATAAGAATTACGTTCGGGTCGGCGGCAAGAGCGCGCGCGACGCCAATGCGCTGCTGCTGACCGCCCGAGAGCTGGTGGGGAAACCGATCGAGAAGCGCACGATCGATCGCAGCGATCTCCGCGACTTCGTTCACGCGAGCGGCAACCCGCGCTTCATCCCAGCGCAGAAGCCGCGGCACCGTCGCGATGTTGTCACGGACGCGCCAGTGCGGAAACAGGCCGCCGGACTGGATGACGTAGCCGATGCCGCGCCGCAATTCCTCGGCCGGATGCGACAGCACTGGCTTGCCGTTGATGCTGATCGAGCCGGCATCCGGCACGATCAGCGCATTGATCATTTTAAGTGTGGTCGATTTGCCGCAGCCCGACGGACCGACAAGCACGCACAGCGCGCCTTGTGGAATGCTGAGCGAGAGCGGCCCCACAACGCGCTTTCCCGCACATGATTTCTCGACCGCGTCGAAATCGATCACGGCCGGCTCCGGAGATTTGCGAGCACGATCTGGAACAGCGCGTCCGCCGCGAGTGCGAGGAGGATCGTTGGCAACGCGCCAACTAGCACGAGATCAAGCGCATATTCGCCGATGCCTTGAAAAACGAAGGTTCCCAGGCCGCCGGCACCAATCAGCGCCGCCACGATCGCCAGCCCGATCGACTGCACGGTGACGACACGCAACCCCGAAATGAGCGCCGGCAATGCGAGCGGCAAATCCACTTTTCGGAAGATTTCCTTCGGCGTCATGCCCATACCGCGCGCCGAGTCGCGCACGGCAGCGGGAACGTTGCGAAGACCAGCGTCGGCACTGCGCACCAGCGGCAGCAAGCCATAAAGCACAAGCGCAATCAAAGCCGGTGCGGCGCCGATGCCGCCAATGCCGATTTCGCGCGCCAGCGGAACATGTGCGGCGATGAAAGACAAGGGCGCGATGAGAAGGCCGAAAAGCGCAATCGACGGGATGGTCTGCAGTAGATTTAGTATTGTGAAGATAGTGACGCGAGCTTTCGGGCGATATGCGACGGCCAGAACGAGAGGAGCGGCGCAGAGCGCCGCCAGCAGCACCGCAACGGCAACCAGGCCGACATGGCGGATAAGCTCGATCTTAAACGTGGCGCGCTGCGCGTAGAACTCGTGCACGAGCGACAGCGAGTTGAGTTTCCCTGAGCCAATGATTGTGACGGCAGCCGCGGTGAGCCCTAAGGGAAGTGCGACTTTCCATAGGCTGGTCGCGCGCTGCAGACCCCGAAAGCAGGCAAGCACACCGATGCTGAATAATATCCAGAACGTACTAGCGAGCGAAATGCGCCGTGCCGGCTCCTGCGGATCAAGACGCCCGTCTGCCGCTATCCCGGCAATAAGCAGGAGACAGATCAGCAGTCCCGCGCCAGAAGCAAAGAGCAGGCTTGCGTGCCGCGTTTTGTCGCGAATAAAGGCCGCGACGAAGACAAGCGTCAAGAACGCAAAGATGATGGCCGTTGCTGCAAACCCAATGTGCCAGAGCGTGAGGGATTGCCCGTCGGCAAGGCGGTTTGGCGCGACCGAAAGGAAGCCGCCAAAGAAAGCCGCAGGGAGTGCCACAAGCGCCAGGACGAGAGCGACGTGATCTTGCGGGAGGAGACGAGATGGCCGGCGCGTCTCGGCGAGCGAAGCAATGCTCATGTGAGCAGACCCTGCTTTTGCAAAAACGTGCGCGCGACAAGACCTGCCTCCCTGCCTCCAATCGCGATCTGCTCGTTCAGCCGGCGCAAAGTATCCAAGTCGAGCGTCGCGAAGGCAGGTGCGAGCACCGCGGCGATTTGGGGGTACGATTCCATGATCGCCGCGCGCACCACGGGCGCGGGCGCATAGACGGGCTGCGCGTGTTTCGTATCCGCAAGCGCGCGCAGTCCGAGCGCCTTGAGCGCGCCGTCGGTGCCATAAGCCATCGCCGCGTTGACGCCGGAAATGTTGTCGGCAGCCGCTTTGATCGTCGCCGACGTGTTGCCGCCGGAGAGAACGAGCAGCTGGCGCGCGATAAGCGAGAAGCCGTAGGTCTCCTGAAAGGCCGGAAGGCCCGAGCGGCTCTCGACGAATTCCGCCGACGCGGCGAGTTTCACCGCGCCGCCATCGCGCGTCCAGCGTGCGAAATCGTCCAATGTCGAGAGCCGATGCGCCTCGGCAAAATCGGCGCGCATGGCGATGACCCAGGAATTGTCGGCAGGTGCCGGCTGCAGCCAGACGAGATTATTACGCTGGAGGTCTAGCGCCTTCGCGCGCTCATATCCGGCGCGCGCGTCCTTCCATACGGGATCGCCGTCCATAGCGAAGAGGAAAGCGGCATTCCCCGTATATTCGGGATAAAGGTCGATTGCGCCGGAGAGGATCGCGGCGCGCAGGATGCGCGTCGGCCCGAGCTGCAGGCGGTTCTGCGTCGGAATGCCTGCGGCTTCGAGCAATGCAAGGATCATCTCGCCGAGCAGCGCACCTTCGGTGTCGATTTTGGAGGCGACCGTGACCGGCTCAGCGGCAAGCGTCGGCGTGACGGCGAACGCGCTCGTGCCCGCGAGAAGATCGCGGCGCGTGAGCGGATGAATGTGGCCGTTGCGGGACATGGCGTCCCTGAGTCTTGCGCGTTCTCCGCGCACCGGCAACTTCGCCGCAACAAGTCCCCGCAGCCTCGGGAGCGCTCCTTCAGCCATGAGGGGTGGCGCCTGGCAACATCGAAGCGTAATTTACGGCAGGAGCTTTCCCCTATGACCTCCATCGTCTCGCTCGATGATCTCGTCGCCAGCGTCCCGCCCGGCGCAACGCTCGCCGTGCCCGCCGACTATTCCGGCGTCGCGATGGCGGCGACCGCAGCGCTAGTCAGGCGTGGCACGGGCGGCCTGCATCTCGTCTGCGTGCCGGCGGGCGGCATGCAGACCGACATGCTTGTCGGCGAGGGCTTGGTCGCCACACTGGAGACCAGCGCAGTGACCCTCGGCGAGGCCGGCGGTGCGCCGCGCTTTCAGGCGGCTGCGCGCGAGGGCAGCGTCAGACTGATCGACGCGACGTGCCCGGCGATTCACGCCGCGCTGCTCGCAGCGCAGAAAGGCGTGCCGTTCATGCCGATCCGCGGCATCATCGGTAGTGATGTGCTCGCGTATCGCGCGGATTGGAAGGTGATCGATAATCCCTTTGCTGCCGATGATCCGATCGTCATCGTTCCGGCGATCTCGCCGGATTTCGCGCTCTTCCATGCGCCGGAAGCCGATCGCCTCGGCAATGTGCGCATCGGCCGGCGGCGTGAACTCGCGACAATGGCCTATGCAGCAAAGACGACGCTCGTGACGGTCGAGCGGATCAGCGAGACATCGCTGCTTGCAGACGAGCGCGACGCCGCGGGCGTCTTACCGGCGCTTTATATTTCGCAGATCGCGATTGCGGAGCGCGGCACCTGGCCGCTCGGCCTCTGGGGCGAATATGCAGCCGACGGCGCGGAGATCGCCCGCTATGCGCAGATGGCGCGAACGCCGGAAGGTTTTCGCGCCTATATGGACGGGTTCCTTCAACGCGCGCGGGCGGCATGAGCGCGATGCAGATTACGGCGACGCGGCAGGAAATTCTGGTCGCCTGCGTGGCGCGCCTGCTCGAAGGCCAGCATCACGTTGCGGTTGGCGCGTCCTCCCCGATTCCTGCGGCCGGCGCCATGCTCGTGCGGGCGACGGATGAAGCGGCAGGGCGAGAGCCGCTACGCATCTCGATTCTCGGCTCGGAGGAGCACAATTTTTTCACCAATGGCGGCGTCGAGCTTTTCGACTGCGCCGCGCAAGGGCGTGTCGATGCGTTCTTTCTCGGCGGCGGGCAAATCGATGGGCAAGGCAACATCAATCTCGTCGGCAGCGGCAAATATCCCCAGAGCGCCGTGCGTTGGCCGGGCTCATTCGGCTCGAGCTTCATGTATTTCGTCGTCCCGCGCGTGATCCTGTTCCGCGAGGAGCATTCGCCGCGCGTGTTCGTCGAGCGTGTCGATTTCATCAGTGCGCCGGGCACGAGCGCGGCGAATGTCGAGCGCCGCGGCGGGCCGCATGCGCTGCTGACGGGAATGGCGCTCTTCTCGTTCAACAAGACGCGCAGCCGGTTTCGACTGGAGAGCGTACATCCCGGATTTACCGCGCAGGATGTGCGCGTCGCAACCGGGTTCGACTATGATGCGCCCGATCGTGTGCCTGAGACCGCGCTCCCTGGCGCCGCGACATTAGCGCTGCTGCGTGGCCGCGTACGTAAAGACCTGGCGGAAAGTTATCCGCGCTTCGCGGCGACGCTTCCTGAGTGGCGGGAGGCTGCATAAGTGGCCGCAAAAGACCGCGGCCGGGGCGAGAAAATCCGCGCGGTCGATCCGCCGCTCAGCAATAGCATCGTGGCGCGCAAGGATCAGCATCTTGATATCGTACTGCAAGGTTTGGGGCGGCAGGACGAGGTTACGACTGGCTTCGAGAACATCCGCTTCGCGCATTGCGCGTTGCCGGAGCTGGCGCTTGATGAGATCGACCTCTCCTGCACATTTTTGACCAAAAAACTCGCCGCGCCGCTGTTGATCAGCTCGATGACCGGCGGTCCATCGCGTGCCGAGCGGATCAACACCCATCTCGCGGAAGCCGCCGAGAAGCTGGGAATCGCTTTCGCCGTTGGCTCGCAGCGCATCGCGATCGAGAGCGCCGGCGATGCCGGCTTTGGCCGGCGTTTGCGTCAGCTGGCGCCGACGATTCCCCTCTACGCGAACTTCGGTGCCGTTCAGCTCGCACACGGTTTTGGCGAGAAGGAAGCGCAGGCGGTCATCGACATGATCGAAGCCGACGCGCTTTATCTGCACCTCAACCCATTGCAGGAAGCGCTGCAGCCCGAAGGCGATCGTAATTGGCGCGGAATACTTGAGGGAATCGCGAAGCTCGCACGCGCGTTGCCGGTGCCGATCATCGCCAAGGAAATCGGCTGCGGTATTTCCGGCGCGATTGCGCGGCGGCTCGTAGATGCCGGGATTGCGGCAATCGATGTCGCCGGGGCGGGCGGCACCAGTTGGGCGCTCGTCGAATCCGAGCGCGCGCTGTCGGAGCGCGACCGCGCCGTTGCGCGCTCATTCGCGAGCTGGGGAATTCCGACCGCGGATGCTCTCCGCGATGCGCGCGCGCATTGCGCCGACACGCCGCTCATCGGCTCCGGCGGCATCAAGGATGGGATTACCGTCGCCAAGGCGATCCGGCTCGGGGCCGATCTCGCCGGCATCGCCGCCGGCACGTTGGAGCCGGCGCTTGTTTCAGCGGAAGCGGTGGCCGATCACCTCAACCGCGTGATCGATCAGCTGCGGATCGCATGCTTCTGCACGGGATCGCGCGATCTCCGGGCGCTGCGAAGCGCGCCGATTTTGTAAGTTGTCGCTTCCCCGGACGCGCGAAGCGCGATCCGGGATCCAGAACTAACTTAAGTGTACTGGATCCCGGATCGCCCTGCGGGCGTCCGGGAAAGTGGATCAATAGCGATAATGATCCGGCTTATACGGCCCCTGCTGCGGCAAGCCGAGATATGTGGCCTGCTCGCTCGTGAGCTTGGTCAGCTTCACGCCGATCTTGTCGAGATGCAGCGAGGCGACCTTCTCGTCGAGATGCTTCGGCAGCGTATAGACCTGCCGCTCGTATTGGCCCTGCTTCGTCCAAAGCTCGATCTGCGCCAGCGTCTGGTTCGTAAACGACGCCGACATGACGAAGGAGGGATGTCCCGTCGCGTTGCCGAGATTCACGAGGCGCCCTTCGGACAGAAGGATGATCCGCTTGCCGTCGGCGAATTCCACTTCGTCGACCTGCGGCTTCACATTGTGCCACTTGAAGTTCTTGAGGCCCGCGACCTGGATCTCGGAATCGAAGTGACCGATATTGCAGACGATCGCGCGGTCCTTCATGCCGCGCATGTGATCGACGGTGATCACGTCGACATTGCCGGTCGCGGTGACGAAAATGTCGGCGCGCTTTGCGGCGTCGTCCATCGTCGTGACCTCGTAGCCCTCCATCGCCGCCTGCAGCGCGCAGATCGGATCGATTTCGGAGACCATGACGCGGCAGCCCGCATTGCGCAGGCTTGCGGCCGAACCTTTGCCGACGTCGCCGAAGCCCGCGACCATTGCGACCTTGCCCGCCATCATCACATCGGTGCCGCGGCGGATGCCGTCGACCAGCGATTCGCGGCAGCCAGAGAGATTATCGTATTTCGACTTCGTCACGGAATCGTTGACGTTGATCGCCGGGAAGAGCAGCCGGCCTTCCTTGTGCATGATGTAGAGGCGGTGGACGCCCGTCGTCGTCTCTTCGGTGACGCCCTTGATCGCCTCGGCGTTGCGCTTGTACCAGCCGGGATTGGCTTTGAGCCGCTTCTGGATCGCGGCAAAGAGCACTTCCTCTTCTTCGTTGGAAGCTTTGTCGAGGAAGGCGGTGTCGCCGCCCTCGGCTTTGAGGCCGAGATGGATGAGCAGCGTCGCGTCGCCGCCGTCGTCCAGAATCATGTTCGGCGTGCCGCCGTCGCCCCACTCGAAAATCTTGTGGGTGTAGTCCCAATAATCTTCGAGGCTCTCGCCCTTGATGGCGAATACCGGGGTGCCGGTCGCAGCGATCGCGGCGGCGGCATGGTCCTGCGTCGAGTAGATGTTGCAGGAGGCCCAGCGCACGTCGGCGCCGAGCGCCTTCAGGGTTTCGATCAGCACCGCCGTCTGGATCGTCATATGCAGTGAGCCGGCGATCCGCGCACCCTTCAGTGGCTGCGATGCGCCGAATTCCGCGCGCGTGGCCATGAGGCCGGGCATCTCCGTCTCGGCGATGGCGATTTCCTTGCGGCCCCACTCGGCAAGGCCGATGTCGGCGACGGCGTAGTCGTTGAAATGCTGGACGGCAGCGAGGTTGGATTTGGGCATGTGGCTCTGTCGAAGGTGGGAGGGAGGCGGCCTTATAGCAGCGGGCTGAGAGCCCGGCAATGAGGATATAAAGACATCTTTATGTCTTTTCATGGTCTGCCAAGAGGGGCAGAACCCGGCTGGAAAGCGCCTCGCGGCAGGCCTTGAGGCTGAAATGGGCCTCATAGAAGCGCTTGGTGTCGTCAGTGCGCCGTTGGGCCTCACTCCAGGGGGCGCTTGGCGGCTGCGGCGCGGAGTACCGCGGCGAAGCTCTCGCGGTTTCGGCCGGCGTCACATTGGCGAGGCTCGCGGCATCGACATGCATGCCGCGGAAGGCCTGCGGCCTCGCGATCAGGGGCAGCCCGCTGGAGAGGTCCTGCCGGCAAGCGGAGCGTCGTTCGCGGAATTAGGCGAGATCACGATAAGAATGACTGGGCCGGAGTGGAAGGTCCGACCCTAGCCTTATCGCATCCAGTCACCCGCGTGATCGCGGGCAAGAATGGTGATGCGACGCCTAGCCGCCGACTTCGCCCCCCATCACCGGGCCGAACAGCTGCCAGCGCTCGCCCTTGAATTTCATCAGCTGCAGCTGCTTGATCGGAGCATAATCGGTCGGGCTGGTGTTGATCTTGACCCCCGGCAGAAGCGTGTCGATCTCAAGATCGTGGATGTTGGCGGCCTGCTTCATGATGTTTTCACGCGTGAGATCGTCACCGCACTGCTTTAAGACCGCGACCACCGTCCGCACGACATTGTACCCCGTCATCACCGAGCTGTCGGTGCGATTCCCGTCCGGATAGTACTTTGCCAGGAACGCGTCGAATTTCTTTATTCCGGCATCGTCTTTCCATTGCGGATCGGTTGCGTCCTTGGCATAGGTCGCCGAGATAATGTCCTGCGCGTTTTCGAATCCGGCCGGCTTGATGACGCTGCCGATCGACGAGCCGACATTGTTTTCGATGAACAGCGGCTTCCAGCCGAGTTCCGCGACCTTCTTGATCGACTGCGCCGCGAATTTCGGAGTCGTGATGCTGATGAAGATATCGGCGCCCTTGGCTTTCAGCGAGACGATCTGCGAGTCGACCGTTGGCACGGTCGTTTCGTAGGCCTCTTCGCCGATGATCAGCGATGTGGCTTTAGCGCCGAGCCCATCCTTGATGCCTTTGAGGTAGTCCTTACCGTAATCGTCATTCTGATAGAGGATGCCGATTTTCCCCGTCGGCTTTTCCTGCAGAATGTACTTTGCGTAGATTCGGCCTTCGCTCTGGTAGTTCGGCTGCCAGCCCATCGTCCAGGGGAAGTTCTTGGGGTCGTTCCACTTCGTCGCGCCGGTCGCGACGAAGAGCTGCGGCACTTTCTTCTCGTTCATGTATTTCTGAATCGCCGAATTAGTCGGCGTGCCGAGCGAGTTGAAGATGAACAGGACCTCGTCGCTCTCGACGAGCTTGCGTGCCTGCTCGACAGCTTTCGGCGGGCTGTAGCCGTCGTCATAGGAGATGAAGTTGATCCTGCGCCCGTTGATGCCGCCTTCTTCATTCACTTTGTTGAAGTAGGCAGCTTCGGTCTTGCCGATCACACCGTAGGCCGAAGCCGGCCCGCTATAGGGCATGATGTTGCCGATCTTGATCTCGGTATCGGTGACGCCCGGCCCGTATTTCTTCTCGGCGAGCGCGCCGAGGCTGGTTGCTGCAAGGGCAGCGGCGGCGGCAAAGGTAATCGCCGCCAATCGCGATTGGCTATTCAACATGAGACTTTTCTCCCCGTATCGCTCCTGCGTGTGCGGTTAAGCCCGCCTCTCTCGTTAATGCACGATCATACCGGTGAAGACGTAGGCTTGCAGCATAACCAAAAGACCAACGAGGCAGGCGAGCACGATGGAATGCCAGAACACGAAACGCAGGATCGTGCCTTCATGCCCGAACCAGTTGGTGGCGGTCGAGGCGACGACGATCGACTGAGCGTCGATCATCTTGCCCATGACACCGCCGGACGAGTTCGCCGCGCCCATAAGGATCGGCGATAGGCCGAGCTGTTCGGAGGTGATCTTCTGCAGGTTCCCGAACAGGATGTTCGAGGCTGTATCCGAGCCGGTCAGCGCCACGCCGAGCCAGCCGAGCAGGGTGCCGAAGAAGGGATAGAGCACCCCGGTCAAGGCGAACGCCAGACCAAGCGTCGCGTCGATGCCGGAGAGCCGCGTCAGCGTGCCGATCGCCAGCATCGCCGAGATGGTGATCAACGAAAACGCGCAGATGCGGATCGTGCGGCCATACTCGGCAATAAGACTGCCCGGCGTAAACCCCATGACAAAGCCCGATATGATCGCGGCGATGAGCATGCCCGTACCGGTGTAGGAGAGCCACGTGAAGGAGAACACGGCCGCCTCTGGCGTCGGCTTCGAGACGACCGGCGCCACCTTCATGATCATCTTGTCGAGTTCGGGGACCGCGTAGCTCCACGTCGTGTACGGGTTGACGGCAAACTTGAACGCGTTCGTGCCCCAGACGAGCAGGATGACGCAGACGATGATCCATGGCGCCAGTCCAAACCATATTTCGCGGGTCGTTGGCTGCGGCCGCCGCGGCGGGGGCGGCGGCATGGTAGCCGCGGATTCATCACGCGTGCGTAGCGCCGGCGAGGTCCAGATCTCGGCGGGGTGCCAGACTTTCAGGAAGCCGATGAGGCAGGCCATCGACACGAGCGAGGCGCCGATATCGACGATCCAGGGGTTGACGTAATTCGAGATCAGAAATTGCGGGATCGCGAAGGAAACGCCGCAAACAAGAACCGCCGGCCATACCTGAATCATGCCGCGCCAGCCGGCGAAGGCCCACACGACCCAGGCCGGCACGATCAGCGAGAAGAACGGCAATTGCCGCCCAACCATCGCGCCAAGCAGAAACGGATCGATGCCGGTGACGCTGGCAAGGCCGGCAATGGGCGTGCCGAGCGCGCCATAGGCAACCGGCGCCGTGTTGGCGATGAGCGAAAGGCCGGACGCCGCGAGCGGCGAGAAGCCGAGGCCGATCAGCATGGCGCCGGTCACCGCAACCGGCGTGCCGAAGCCCGACGCACCTTCGAAAAAGGCGCCGAAGGAAAAGGCAATGAGCAGCAATTGCAGGCGCCGATCCTCGGTGACGCCGCCGATCGTCGCTTGCAGATTGCCGAAGGCGCCTTTCTCGACCGTCAGCCGATAGAGGAAGATGACGTTGAGGACGATCCAGCCGATCGGGAAGAAACCGGTCACCGCGCCAAGCACGGTCGCGCGCAGCGACATGCCGGCCGGCATCGTGAAGATGAAAATCGCGATGAGATTGGCGACGATAAGCGCAATGACGGCCGCAATATGCGCCTTGACCTTGTTCGAGGCGATGAGAACGAGGAGGACGACGACCGGCAGCGCCGCGGCCATCGTCGAAAGCGCGGTATTGTTGAACGGATTATAGACCTGGTTCCACATCTGCCCCTCCCCGATTGCCGGCTGTCACCGCCGCTAATCGCGCCCCGCCTTGGCTGCCTCAGGTTTGTGCAACTTCGCCTCTTTGGCAAATCTTATCGTTGCTGCGGCGCACAAGCGGCGGAGCAGTCCACAAGTATCGACGCGTTCGCATGCTGCGTATTCCGGGCGGCTATCCCGTGTTTAAAACATGAGCCGCTCGAACCAGTCGACGAACGCGTCCAGCGCCTGGTCCATGACCTCGCGATCGCTCTTTCCGCAGCGTGCCGGCACGTGAAAAGAATGATCGGCGTCCGCGAGCATTTGCAAAGTCGCCCGGCCGCCGAACCCCTCGATAAGACTCAGTAGTTCATCCGAGTCCGCCATCGCGTCGCGACTGCCCTGAAGAAACAGCATCGGGATGTGCACGTCGCAAAGATGCGTCGCCCGCTCGCCGGATATCTGTCTTGGCGGGTGCAGGGGAAAGGCGAAAAAGACCAACCCCAACAGGCCCGGCAACGGCGCCGCGGCTTGCGCTTGCGACGTCATCCGCCCGCCAAACGATCTGCCCCCGGCGATCAGCGGCAAACCGGGCAGCAAGCGTCTTGCTTCGGCGACCGCGGCGCGGACGGTGGCATGCGCAACACGCGGCGGATCGGGCCGCCGGCCACCCTCTTCCATGTATGGGAAGTGATAGCGGAACGTCGCAAAATGTCGCTCGGCGAGGCCGGCGGCGATCGCTTCCATCGAGGGATGCAACATGCCGGCGCCGGCGCCATGCGCGAGCACCACACAGCCGCGCGGTTGTGGCGGCGCGCGCAGAAGCCCCGATACGCTACGCGTCCCGCCGAGGCTGAATGTGATGCGAAGATCGGAGGTGTCGGAACGGCTCTGAAGCACAACTTCGGACGCTATCACGATGCGGTTCGTGGGTCCTGTAATGGCTCGGAACCAGCCCGATATCCGTCGGCCGGTCTCAACCGGGAGTGCGTTTGACGACCATCTTCGTCGGATCGACACTTTCGATATGAAGCTCAACCGGGCTTCCCGATGATCCGCTATCGAGCTCCAGCTTGTTACCTCGGATCACCCAATTACCGCTTTGTGGCACCGGTCGATCGTCGGGACCGCCCACCTGTCCCTCATAACTGCCATCTGGACGCAGGCTCAACGTCCTACGCCCTCTCGAGGGAGGGAACGAGAAGTTGTTCGGACGGAACACAAAAGTATCGGATCCGTCCTCCTCGTGAGAATGAACCCACTGTTGCGCGATCGCCTGCGGGTTTACGCTTTCGGCCATTATGACACCAGTTCCTCGCTATCGGAGACTAGGAGGCTCCGCGGCCCTGCCAAGGTTGCGTGCATGCGTGCGACTTGGCCTGGAGTGAACATGAACATAGCCGCATCATCTACATAATCCATGTAGTTCATGAACATGTCGCCGTTCGGTCCATTGGTGCACGAAACGTGAGGAAAGGTGGGCTTGCCAAAATTCGGATGTTGGGCGTTGGGAGTGTCATCGACGTTGTCGCTTCCGCTACAATCTTCAGTGTCACCCCATATGTGACGTAAATTCAGCCAATGTCCTACCTCATGCGTCGCCGTGCGGCCGAGATTAAATGGCGCGCGTGCGGTTCCGGTGGTGCCGAAGCCGGAGTGCAAAATAACTACACCGTCGGTCGCGGCTGGACCTCCCGGGAATTGAGCATAACCTAAAAGTCCTCCACCAAGCGGACATACCCAAAGGTTGAGATACCTTTCACTCGGCCACGGATCTGCGCCGCCAGTGGCGCTCGACTTCACGGCATCATTACTTGAAAAAGATGGTACATCCGTTTTTGTTCTGGTAATTCCATTTGTCAAATTCCCATTGGGGTCCTTCTTCGCTAAGAGAAATTCGATGCCGGGGTCGGAAACGAAGCCGTTCCAGACCGCTGGCACGTTTGATTTATCGGGATTTGTGGCGCTATAATCCTTATTGAGTGCAACTATCTGGCTTTGAACTTGTTCATCCGAAATATCTTGCGCTGGGGTATTGTGAACAACATGCACAACGACAGGAATTCTAAGCCGCTGATCCAGCTTGAACTCACCCGAAGCAATACGAGCAACCGTGCGCGCTTCGATTAAAGATAGCGCCATGCGGTACTCGGGGTGCTGCTCGGCTAGGCGATTGTGGACCTGCATTACGCCGCAAGACCGACGTTTTGGAAATTCTTCGTCCATCTCTTCCTCCCCTTAAATGTGGAACGACGGGACTATCGAATTCGGGACTCTGGTTGTTTTCAAGCAGCCCAAAAAAGGTTTCTCACTCGGGCAGTCGATGCGATACCCCCGGACCTTCCGCCTCTCTGCAACTTAAGGTGAGTTTGCGCCCAAAAAACATCGAGTCAAGGAATAAATCGAAGAATGTGGCAACCGACTCAAATCTGGGGTGCGGCGGTGACGCCTAGCCTTGAGGCGCTTCGACCCCGCACCATTCGGCGATGAACAATGCAATGGCCGTCGTGATTCGCTTTACCGAGGCAAGACTGACGCGCTCGTCGAAACCGTGGATGTTCTGCGAGATCGGGCCGTAGCAGAGCGCTGGAATTCCGTCGTAGAGCGCGTAGACGCGTGTATCAAGGTAACCGGCGGTCATGAAGCTTTCGAGCGTCTTGCCAGTCGCGGCATGATGCGCTTCGGCGAGCACGGCCTCGGCGTCCGAACCCGGCTCGAGCACGTAACCCTCGGAATAGAAGCCGTCGAAGGTGACGCGCGGCGGGTTGTTTGCGAGAAAGCGATCGCCGCGTGCGAAGGCGGTGATGCGGTCGGTAATGGCGCGTGCGGCTTCATCGGCAGGCGTACCGGGATAAATCGCGATGCGGCAATTAAGCCGGCACCAGCCGGGAACGGACGAGGCCCAATCGCCGCCCGCGATCTTCCCGACGTTGAGATTGATCGGGTGGTCCTCGTTCTCGAAATGCGGGCGTCCGGCTTTGTCGGCATTCCACTCCGCCTCAAGCCGGCGCAATGCGCCGACGATGCGATACGCGGCATCGATTGCGTTGGCACCGGCACCCATTTCGCGCACATGCACCGGCACGCCGCGCACCTCGACCTCAAACCAGAGGACACCGGTATTGGCGCGCACCAGCATTTCTTCTTCCGGCTCGGGGATGAGCACGGCATCGGCCTTGTAGCCGCGCAGATGCGTCATCAGCGCGCCGTTGCCGGTCGATTCCTCTTCGACGACGGACTGCACGTACACGGTCGCCGCGGGCTGCAGCCCGATGCGGCGTAGCGCATCGAGCGCGAAGAGATTGGCGGCGTGTCCCGCTTTCATGTCGGCCCCGCCGCGGCCATAGAGCCAATCGCCGGAGACGACCGGCGCGAACGGCGGGTGCGTCCACATGTCGTGCGGCCCTTCCGGCACGACATCGACATGCGCCTGCAGAATGAGCGAGCGGCCTTTTTCCGCGCGCGGCCGATGGATGCCGACGACGATCGGCGCCTCGGAGTGCTCGTCGGAGAAAGCCGCGCCGCCGGGATGCCGCGAGATTGCCTCGCGGTCCATGGCGAAGCGCTCCATCGCGTAACCGCGCTCGCGCAGCGCCCGGAAGACGAAATCCTGAATCGCGTGCTCCTCACCGCGCAACGAACGGAAGCGCACGAGGTCCTGCGTGAAGGCGACTTGCTCGGCAAAACCTTGCTCGACCGAGGCGATGATGCGATCGCGCAAGTTCGCGTCGAGAGCCATGCCGGATTAAGCCCACGCGGCAGGATTGGCGCGCATACGTTCGAGCGTCCGCGGGTCAGGTTCGCCGTGAAAATATTTTACCAGGGCTGTTTTGAAGATGCCACTTTCTGAAGAGACGTTGTGAAACAATGTCATGGATGATCTAAATTTCATATCGTCCGGCGAGCCAAAGATTTCGGCCGCGGTGCGCGCTTCTAAGGCATTGACGATATCGGTGCAGTCCGCCAGGCGCGGTCCAAGAAGGGGATGGTCGAGGTAGCCTAGCACTTCCTTTCTCGTCTTAATCGCGAACCTTTTCGACAGCTCAGAATGTCCCAGTCCTTCTATCTGGGGAAAGATATACCATATCCAGTGGCTCGTTTTCCTGCCGCGGCGAAGCTCATCGCGAGCCGCGTCAAAGCTCGTTTCCTGGGCTTTAACAAACCGCCGCAGGTCATAAGGATCAGTCATGCTGCGCTCTCAGGCCGGCATTCAACCGCGTTCCGAAGACACAATCTCGGCCTTCTCCAGCGCCGCCTGCAGAAGCACATTCACCCCGGCGCTCGCCCATTCCGGAGAGATCGTTTCGGTCTCGTTGTGGCTGATGCCGTCGACGCAGGGCGTAAAGATCATCGCCGTCGGCGCGACGCGGGCGATGTTGCAGGCGTCATGCCCGGCGCCGGAGACGATATCGCGGTGCGAGTAGCCGAGGCGCTTGGCGGCATTGCGCACGGCGGCGACACAGGATTCATCGAAGGCGATCGGCGGTGAGTCGAACACCACCTTTAGATCGCAGTCGACGCCGCTTTGTGTCGCGATCTCGTCGAGTCTGATGCGAAATACCCTGTCCATCTCGGCAAGTCTCTCCGCATCCGGATTGCGGAATTCGCAGGTCAGGAACACCGCGCCGGGAATGACATTGCGCGAATTCGGAAAACTCTCGATCAGCCCGCACGTGCCGACGCCGAGCGGCGCATGCTTTTCGCCGATCTCGTGCACGAGCGTGATCACGCGCGCCGCGGCAACGAGCGCGTCCTTGCGCCGGTTCATCGGCGTCGTGCCGGCGTGGCTCTCGAAGCCGGTGAGCCGCACCTCATACCAGAACTGCCCTTGACCCTGCGTGACAACGCCAATATCGAGACCCTCCGCTTCGAGGATCGGTCCCTGCTCGATATGCAGTTCGAACATCGCGTGGATCGGCCGCTTGCCGACCGGCATGTCGCCTTTAAAACCAATGCGCTGCAATTCGCCGCCCAGCGTCGCGCCGGCGTGGTCGGCGCACGCATAGGCGAAATCCTGCGCGTAAATGCCGGCAAACACGCCGGACGAAATCATCGCCGGCGCAAAGCGCGAGCCTTCCTCGTTGGTCCAGTTCACGACCTCGATCGGATGCCGAGTGGCGATGCCGAGATCCTTCAGCGTGCGCAAAACTTCGAGCCCGCCAAGGACGCCGAGCACGCCGTCGAACTTGCCGCCGGTCGGCTGCGTGTCGAGATGGCTGCCGATCATGACCGGCGGCAGCGATTCATCCTTACCCGCCCGGCGGGCAAACATGTTGCCCATCTGATCGATGGACATTTTGCAGCCTGCCGCCTCGCACCAGCGCGCGAAAAGCTCGCGCGCCTGCCGGTCGAGATCGGTCAGCGTCAGGCGATTGCAGCCGCCTTTCGGCGTCCCGCCGATCTTCGCCATCTCCATGAGCGAGTCCCATAGACGTGCGCCGTCGATATTGAGATTGGTGAGTTCGGCCATGTCCGCTCAGCGCCCCGCGGCGTAGCCCTGCATGCCGCGCGGGTTGGCGGCCGCACGACGGTTCGGCCCGTCCTGCCGCGCCGCGGTGAGCCGCCCTTCGCTCCAAGCTTCGCCGACCTCGACGACATGGCCGCGCCGCTTCAGCTCCGCCACGCTCTTCTCCGGCACGCGACTCTCGACGACGAGCACGCCTGGGCGCGACTGCCGCGGCCAGAAGGACGAGGGGAAATGCTCGCTGTGCCAGGCCGGCGCGTCGATCGCCTCCTGCAAGTTCATGCCGCAATGGACGTGGCGCAGGAACATCTGGGGAATCCACTGGTCCTGCTGGTCCCCGCCGGGCGAGCCCCAGGCGAGGTAGGGCTCGCCGTCGCGCAGCGCAATGGTCGGCGAGAGGGTCGAGCGCGGGCGCTTGCCCGGCACGAGCGCGGCCGGGTGATCCTCGTCGAGCCAGAACATTTGCGCCCGGGTGCCGAGGCAGAAGCCGAGCTCCGGGATGACGGGCGAGGATTGCAGCCAGCCACCGGAGGGGGTGGCGCAGACCATGTTGCCGTCGCGGTCGATGATGTCGAAATGCACGGTGTCGCCGGCGACCGCCGGCTCGGGCAGCTGGGAGATGCGGCCGACAGTCGGCTCGCCCGCCCCTGTCGCGCTGACCGCCGTGCGCGCGCCCATGCTCACGCGGGCATGCACGCTGCCGCCGAAACCCGGAATCTGGCCGGGCCTCAGCTCGAGCGACGCCTTGTCCGAGATCAGCGCCCGCCGCCTGCCATTGTACCCGGCCGAAAGCAGCGTCTCGACCGGGACCTCGACGAATTTCGGGTCGCCATAGAAGGCCTCGCGGTCGGCAAAGGCGAGTTTCGAGGCCTCCACAATGAGGTGGATGAAGTCCGGCCCGGTCGGGTCTTGCCCGTCGAGCCCGAACCCAGCGAGGATCGCCAGCTGCTGCAGGGTCACCAGCCCCTGCGCCCAGGGCCCGCATTTCTGCACGCGGTAATGGTCATAATCGTAGTGGACGGGATCTTCGATTGAGGCCTGCCAGCCGGCCATGTCGGCGCCGGAGAGCACGCCGCGATGGCGGCGGCCGGTAACATCCATGACCTCCTGCGTACGGCAGAAGCGGTCGATCGCCTCGGCGACAAATCCCTGCGACCAGGCGCGGCGCGCCGCCTCGATCTGCGCGACACGGTCCGTCCCCGCCGCCTCCCCCTCGGCAAGCAGGCGCTCGTAGGTCGCCGCCAATGTGGGGTTGGCGAAGATCGATCCCGGCTCAGGAATGCGGCCGCCCGGCAGGTAGATCGCCGCCGAAGTCGGCCAATGGTCGCGGAACATGGACTGGACCATGGCGATCGTCGCCGAAATGCGCTCGACCAGGGGATAGCCGTTGTGGGCATAGCCGATCGCGGGGGCGAGCACGTCGCGCAGCCGCAACGTGCCGTAATCGCGCAACAGCAACATCAACGCGTCGACCGTGCCGGGGATGCAGGCGGCCAGCAGCCCCGTGCCGGGGATCAGATCAAGACCTAGTGAGCGGCAATAATCGATGGTGAGGCCGGCCGGTGCCGGACCCTGGCCGCAGATAACCTGCGTTTTGCCGACGCGACGGTCATGGGCGAGGATCGGCGCGTCACCCCCGGGCCCGTTCAGATGCGGCTCGACGACCTGCAAGGTGAAGCCGGTCGCAACCCCCGCGTCGAAGGCATTGCCGCCGCGCTCCAGCGTCGCCATGCCAACGGCCGTTGCGATCCAGTGCGTCGAGGCGACCACGCCGAATGTGCCCTGGATTTCGGGGCGGGTGGTGAACGGCGCCGGATTGATGAAGCTCATTCAGGTCTCCTGTCGCGCTCGCAAGGCAAAAGCAAATAGGGGAGCCCGCTTCGGCGCGCCAGTCGCGCCCGCACGCTTGCCATTTCGCAACGGCTCTTGCTAAGTCCGCGCGCCCGCAGCCGCCCGGCCGCATGAGGGAACAGACAATTGGCAAAGCGTGCGCTCCTGACCGGCATTACCGGACAAGATGGGGCCTATCTTTCACAATTTTTGCTCTCGAAAGGCTACGAAGTGACGGGGATCGTCCGGCGATCCTCGCATAAGGGGCTTGAGGAGCATCGTCTGCAATGGCTCAAGGTCGATAAGCAAGTAAAGCTGGTCTACGGCGATCTTGCCGACCTTTCGAGCCTCCTGCGCATCGTCCAAGACATCAAACCGGACGAGATTTACAATCTCGCGGCGCAGAGCTTCGTCGCCTCGTCCTGGGACCAGGCGATCCTGACGGCCGAGATCACGGGCGTCGGCGTCGTCAACATGCTCGAGGCCGTGCGCATCGGCGCTCCCCAGTCGCGCTTCTATCAAGCGTCTTCGTCGGAAATGTACGGCAAAATTCGCGAGCCGATGCAGAACGAGCTGACGCCGTTCTATCCGCGCTCGCCCTATGCCGTCGCCAAGCTCTACGGCCACTGGATTACAGTAAATTATCGCGAGAGTTTCGGCCTCCATGCCTCATCCGGCATCCTGTTCAATCACGAGAGCCCGCTGCGCGGCATCGAGTTCGTGACCCGCAAAGTGACTCACGCGGTCGCGCGTATCAAACTCGGCCTTGCATCGGAGCTGCGGCTCGGCAATATCGACGCCAAGCGCGATTGGGGTCACGCCCGCGATTACGTCCGAGCGATGTGGATGATGCTGCAGCAGGACAAACCCGACGACTATGTCGTCGCGACCGGCCGCACGACGACGATCCGCGACATGTGCAGAATCGCCTTCCAGCATGCCGGCCTCGACATGGATAAATACCTTGTAATCGATCCTGCGTTTTTCCGTCCGGCCGAGGTCGACGTGCTTCTTGGTAATCCAGCGAAGGCAAAGGAAAAACTTGGCTGGGCACCGGAAATATCATTGGAAGAAATGATCGTCGAAATGGTGGAAGCGGATCTGGCGCGGCTGAAAAAGCTCGCCTGATTGGTATATCCTGAAGAGGTCGGGCGATATGGCGCGGTTCGAAACAGTGCTGCTGACCGGCGGCACGGGCTTCGTCGGCGGCCATCTTTCGGCGGCGTTCTCGGTGCGCTTTCCCGACGCCGCACTTGTTCTGCTCTGCCGCCCCGGCGAGACACCTCCGCGAGGCAGCAGCAAATTCGTGACTGCCGAACTGACGGATGAGGCCTCGGTCCGTGCGGTGATTGATGATGTGCGTCCCGATCTCGTCCTTCACCTTGCGGCGCAGGCGTCGGTCGATCAGGCAATCGGCGGCGCCGAACAGACCTGGCGGGTGAATTTCTGCGGAACCATGTGGCTCGCGAGTGCCGTCGCGCGCCTCTGCCCGCAAGCGACATTCCTGTTTGTTTCGAGCGCTGAGGTTTATGGCGCAAACTTCCGCGGCGGACCCGTTGCGGAAGAGACGCCGCTGTTGCCTCTCAACCCTTATGCGCGATCGAAGGCGGCGGCCGAAACGATGCTCGCGGACGTGCTGCCGCAAACCGCGCGGCTCATCGTAACGCGGTCTTTCAATCACACGGGTGCGGGTCAGGACGAGCGTTTCGCACTGCCGGCCTTTGCGGCGCAGATCGCGCGCATTGAAAGAGGCAAGCAGGAGCCCCGCCTCTCCGTGGGCAATCTCTCGGCAGAACGTGACTTCATGGATGTCGAGGATGTCGTAGATGCCTATCTGCGGCTCATCGGCGTGGACGGCGTGCCGCAACGGGCAACCTTCAACGTGGCCTCCGGCGCGGCCCACCCAATCAGCGACATGCTGGATCGGCTCCGCAGACTTGCTCATGCGAAATTCGAAATAAGAACCGATCCCACTCGGGTGCGTGCGTCGGATATTGCGTGCGCCGTCGGCGACGCATCCAAACTTCGGAACATGACAGGGTGGAGTCCGCGCCGATCGGTCGACGAGATGCTATCGCGCCTCCTGGATCATTGGCGCGAGCGCATCGCGACCGCAGATCCGCGCTAATGGACAAAGATGCGAGGTCGCGACGCGCGGCGTCGAAGCACGAGCGGATACGTCTGCTCGAATCGCAAGCCGAGTCTCTCCGCCGCGAAATCCATTTCCTGCATCGCTGGCGTGAGCAGCGAACTTACACTGCGAGCTGGCAGGTCTTTCGTGCGCTCTTTGCGACCGAATTCTGGCTCAACAAAAAAATCCGCGCATGGACCGGCTCGTCCGGTGGACCTGCTCCGTTAATCGAAAGGCGGCGCGAGGAATGGTCTCTGCCAGATGCCTTCCAGCTCGCAGAGGCACGAGACTTGGCGAAGCCACTCCCAATCTCTGAAGCGCAACCCGCGCGGCTCCTGATGGACATCACAGCGACGGTGAAGATGGACCCGCATACCGGGATACAGCGCGTCGTCAAAAGCCTGATTGCCGAGCTCTACAACGCGCAAGCGCAGCATCGTGTGTTGCGGCCGATCGCGGTGCGTCTTGACGGCGGGAAGCTTGTGTCCTGCGAACGCTTTGTCTCCTCGCTTCTTGGCGAGACTCCGAGCAAAGCAGAGTCGCCCATTGAAATCGCAACGGGCGACCGCCTCTTCATGCTTGCGGATAGCTGGCGTGACTTCGATTCATTCGCGCCGATCTTTCGCGAAGTGCAGGCGAAGGGTGGTGCGGTTTTTACCTGCGTGTACGATCTCATACCCGTCCTTCTGCCCGCCGTGACCTGGGGCGATACCCCGGAAGTGCACGAGAGATGGCTGCGGTCCTCGGCACTGCTTTGTGACGGGATGATCGCCATTTCGCGCACGGTTGCGGATGAGATCGTCGAGTTCATTCGGGAACACGATATTCCGTATCGTGCCGGCCTGAAGATCGGCTGGTTTCATTGCGGTTCCGACCTGCCGCCGCCGCGCGCGCCCGTCGTGAGAGATGCCGTGAAAAGGGCTTTCGGCCCGGAGAAGCAGAACTTTCTCGCAGTCGGGACGATCGAGCCACGCAAGGGCTACGACGTCATTCTCGAGGCCTTCGATCGGCTCTGGTCACTCGGCTTCGAGGGAGGTCTCGTCATCTTCGGGCGCCGGGGCTGGTATGTCGAAGGCGTGATTGCGGCGATTACGGCGCATCCGGAGTTCGGCAAGCGGCTGTTCTGGTTCGAAGACGCAAATGATGCTGAACTGGATTGCGCTTACGCGCAAGCCAGGGCGGTGATCTGCGCCTCTTATGCAGAAGGGTTTGGGTTGCCGATCGCAGAAGCGGCCCGCCGTGACCGCGCGGTGATTGCAAGCGACATTCCCGTGTTTCGCGAGGTCGGAGGCGAGGGTGCGGCCTATTTCCCCGCCGATGATCCCGAAGCGTTGGCCGATACGATCACGCGCTGGTCGAGGGGGGAAATCTCGACCGACCCGACAAAAGTCAGCCGTTCGTCATGGGCCGATGCCGCAGAGCGCGTGGTCGAGATCATCGCCAACGACGAGTGGTACCGCACCCTCGATTGAACTAATTCACGCGGCGTGCTGATCGCCGAGATAGGCCTCGCGCACCGCGGGATCGCGCCGCACGTCCTCCGGCCTGCCGTGCGCCAGCAGCCGGCCTTGCACAAGGACCGTCAGCGTGTCGGCGGCGGCGAAGACCGCATCCATATCATGCTCGATCAGCACAATGGTGTGATCGCGGGCAAGATCGCGAAGAAGCGCGACGACGCGCTGCGTCTCTTCCGGCCCCATTCCGGCGAGCGGTTCGTCGAGCAGGAGCAGATCGGCGCCGCTCGCGATCAGCATGGCGATTTCGAGCTGTCGCTGCTCGCCGCCCGAAAGTTGGCCGGCAATCGCCTTGGCGCGATGCGCGAGACCCGCGACATCGAGTGCATGCGCGATGCGGTTGATGTCTGCGCCGCCGCGCGCCTGCGCCGCCAGCGCGCAATTCTCGCGGATGCTGAAATCGGGAAAAATGTTGGTGCGCTGAAACGAGCGGCCGATGCCGCTCTGTGCAATGCGATGCGGCGGCCAGCCCGTGATGTCGCGATCGTCGAGATAAACGCGGCCCGCGCTCGGTTTCAATTCGCCTGACAAGAGGTTGATGAACGTCGTCTTGCCGGCGCCATTCGGTCCGATGATCGCGTGCACGAGATTGGGCTGAAGGTCGACGCTGACGTCGTCGATCGCGCACAAGCCACCGAAGTACCGGGAAAGGTCGCGCACCGAAATTCCATGCGCGCGACGCTGCGGCCGCGCGAGATCGCGATGCAAGAAGTCGGCGCTCGGCGACAGCGGCGCAGCCGCCGCCCCCGTGTTGAAGAGCCCGGCAAGGCCGCGCGGCGCGCTGAGCACGGCGGCAGCGAGTGCTGCGCCCATTCCAAAACGCCAATGTTCGGCCACGAATGGGCCCACCGTGCTGGCGCTTTTCAGAACCTCCTCCAGCACGGAATAAGCAAAGGCGCCGATAACAGCGCCGTAAAGCGTGCCCGTTCCGCCGAGCACCAGCATCATAATGGCGAGTCCGGACTCACGCCAGCTTGCGAGCTCCGGGGTTATGTATCCATCGATCGAAGCGAACAGAGCCCCGGCGATGCCGGCCATCGCGCCTGCGATCACAAAGACCGCAAGCCGGTAACGATACGTATCGTATCCGAGCGCGCGCATGCGCTGCTCGTTGATCCTGATTCCCTGCAGCACGCCGCCGAGGCGCGAGCGCACAAGCCAGAGCAGGAAAAGATAAGTTGCCGCGAGCAGGATGAGAGAGATGTAGAAGAACTGCCGGCGGCTATCGAAATCGAGAAGAGTAGTGCCGCCAATAGTCAGATCCGGCTTGACGTTGACGTACGCGCCGTCGGATCCTTTGGCGATATTCGTGTCGTAGAAGATGGAAAAGACCATCTGTCCGGCGGCGAGCGTCACCATAATGAAATAGAAGCCGCGCGTCAGCATGGCGAATATTCCGACTACAAACGCGCTGGCAGCGGCGAGCGCAGCGCCCGCGGCAAGTGCGAGAATCGCGTTGGCGCTCTCACTCTCCGGCGAGATGAAATAAACGGCGTAAGCGCCAAGCGCGAAGAACGCCGCGTGGCCGAAGCTGACGAGGCCGGTGATGCCGATCAGGAGATCGAGGCTCGTCACCATGATCGCGAGGACGAGCACGCGCGTCGTGAATTTCACCGCATACGGGCTCAGCACAAAAGGCAGGCAGGCAAGCACGATGAAAGCGACACATAGCGCGAGGACGATTGGCAGCGATGGCCGGCGGAACATCAGGCCCGCCCGAACAACCCGGCCGGACGCAGCACCAGGACGAGCGCCATGACGCCATAGATCATCACGCTGGCCAAGGATGGGAGAAACACTTTTCCCATCGCATCGGCGAGGCCGATGAGCAGGGCGCCGACGAACGCGCCGCGGATACTGCCGATGCCTCCTATTACTACTACCACGAAGGAGATGATCAGCACCTTGTCGCCGATGCCGGGATAGGCGCTTTCAACCGGCGCGGCGATGATGCCGGCCGCGGCGGCGAGCGCGACGCCGCTCGCGAAGACGAAGCGGAACAGAAGCTCGGAATCGAAGCCGAGCGTCTCGACCATCTCGCGATTGGATTCCGCCGCGCGGATCAGCCGGCCGACCCGCGTGTACTGGATGACGACGACCATCGCCAGCGCCAGCGCGAGACAGATTGCCGTGAGCACGAGACGATAGACCGGATAGCTCAATGTGTCGGTCAGGCGGATGCTTGCCATGAGGTAGGTCGGCGTCTGGATCGAATGGGGATGCGAGCCCCAGATCGTCTGCTGTAATTCATTGAAGATGAGAATCATCGCGAATGTCAGCAGGACCTGTTGCAGATGATCGCGCTTGTAGAGATGGCGAATGAACAGCCACTCGATCGCGAGGCCGAAGAGGAACGCGAGCGGGATACCGACAAGCAGCGCGCGAAAAACGTCGCCGAGCGGTTCCGTCAGCGTCAGCGCCGCATAGGCGCCGAGCATGTAGAACGAGCCATGCGAGAGATTGATGATGCCGAGGATGCCGAAGACGAGCGTCAGCCCGCTCGCGGCGAGAAAGATCAGCAATCCATATTGCAGGCCGTTAAGAATTTGGATGAGGACGAGATCCATTCTCGCAATCTCTCGCCCGTCATGGCCGGGCTTATCCCGGCCATCCACGCATCGAAGAACTTACGCCAGCTTGCAGCCGGTCGTGTCGTCGCTCAGCTCCTTCTCGACGATGCCGAGATAGGTGTTCACGCCGCCGCGCAATTCGCGCAAATAAAAATTCTGGATCGGGTTGTGCGATGACGAGAAGCGCAGCGGCCCGCGTGGGCTGGCGATGGTCGCCTTCGCCATCGCCGCATTCAGCTGCGCGCGCTTTGAGATGTCGCCGCCGACGGCCTTTAGCCCGATATCGAGAAGCTGCATCGAGTCCCAGCCTTGCACGGCATAGACGTCGGGTGGAATCTTGTAGGCGTCCTTGAATGCTTGCGTGAACGCCTTGTTCTCGGGATTGTCGAGCGACTCGACATAATGGCCGACCGTCTTGACGCCGTCCCCAGCAGCGCCGGCCGCCTGCTCAACACCGTCGGTGAGGAAACTCGGGCCCCAGAGCGGAATCTTGCCGCTTAGCGCCGCTGCATAATCCTTGATGAATTTCAGCGCGCCGCCGCCGGCCCAGAAGACGTAGACGCCATCCGACTTCAGCGATGATATCTCCGCCAAAACCGACTGGAATTCGACGTCGGGGAACGGAATCGTGATGTCCTTGATGACCTCACCGCCACCCTTCGTGAACGAGCGCTTGAAGCCCGCGACCGACTCTTCCCCGGCGGCATATTTCCACGTCGCTGTCACCACTTTCTTGTGCCCGGCCTTCAGCATTGCCGGACCGACGGCGAATCCCGCCTGACCGTTGGAGAAGGAGGTGCGGAAGACATTTTCCGCGCACATGCCGCGGGTGATCTGATCTGCTCCGGCATTCGGAATGATCGTCGGCACCCCCTCCTCCTTGGTGATCTTCACCATCGCCATCGCCACGCCGGAATGCACCGTCCCGATGATCACATCGGCCTTTTCGCCCTGCACAAGCTTGGTCGTCAGCTCGGTTGCCTTCGGCGGCGCCGATTCATCATCGATTTTGACGAAGGCAATGTCGCGGCCCGCAAGCTTGCCGCCCTGTTGCTTGACATAAAGTTCCATCGCCCGCGTAATCGCTTCGCCGAGCGGGGCATAAGTGCCGCTATAGGGAAGCAGCACGCCGAGCTTCAGCGGGCCCGATTGCGCGTAGGACGGACGGATGAAGGGCATGCCGATGGCGAGCGCCCCGGCAGTGCCGCCGAGCGAGACGAATGCGCGCCTGTTCAAATCCATGTTCTCCTCCCCGAGCCGATTGCGGCCCTTCTAGCCATTCTCGCGTTGATCATGCACATTATTTCATGTTCGGTCTCGGTCAAGGCAGAAGAAGCGGCATGATAATGCATCAAGCGGCGCGGGTCCCGTGAAATACTGCAGGCGGGCCAGCATAAACCGCCGCGAGGCGATGGTCGGCGCGTTTGGCGCGGCGGCTTTGGCCGCGCTGCCGATGCCCGCGCATGCCGAGATCGACGAGATATCGATCGCGCGGGGCTTCGCCATCCCGCATCTGCCGCTGATGATCATGGAGCACGAGAAGCTGATCGAGAAACATGCCGCGGCGCTCGGACGGCCGGGCGTGACTGTGTCGTGGAGTTCGATCGGCGGCGGCGCCGTCATGAACGACGCGCTGCTCGCGGGCAGCCTGACATTCGGCGTTGCCGGCCCGCCGCCGATCATCACGCTCTGGGCAAAGACGCGCGGCACGCCGCTCGAAGTGCGCGGCCTCTGCAATGAATCGATCCTGCCGCTTTATCTCAACACGCGGAACCCGGCGGTAAAGTCGGTCGCCGACTTCACGCAAAGCGACAAGATCGCGCTCGGCGCGGTGAAAGTCTCCATCCAGGCGATCCTGCTGCAGATGGCGGCCGCAAAGGCGTTTGGCGACAAGGATTATGCGCGGCTCGATCCGCTGACCGTCGGCATGAGTTCGGTCGATGCGACGACCGCACTGCGCTCGAGCAATAGCGAGATCAACACCAATTTCAGCTTGGCGCCGTTCCAGTATGAAGAGCTGAAGCTGCCGAACATCCATCGCGTGCTGAATTCCTATGATGTGATGGGCGGCCCGCACACTTATGCGATGATCTACACGACAAAGGCGGTCCACGACCGCAATCCGCTGACGGTGAAAGCCTTTATGGCGGCAATTGAGGAGGCAAACCAGATCATCGCGACGCGCAGGGACGACGCGGTATCGATGTACGTCGACGTGACGAAGTCGAAATCCTCGCGCGACGACCTTCTCGCCATCCTGAACGATCCGGAAATCAGCTACACGACGACGCCGAAAGAGGTGATGCGTTTCGCCGATTTCATGCATCAAGTCGGCAGTATCAAGGTGAAGCCGGCGAGCTGGAAAGAACTGTTCTTCGAGGACGTGCACCAACTCGCGGGGAGCTGAACTCCGCGTCTCTCTGAAGCGGGCGGGAACCGGCGCCACCTGCGTTCGTTGGCAGCGCATCGTGTAGTGCAGGTGAACCATGGCCAGGACCGTCGGCGACTTCGTCTGGGAACGCCTCTATGCCTGGGGCGTGCGCCGCGTCTTCGGTTATCCCGGCGACGGCATCAATGGCCTCCTCGGCGCGCTGGAACGGCGCAAAGGCGACATCGAATTCATCCAGGCGCGGCACGAAGAAATGGCGGCGTTCATGGCAAGCGCGCACGCCAAATTCACCGGCGAAATCGGCGTCTGTCTCGCGACTTCGGGGCCCGGCGCCTCGCACCTGATCACCGGCCTCTATGACGCGCGGCTCGACCACATGCCGGTGCTGGCAATCGCGGGTCAGCAGGCGCGCACCGCAATCGGTGGGCAATACCAGCAGGAAATCGACATCGCCGACATGTTCAAGGACGTGGCCGGCGAATTCGTCGAGCAGGCGATGGTGCCGGCGCAGGTCCGTCATCTCATCGATCGCGCGATGCGCACCGCGATCGCGAAGCGCCGAGTCACCGCGCTGGTCTTTCCAAACGACCTGCAGGAAGCCGAGTACGAGGAGCCGCCGCGCAAGCACGGCACAGTTCATTCCGGAGTCGGCTTTACATTCCCGCGCGTCGTACCCGATGAGGCGTCACTGCGCCGCGCCGCTGACGTGCTCAATGCGGGCAACAAGGTCGCCATCCTCGTCGGCGCCGGCGCACTCAACGCGACCGAAGAGGTCGCGGCCATTGCGGAGAAGCTTGGCGCCGGTGTCGCCAAGGCGCTGCTCGGCAAAGCGGTGCTGCCCGATGCGCTTTCCTATGTAACCGGTCCGATCGGCATTCTCGGTTCGAACGCGAGCTGGAAGCTCATGAACCAATGCGACACTCTCCTCGTGATCGGCTCCGGCTTCCCCTATGCGGAGTTCCTGCCGAAGGAAGGCGCCGCGCGCGGCGTACAGATCGATATCGAGCCGGAGATGCTGAGCCTGCGCTATCCGATGGAGGTCGCGCTCGTCGGCGATGCGACCGAGACTTTGCGCGCGCTGCTGCCATTGATCGAGGCCAGGAGCGACCGCTCATGGCGCGCGACCGTTGAAGGCTGGGTCGCCGAGTGGTGGAAGGTGCTGCAAGCGCGCGCGATGGAAAGCGCCGAGCCGATCAATCCCCAGCGCGTCGTATGGGAACTCTCGTCGCGTCTGCCGGACCGCGCCATCGTAACCAGCGATTCCGGCTCATGCGCCAACTGGTACGCGCGCGATCTAAAAATCCGCCGCGACATGATGTGCTCGCTGTCGGGCGGACTCGCGTCGATGGGTGCGGCCGTGCCTTACGCGATCGCCGCGAAATTCGCCCATCCGGAGAGGCCGGTGATCGCGCTCGTGGGCGACGGCGCCATGCAGATGAACAACATGGCCGAGTTGATCACAGTTGCAAAATACTGGAAGCGCTGGGGCGATCCGCGCTGGATTTGCTGCGTGTTCAACAATGAGGATCTGACGCAGGTGACCTGGGAACAGCGCGTCCTTGCCGGCGATCCTAAATTCGAGGCGTCGCAGAACGTGCCGTTTGTTCAATATTCCAAGTTCGCCGAGTTGATCGGATTGAAGGGGATCTTTGTCGATGACCCCGAGCGGCTCGGGCCGGCATGGGAAGAGGCGCTCGCCTCCGATCGCCCCGTCGTCCTCGACGTGAAGACCGATCCCAACGTGCCGCCGCTGCCCTCGCACGTTTCGACCGAGCAGGCGGTGAAGTTCGCGAAATCGCTGATCAAGGGCGATCCTGACGAGCGCAGCGTCATCCTCAACACCGCGAAGGAGCTTTTGGGCACGCTCTTCCCCAGGCGCAAGACATGAACGGCGCGGGACTGCTATGGGCGGCGCATGCCGGCCGTCACGCCCGAATCCTTTGTCGTTCTTGTCCTCGCCGCGCTGGTCGCGGGCTTTGTCGACGCGATCGCCGGCGGCGGCGGGCTGATCACGGTGCCGGCGCTGGCGCTCGCCGGGCTTGATCCGGTCGCCGCAGTCACGACCAACAAAGTGCAATCGAGCTTTGGATCGGGATCGGCGCTCGTCGCGTTTGCGCGCGCCGGTTATCTCGATGGCAGCGCCTGGCCTATCCCTCTCGCTTGCATCGCCGGCGGCGTCGGCGGCGCGGTGCTTCTTGTCCATGTGCCGCGCGGGGCGGTGGAGATTGCGCTTCCCTTCGTGCTGATCTCGGTCGCTCTCTATTTTGCGCTCTCGCCGAAAATCACCGATACGGAAGCCGCGCCGCGGATGTCGCGAGGCGCCTTCATCTGCTTCGTGCTGCCGATCATTGCCGGATATGACGGCGTGTTTGGGCCGGGCGCGGGCTCATTCTACACACTCGCCTTCATCATGCTGCTTGGTTACGGCGTCGGCCGCGCGACGGCCCATGCGAAGCTCGCCAACTTTGCTTCGAACATTGCCGGGCTCGCGACGCTGGCTTTCTCCGGTCACATCTATTGGGCGGTCGGTCTCGCCATGGGCGTCGCAGCGCTGGTCGGGGCAACGATCGGCGCGCATGCGACAATGCGCATC
>JAXDNH010000053.1:0-4225 GCA_034669525.1 Methylobacteriaceae bacterium | reverse complement strand
GCTCGCCGTGCGCTTCCAGGCGGAGAAGGTCTAACCATGGGGGGAAGAACCCACTGTGCTGGCAATGAATAGGAGAGTGATTTTCTGCGCTTGGCCTCCACCGGAGCAAGCCTAACCTTTCTTGCCTATGGCTGTTGAAAGCGCAGAAGAACTCGCCTTATCAAGGCGCTGGTCTTTCGCTCCAGGCACGTTTCGGCATGAGCGCCAAATCCAAAAATTCCGACCTGCCGCTGGTCGCGACCGCCAACGACCTGCGCACCGGCGCCGTCGTTTACCGCGGTGCCGATGGCGCCTGGCAGCGCGATATCGCTCGCGCCGAAATTGCCGAGGGTAAGAGCGCCGCAGACAATCTGCAGCAGCGTGCCGAAGCCGATCTTGCCGTGCGCGTTGCCGATCTCGCGCTCATTCCGATCGTTCGCGACGGAGCTTTCGTGCGTCCGGCCGCCTTGCGCGAAATTATCCGCGCGACCGGCCCGACGATCGAACTGCCGTCGTCGCAGCCGCGGCTCTGAGGTTTCACGGACATGTACCGCTATGACGAATTCGACCATGACCTCGTCCGCGAACGCGTCGCGGAGTTCAGCGATCAGGTGGCACGGCGGCTCTCCGGCGAGCTGACCGAAGATCAGTTCAAGCCGCTGCGGCTGATGAACGGCGTTTATCTGCAGCTGCACGCTTACATGCTGCGCATCGCCGTGCCTTACGGCACGCTGTCATCGCGGCAGATGCGCAAGCTGGCGCATATCGCGCGGACCTACGACCGCGATTACGGCCACTTCACCACGCGGCAGAACCTCCAGTTCAACTGGATCAAGCTCGAAGAGGTCCCGAAAATTCTCGCAGAGCTCGCCGAAGTCGAGATGCATTGCATCCAGACCTCGGGCAATTGCATCCGCAATGTCACCGCCGACCACTTCGCCGGCGCCAGCGCCGACGAGGTCGCCGATCCCAGGCCTTATGCCGAGATTTTGCGGCAATGGTCGTCGCTGCATCCGGAATTCTCGCTCTTGCCGCGCAAGTTCAAGCTTGCGCTGACCGGCGCAGCGAAGGATCGCGCGGCGATCCAGGTGCATGACATCGGGCTTGAGGTGAAGCGCAACGACTCTGGCGAACTCGGCTTTGCGGTCTGGGTCGGCGGCGGCCAGGGCCGCACGCCGATGATCGCCAAGAAAGTGCGCGATTTTCTGCCCGAGGCCGATCTCATTGCTTACGTGGAAGCAATCCTGCGCATCTATAATCAGCAGGGCCGGCGCGACAACAAGTTCAAGGCGCGTATCAAAATCCTTGTCCATGAAATGGGCGAGGAGGAGATCAAGGCCGCGATCGAGCGTGAATTCGCAGCGATCGACAAGAGCAATCTTGTCCTGCCGCGCGATGCGGTGGAGGGCATCGAGCGTTATTTCGCGCCGCCCCCGTTCGATACGCGCTTCAATGGCGCCCCCGCTTTCGATCGCGCGCGGCAGACCGATGCAGCGTTTGCAAGCTTCGTCGAGCGCAATGTCCACCCGCACAAAATGCCGGGCTATGCGATCGTCACGGTGTCCTTGAAACCGATCGGCGGCATCCCCGGCGATATGACGTCGGCGCAGATGGAAGCCGTTGCCGACATCATCGAGCAGTATTCGTTCGACGAAATACGCGTCAGCCACGAGCAGAATCTTGTTCTGCCGCATGTGAAGCTCGAAGAGTTACCGGCGGTGTATGCGCGGCTGCACGCCGCCGAGCTTGCGACGGCCAATTGCGGTCTCGTCACCGACATCATCGCCTGCCCCGGCCTCGATTATTGCTCGCTCGCCAATGCGCGCTCAATTCCGATCGCGCAGCGCCTGTCCGAGCGTTTTGCCGATCCAGCGCGCCAGAGCGACATCGGCGACCTCAAGATCAAGATTTCCGGCTGCATCAATGCCTGCGGCCATCATCATGTCGGTCATATCGGCATTTTGGGTGTCGATCGCAAAGGCGAAGAATTTTACCAGATCACGCTCGGCGGCTCCGGCGACGAGACCTGCTCGATCGGCGAGATCGTCGGCAAGGGTTTTTCCTCGGAAGGCGTCATCGATGCCGTCGAAACGATCGTCGATACGTATCTGAAGCTGCGCGAATCCCCGCGCGAAGATTTCCTCGCTGCCTATCGCCGTGTCGGCGAAGCGCCATTCCAGGAAGCGCTGTATGCGCATGCGGCATAGGACGCGCTGAGATGCCGATCTTCAGAGGACACGGATTTGTCGAGGACGAATGGGTGGTCGCAGGGGACGATACAGCTATGCCGGCCGGCAAGGCTGTGGTTTCAAAAGGCCGGTTTGTTGCGGAGCGAGAGGCACTGACCGCTCGCAATGCGCCGCTCGGTCTGATCCTGCGCTCCGGCGAAAACCTCGACGGGCTCGAGAACGACATCGAGCGCTTCGGGTTGATCGTGCTCGACATCCCGAAATATACCGATGGACGCTCCTATTCGACGGCGCGCCTGCTGCGCGAACGTTATAAATATAGCGGCGAATTGCGTGCAAGCGGCGATGTGCTGCGCGATCAAATCATGTTCCTGCATCGCGTCGGCTTCGATGCGTTTGATGTGACGCATGAAGGCACGGTCGCAGCGCTACGCGATGGCAAAATGAGGCTCGTGCGCAAGCACTACCAGCCGGCTGCGCGCGAAGACGAAGAAGCCGCGCCCGGGCTGCGACCGTGGCTGCGCGTCTCGCCGCGCGGCGTGCCCGGCGACTCACACGACATCGGGATCGATGGAGGCGGCATATGACCCTTATTCCCAATGCGGCGAATATCGCGGCGGAGGCGAACGGCGCGCTCGCAATGTCCGCGGGCAAGCTGCGTGGCGCCTTCCGACGGCTTTTCGCGAGCGATTGGACCGAGCGCTGGATGGTGGTGATCAACGGTCACGCCGTCGGCACGCTGTCGCGCGATGCGAGTGGCTTCAATCTCGCGTGGTTTGATCGTGCGGATCCTGGCTTGCCCGAAACTATGCCTGCTTTGGATACCTCCCTTCCAGCGTTGCATCATGAAATCGCGCGCAGGCTCAATGTCGACCCCCGGCGCGTCGTTTTCCTGCCGATTGGGGAGTGAGTCCAACCCCCCTATCCTGACGTCCCGCTCACCCCGCCTTCCGCCCCAGCGCCTCGGCAATCTCATCCAAAACAGCGGGATCGTCGATCGTCGCCGGCATGGACCAAGCATCCTCGTCGGCGATCTTCTTCATCGTCGCGCGCAAAATTTTGCCGGAGCGCGTCTTCGGCAGCCGCTCGATCGCAATCGCCCGCTTGAATGCGGCGACGGGCCCGATCTTTTCGCGTACGAGCGAGACCACTTCCGTCTCGATTTCCGCCGGCGGCCGGGTCACGCCCGCTTTGAGCACGATAAACCCACAGGGCACTTCGCCTTTGAGTTCATCCTTGATGCCGATGACAGCGCATTCCGCGACATCGGGATGCGAGGCGAGCACCTCCTCCATGCCGCCGGTCGACAGACGATGGCCGGCGACATTGATGATGTCGTCGGTGCGGCCCATGATGTAGACGTAGCCGTCTTCATCGACATAGCCGGCATCCGCGGTCTTGTAATAGCCGGGGAATTCCGCGAGATAGCTCTCGCGCATGCGTTCATCCTGATGCCATAGCGTCGGAAGGCAGCCGGGCGGCAGCGGCAATTTGATGACGATCGAGCCCATTTCGCCGCGCGGCACCGGTTTGCAGGCTTCGTCGAGCACCTCGATCGCGTAGCCCGGCATCGGCACACTTGGCGATCCGATCTTCACCGGCATCATGCCGAGCCCCACCGGATTGCCGACGATGCACCACGCCGTCTCCGTCTGCCACCAATGGTCGACGACGGGCTTCTGCAAGACCGTCTGCGCCCATTTCACCGTGTCGGGATCGGCGCGCTCGCCGGCGAGGAACAGGGTACGCATGTGCGAGAGATCGTAGCGTTTCACGTGCTCGGCGTTCGGATCTTCCTTCTTGATGGCGCGGAACGCGGTCGGCGCGGTGAACAGCGCGACGCATTTGTGTTCGGAAATAACGCGCCAATAGGCGCCTGCATCCGGCGTGCCGACGGGCTTGCCCTCATACATGATCGACGTCGCGCCGTGCAGAAGCGGCGCGTACACGACATAGGAATGCCCGACAACCCAGCCGATGTCGGAGCCCGACCAGTAAACCTCGCCGGGCTTGGTGCCGTAGAGGTTCCACATCGACCATTTGAGCGCGACCATGTG
>JAXDNH010000052.1:0-3179 GCA_034669525.1 Methylobacteriaceae bacterium | reverse complement strand
TTGTTCAAGGCGGTGCCGTCGATCCGCGAGAAGATGGAGACGCTGTCGCGCGTGGGCCTCGGCTACATCAAGGTCGGCCAGCAGGCGACAACTTTATCCGGCGGCGAGGCGCAGCGCGTCAAACTCGCCAAGGAATTGTCGCGCCGCTCGACCGGCCGCACGCTGTATATTCTCGACGAGCCGACAACGGGCCTGCATTTCCATGACGTCGCGAAATTGCTCGAAGTGCTGCATCAGCTGGTCGAGCAGGGAAATTCGGTTGTGGTGATCGAGCACAATCTCGAAGTCATCAAGACGGCGGACTGGGTGATCGACATGGGGCCTGAGGGCGGCGACGCCGGCGGCGAGATCGTCGCGACCGGCACGCCGGAGGACATCGTGAAAGCGCCGAAGAGCCATACGGGGCGCTTCCTGCGCGAGACGCTGACGCGGCGGCCGCCGAAGCCGGCGCAAGCGGCGGAGTGAAAGGAGCTAGCCTCGACCGAGGACGCGTCTTAGCAGACGTGTCGCAATATCCCTTTATTGCAAAACCCATTCTTTAAACAGCGCGAGATCGATATTGCCTCCGCTGAGCAGCACCCCGACCGGCCGGCCGGCCATTCTCTCGCGCTCCTTCATTAACGCCGCGAGCGCCGCGGCGCCGGCGCCTTCGGCAAGGTTGTGCGTGTCGGTCCAGTAGATGCGGATCGCGTCCCGGACCTCATCGTCGGTTACCGTCACGATGCGCGATACGCCATCCCTGATGATGGCGAGCGCATCGGGATCGGTGATCCGAACCGCGAGTCCGTCAGCGTTCGTGTCCGCGCTGTCCAACTCCACGGCGCGTCCTTTCTCGAGAGATCTCGCATACACGGCAGCCTCCGCGCTTTGCACGCCGATGACTTCCGTGCGCAGCCCGAGAAGATCCCGCGTACGGATCGCGCCGCAGATGCTGGAGCCCAATCCGATCGGTACATAAAGCGCATCGAGCGGCGGGGCGGCGCGAAACAGTTCCAGAGCCCAGGTCGCGACGCCAAGAATAAGGTCGCGATGAAAGGTCGGAGCGAATAACAGCCCCTCCTGCTCGGCCAGGCGCGCCGCCTCCACGCGCGCCTCGTCGAAGTCGGACCCATGCTCGATCAGCCTCGCGCCGAGGGCGCGCATGGCGGCGTTCTTCTCGGTGCTGTTGCCATGGGGGACGACGATCGTGACAGGTGTGTTGAACCGCCGCCCGGCATAGGCCAACGATTGGCCGTGATTGCCGCGTGTCGCCGAGATGAGGCCGTTCGGGGCAGTTCCCTCCCGGGCGAGTCGGCTGAGGTAAATCAGGCCGCCGCGGACCTTGAAGGCCCCGATCGGGGTGTGGTTCTCGTGTTTGACCCAAACCTCCGCGCCAACCCGCTGAGCCAGAAGCGGCCAGCGATATTGCGGCGTCGACGAAAACGCCTCCTGCACCTGGCGATGGGCCACTTCCAATTCAGCCAGCGAAAACACGATTGCCCTCCCGCGACGAGCATCGAAGCGCAACTGACGCAATACTAGGCCATGCGATCACCAATCGCTTGCACAGCAGCAAGATTCTGCAGAATGCCTCTGAGCCATGCATTTTCTTGCCCGGCTTGGTGGCTGCTTAGCTGATTCCTCTACGACAAATTAACGCAGTCGTGACAAGGCATGCGGCAACCGCATACCTGCTCTATGGCGCAGCTGGCTTCTAAGTTCCCGGATTGAGCATACCTTCGCTCCTGCAGCAAGCGTCCGACCCGGGCATTTTCGCCCCCGCCGGGCTCAACAAAAGGAGCGGTCGATGACCATCAAGGACATCACCCACAAGATCCAGGGTTGGCGCCGGCAGCGCGCCGCCGTGCGCGAGCTCTCGCAGCTCTCCGACCGTGAGCTTCACGACCTCGGCATCTCACGCGCCGACATTGAATACGTCACGCGGAACGCGGCGCGCGGCTGACACGACCTCCCGGATTCGCATGCAGCCTCCCCGTCTGCATGTTCAAGCGCCCGCTGGTTCCTCCCCCGGCGGGCGCTTTCGTTAGAGCAAGTGCGTTGGAGTCGTTAACACCGGCGCATGGACCCCATCCATGTGATCGGCGGCGGCCTTGCCGGCGCGGAGGCCGCGTGGCAGATCGCCCGCGCCGGCGTGCCCGCCGTGCTCCATGAGATGCGGCCGATCCGCGCGACCGACGCGCATCGCACGGATTCTTTGGCCGAGCTCGTTTGCTCGAACTCTTTCCGCTCGGATGACGCGGCGGCGAATGCCGTCGGCATTCTCCACCGCGAGATGCGGGCGCTCGGCTCGCTGATCATGGCCTCAGCCGATGCCAATCAGGTGCCGGCTGGCGGCGCGCTCGCGGTCGATCGCGAGGGATTTGCGCGAGCCGTTACAAGCGCGATCTCAGCCGAGCCGCTAATCGATATCCGCCGCGAAGAGATTGTCGGCCTTCCGCCAGCGAACTGGGACAGCGTCATCATCGCCACCGGCCCGCTGACCTCGCCGGCTTTGGCTGCGGCCATCCAAGCGCTCACCGGCGAGGCCGAGCTCGCGTTTTTCGATGCCATCGCGCCGATCGTCCATCGCGACACGATCGACATGGGCAAGGCCTGGTTCCAGTCGCGCTACGATAAGGCGGGACCCGGCGGCACCGGCGCCGATTACATCAATTGCCCGATGTCGCGCGAGGAGTACGACCGCTTCATCGATGCTGTGCTCGCCGCTGAAACAACCGAGTTCCGCGAATTTGAGGGCACGCCTTATTTCGACGGGTGCCTGCCGATCGAGATCATGGCCGCGCGTGGACGCGAAACATTGCGCCATGGACCAATGAAGCCGTTCGGGCTCACTAATCCGCACGCGCCGGATCGCAAGCCCTATGCGGTCGTGCAGCTGCGGCAGGACAACGCGCTCGGCACGCTCTACAACATCGTCGGCTTCCAGACGAAGCTGAAACATGGCGCGCAGAAAACGATACTGCGCATGATTCCGGGCCTGGAGAATGCTGAATTCGCGCGGCTCGGCGGACTGCATCGCAACACCTTCCTGAACTCGCCGAAACTGCTTGATGAGCAATTGCGTCTCAAAGTTCAGCCGCGGCTGCGTTTCGCCGGCCAGATCACCGGCTGCGAAGGCTATGTCGAGAGCGCCGCGATCGGTTTGATCGCGGGGCGCCTTGCCGCTGCGGAGCGGCGCG
>JAXDNH010000051.1:0-5706 GCA_034669525.1 Methylobacteriaceae bacterium | reverse complement strand
CTTGCCAGCTGATCTGCGTTTTGGGAATATAAGATGAAACTTACACGGCGCACCTTTGGCATATGTTTAGCTGCGACCGCTGTTGGTTCCGCATTCGCGCAGGATCGTGTAAAAATCCGCCTCGGCGTGCTGCGGCTTGCCTCCTCCGGCAATGTCTTCATCGCCGCCGATCGCGGTTATTTCCGCGAGGCTGGACTCGATGTCGAACTCAAGTTCTTCGACGCGGCGCAGCCGATCGCCGTGGCGACAGCTTCCGGTGATATCGATATCGGCGTGACCGCCTTTACCGGCGGTCTCTTCAATCTTGCCGGCAAAGGCGCGGTGTCGATCATCGCCGGCCAGAGCCGCGACGTACCCGGGTTTCCGTTGATGGCCTATCTTGCGACGACGCAGCCGTCCGGCGCGAGCCTCAAATCGTTAAAGGACATTGAGGGCAAGAGCGTCGGCGTCACGCAGATCGGCTCGAGCTTCCATTACAGCGCCGGCCTCATTGCGGAAAAATACAAATTCCCGCTGTCGGACGTAAGATTCGTGCCGCTGCAATCGATGGCGAATGTCGCATCGGCGTTGAAAGGCGGGCGTGTCGAAGCGGCGATCCTGCCGGCGACCGCGGCGCAGCCGCTTATCGATTCAGGCGACGCGCGACTGATCGGCTGGGGCGGCGACGAGGCGCCCTGGCAGCTTGGCGCCGTCTTCGTCTCACAAAAGATGAAAGCCAATGCCGATGTGGTCGAGCGTTTCCTCGCGGCTTATCGGCGTGGCTGCAAAGATTACCACGACATCCTGCTCGCATCAGTGAAGAACGGCATTGCGACGCTGACCCCGCAAACGCAGCCACTGCTCGAGGCGATTGCGCGGGAAACCAACCAGCCGGTCGATAAAATCAGAGTGGGCTTGGCCTTCATCGATCCCAATGGCGGGCTCGACGTGCAGGGTGTCGCGCATCAGCTTGCCTGGTTTCAGGACCATGGCTTCGTCGACAAGGGTTTCGGACTGGACAAAATCGTTGACCCGCGCTTCGTGAAACTTCCCTAGGCGATGAGGATCGTTGTCGAGGGCGTTTCGCACCGCTTTCAATCGCTCGAAGTCTTGTCCGGTGTTTCCTTCGACGTCGGGGACAATGAAGTGTTTGCGATCGTCGGCCCGTCGGGCTGCGGCAAGAGTACGCTCCTGTCAATCATCGGCGGTCTGATCGAGCCCACATCCGGACGCGTGCGCGTCGGCGGCTGGTCACGAGACGCGCTGAACCCGATTACCTTCATCTTCCAGGATTTCGCGCTTCTGCCGTGGCGCAGCGTCGCCGGCAATGTGCAGCTGCCGCTCGAGCATCGCAATCTCACGCGCGCCGAGGTGCAAGAGCTCGTCGCCGATGCACTGCAACGCACCGGCGTCACGGATTTCGCCGATGCCTATCCGAAGCAGCTTTCGGGCGGCATGCGCCAGCGCGTCGGCATCGCGCGTGCGCTCGCGGTGAAGCCATCGATCCTCCTGATGGACGAACCTTTGTCGGCCCTCGATGGCCAGACGCGTGAGATTTTGATGGAGGACTTGTCAGGCCTTCTCGCGTCGACGCGTCTCAGCGCGCTTTACGTCACGCATAATCTCGACGAGGCGTTGCGGCTTGCTGATCGCATTGCTGTCTTTTCGCGGCGTCCCGGCCGCTTGCGTGAAATCATCGACGTGGCAATCCCGCGCAGCGATCGTATCGCGTCGAGCGCGGCCGCAGAACTTGCGACCCTGCACAAGCGTCTCTGGTCTTTGATCCGCGATGAAGCGATCGATGCGGAACGCGAGATCGCGCATGTCTGAGGCCTCCAGCACACGTCTTTCGCCGGTCCGCTTCCGCGGCCGCGGCTTTATCATCACACCACGCTGGTACGGCAGCCTCGCTGCTTTCGTAATCATCATCGCGATCTGGCAGACGGCGGGCAGTCTCGGTTGGGCGAGCCCGCTCTTCCTGCCGAGCCCGCTCGCCATTCTGCAGGCGTTGATCGCCCTCACAGCGAGCGGCGAACTTGTTAGGCATATCGCCGCATCTGCGATGCGCATTGGGGTCGGTTGGGCGCTGGGGACGGGGACTGGTCTCGCAATCGGCTTGGCGATGGGATTGTGGGGGCTTGCCCGCTCGGTCGGCATCTCGGTCGTCTCGGCACTGTTCCCGATCCCGAAGATCGCGCTTCTGCCCCTGCTCATCCTGTGGCTCGGCATCGGCGAGCCGTCGAAAATCGCGACCATCGCGCTTGGCGTCTTCTTCCCGACGACGATCGTCACCTATAGCGGCGTCGATTCCGTCCCACGGACGCTGATCCGTATGGCCCAGAGCTTCGACCTGCCATTCCCGGCGATCGTACGGAAGATCGTAATTCCGGCCGCTCTGCCATCGATCCTCTCCGGCTTCCGCATCTCGGCCTCGATTGCGCTTCTGCTGGTCGTCTCGGCCGAGATGATCGGCGCCGACCGTGGCATCGGCGCCTTTGTGCTGCAGGCCGGCAATCTGATGCAGACCGATCAGCTGCTCGCCGGCGTGGTCGTCTTATCGATCTTCGGGCTGATCGTCGCGAAGGTGATCGGGCTTCTGGAGGCGCGGCTCCTCGCCTGGCGTTAAGCGCACGCGTTTGCCTAACGGAAGATTAATTATCGCTTGGCGGCTTGCATTCTGTATACTTACGCTGATCCGAGCTGGCGGCCGGGCTCGCGTTGACCGTGGGTCCAGGCGATTGTGACTGTGCGGCTGAACTCCAGCCGTCGGTCAGTCGTTTGCCCCCTGATTGAACAGGCTGACGTTAATGCGCGATGCGATGGCGGCCGGCGAACGAAGCGCCGACTTTTCCGACGATATCGTCGCCCGGCGCACATCCGCCGAGGCGCCTCGGGCATCGCGGGCGCGCGGGCGCCGCCGAGTCTCCCCCTTTCTGCTCCTGATCCTGGCTCTTGCGATCGCCGGCGGGGTCTATTGGGTGCGCTTCCGGCCGGCACCGGTGGCGAAAGGGCCTGTCGCGCCCGTTGCCGTCCCGGTCACAGCCGAGGCGGTGAACAGCCAGGATGTTCCGGTCCAGCTCGCCGCAATCGGCTCGATCCAGGCGGCGAATACGGTCGTCATCCGCTCGCGCGTCGACGGCGAGTTGCAAAAGATCGCCTTTCAGGAAGGGCAGATGGTCAAGGCGGGCGATCTCCTCGCCCAGATCGATCCGCGCCCGTTCCAGGCTGCGCTCGATCAGGCGCTGGCCAAGAAAACGCAGGACGAGGCCCAGCGCGCCAACGCACAGCGGGATCTTGTCCGCACCAACAAGCTTGGGCCCTACGCGACCGGCCAGCAGCGCGACACGCAGACCGCGACCGTCGACCAGCTCACCGCACAGATAGCCGGCGACCAGGCCGCGATTGAAAACGCCCAGACCCAGCTCTCCTATACTCGGATCACGGCGCCGCTTTCCGGGCGCACCGGCTTCCGGCTCGTCGATCAGGGCAACATCGTCCATACCTCTGATCCGAACGGGATCGTGACGATCGCGCAGCTGCGGCCGATCGCGGGTATTTTCACTTTGCCGGAGCGCTATCTTTCCGACGTGCAGCAAGCGATGAAGGCCGGTCCCGTCAAGGTCTGGGCCCTTCAGCAGGACGCCAGGACCGAGATCGCGCAAGGCACCGTTGCCTTGATCGACAACAGTGTGGACCCGACGACCGGCACGATCCGGGTCAAGGCGATATTCCCGAACGAGGACGACAAACTCTGGCCGGGGGAGTTCGTCAACATCCGTATCCAGACGGGCGTGCTGAAAAACGCGACGACCATTCCCGCGACCGCGGTGTTGCACGGCCAGGATGGCCTTTACGCCTATGTCGTGAATCCGGACAGCAAGGTCGAGCCGCGGCCGCTTAAGACGGGCTATGCGACCGAGCAGTTCTACGTCGTCAAAGATGGCATCAAAGCGGGAGAGACGGTTGTGACCGGCGGGCAATATCGCCTGACGAAGGGCACGCTCGTTGCCGTCAACAAAGATAACGGCAGCGGACAGCCGCCGGAACAGCAAGCCGCGAAGTAGGACGTAAGCGATGGCGAGCGGCGTCTCCGCACCCTTCATCCGGCGGCCGGTCGCGACCACCCTCCTCATGATCGGTGTGTTCCTGGTGGGACTTGCGGCCTATCCCCTGCTGCCGGTCGCGCCGCTGCCGCAGATCGAGTTCCCGACGATCCAGGTCAGCGCCAGTCTTCCTGGGGCAAGCCCGGAGACGATGGCGTCGTCGGTCGCGCAGCCGCTCGAGCGGCAATTCGCGCAAATTTCCGGCGTGTCGCAGCTTACCTCGTCCAGCGCGCTCGGCTCGACCACGATCACCGTGCAGTTCGATCTCGACCGCAACATCGACGCCGCGGCCCAGGACATCCAGGCGGCGATCAACGCGGCGAGCGGGCAATTGCCGAAAAATCTGCCGACGCCACCGACCTATCGAAAGGTCAATCCCGCCGACCGGCCGATTATTCTCTTCGCAGTGTCGTCCGATACCCTGCCGATGACGGAGGTTGACGACACCGCGGATACGAAAATCGCGCAGCAGGTCAGCCAGATATCCGGCGTCGGACAGGTGAGCATCGGCGGCGAACGCAAGCCTGCCGTGCGCGTCCAGATCGATCCGGCAAAACTCGCGGCAAAGGGCATTTCGTTGGAGGACGTGCGCTCGAAGATCGCGGTGTCCACGGTCGATCTTCCCAAGGGGACTTTCCAGGGCGCCGTGCGCTCCTACACGATCTACGACAATGACCAGCTGACCTCGGCTAAGCCCTGGAATGACGTGATCGTCGCCTATCGCAACGGCGCGCCCGTCCGCATCAGCGATCTCGGTCAGGCGATCGATGGGCCCGAAGACGTAACCAAGCTCGGCTGGTCGGAGAACAAGCCGGCAATCGTGCTCGTCGTCTTCAAGCAGCCCGGCGCGAACGTCATCGACACCGTGGACCGTATCAAGAGCCAGCTCACGAAACTGCGGGCGACCATTCCGCCGGCGATCAAGATCGAGATTTTAAGCGACCGCACGCAGACCATCCGCGCGTCCGTCCACGACGTGCAGTTCACGCTCTTGCTGACGATCGCACTCGTCGTGATGGTCATCTTCGTCTTTCTGCGGAATTTCTGGGCGACCGCCATCCCGAGTGTCACCGTGCCGCTGTCGCTCTTAGGCACAGCGGGGCTCATGTATGTCGTCGGCTACAGTCTCGATAACCTGTCGCTGATGGCGCTGACCATCGCGGTGGGCTTCGTCGTCGACGACGCGATCGTCATGCTCGAGAACATCGTCCGCCACATCGAGGATGGCGAGAAGCCCCTCGAGGCCGCCTTCAAGGGCGCCGGCGAAATCGGTTTCACGATCGTGTCTATCAGCGCGTCGCTGGTCGCCGTGTTCATTCCGCTGCTCCTGATGGGCGGCATTTTCGGACGCCTCTTCCGGGAATTCGCGGTGACGGTAACGATGACGATCATCGTTTCCGCGATCGTGTCGCTCACGTTGACGCCGATGATGGCGTCGCGCCTCCTCAAGGACCAGCACCACGCGCAGCATGGGCGCCTGTACCGGATGATCGAGCGTTTCTTCGACCGGATGCTCGACGGCTACATGTCACTGTTGGATGTCTGCCTGCGTCATCGCTTCATGACGCTGATGACGTTCTTTGCCACGGTTGCTCTCTCCGCTTACTTGTTCATCATATTCCCG
>JAXDNH010000050.1:0-22540 GCA_034669525.1 Methylobacteriaceae bacterium | reverse complement strand
ATGCACATCACCAACGCCGCGCAGAAGGGCTGGATCCAGGAGCGCATCGAGGGCCCGGACAAGGAAATCAGTTTCACCCGCGAGGGCCGTCGCGCCATCCTGATGAAACTGGTCGAGGCCGAAGGCTTCGAAAAATTCTGCGATATCAAATTCACCGGCACCAAGCGCTTCGGCCTCGATGGCGCCGAATCCCTGATCCCGGCGCTCGAACAGATCATCAAGCGCGGCGGCGCGCTGGGCACGAAGGAAATCATCGTTGGCATGGCGCATCGCGGGCGCCTTAACGTGCTCTCCCAGGTCATGGGCAAGCCGCATCGCGCGCTGTTCCACGAGTTCAAAGGCGGCTCCTTCGTGCCCGAGGCGGTGGAAGGCTCCGGCGACGTGAAGTACCACCTCGGCGCTTCATCCGATCGCGAGTTCGACAACAACAAAGTGCATCTGTCGCTGACCGCGAATCCCTCGCATCTCGAAATCGTCGATCCGGTCGTGCTCGGGAAGGTGCGCGCCAAGCAGGATCAGTATGGTTGCAATACTGAAGAACGCGGCATTGTCCTGCCCCTGCTCATCCATGGCGATGCGGCTTTTGCAGGCCAGGGTGTCGTCGCCGAATGTTTCGGTTTGTCGGGGCTGAAAGGACACCGCACCGGCGGCTCGGTGCATTTCATCATCAACAATCAGATCGGCTTTACGACCTACCCGCGTTACTCGCGTTCCTCGCCCTATCCGTCCGATGTGGCGAAGATGGTTGAGGCTCCGATTTTCCATGTCAACGGTGACGATCCCGAAGCCGTCGTCTTCGTGGCAAAGGTGGCGACGGAGTTTCGCCAGAAATTCCAGAAGCCGGTCGTTATCGACATGTGGTGCTATCGCCGCTTCGGCCATAACGAAGGCGATGAGCCGAGCTTCACGCAGCCTTTGATGTACAAGAAGGTACGGGCGCATCCGACAACGTTTCAACTTTATTCGGAGAAGCTCGTCAGCGAAAACATCGTCACGCAGGCCGAGGTCGACAAAGCCGTTGCCGGGTGGCGCAAGCACCTCGAGGAGGAATACGAGGCCGGACAATCTTACAAGCCCAATAAGGCGGACTGGCTCGATGGCCGCTGGGCCGGATTGCGGCCGGCGAACGAGACAGAAGAGGCACGGCGCGGTCAAACCGGCGTCGATTTTGACAGGCTGAAAGAAATCGGGCTGCGCCTCAATGAGGTTCCCGACGATTTCAATCTGCACAAGACGATCCGCCGCTTCCTTGACAACCGACGCAAGTCGATCGAGAGCGGCGAGGGCATCGACTGGGCGCTCGGCGAGGCGCTCGCCTTCGCTTCGCTCGTCGATGAAGGCCATCGCGTGCGCCTGTCGGGACAGGACAGCGAGCGCGGCACCTTCTCGCAGCGCCACTCGGTGCTCATCGACCAGGAGACGGAAGCGCGCTACGTCCCACTCAACAATGTTCGCGACGGACAGGGCCGCTTTGAGGTCATCAACTCCATGCTGTCGGAAGAAGCCGTGCTTGGCTTCGAGTACGGCTATTCGCTCGCCGAGCCGAATGCGCTGACGCTATGGGAAGCGCAATTCGGCGATTTCGCCAACGGTGCGCAGGTCGTGTTCGACCAGTTCATCTCGTCGGGCGAACGCAAGTGGCTGCGCATGTCCGGGCTCGTGTGCCTGTTGCCGCACGGCTATGAAGGGCAGGGGCCGGAACATTCCTCCGCGCGGCTAGAGCGGTATCTGCAGATGTGCGCCGAGGACAATATGCAGGTCGCAAATTGCACGACGCCGGCGAATTACTTCCACATTTTGCGGCGGCAGCTGAAGCGCGATATCCGCAAGCCGCTCATCCTGATGACGCCAAAATCGCTGCTGCGCCACAAGCGGGCGGTATCGCGTCTCGAGGAGATGGCGATCGGAACGTCTTTCCATCGCGTTTTGTGGGACGACGCGGAATATCTGAAGAGCGAGAAGATCAGGCTCGTCGACAACGAGAAGATTAAGCGCGTCGTGCTCTGCTCCGGCAAGGTCTATTACGATCTCTACGAAGAGCGAGAAAAGCGGGACGTCAACGACGTCTACCTGATGCGGGTCGAACAGCTCTATCCCTTCCCGCTGAAGGCGCTTGTCACCGAACTCTCGCGCTTCAAAAACGCGGATATCGTCTGGTGCCAAGAAGAGCCGAAGAATATGGGCGCGTGGTCTTCGGTCGAGCCGTACCTCGAATGGGTTTTCAGCCAGCTTGGACGGAAAGGTCAGCGTCCGCATTACGTTGGACGCGCGGCCTCGGCGGCGACGGCCACCGGCGTGATGTCGAAACACCTTGCGCAGTTGAAAGCGTTTCTTGACGAGGCTTACGCGGTGTGAGGCTGCGTACCTCTTCCTCTCGAATAGCTGCATCAGCGGCGAAGTGATGGGCAATGGCCACAGAAATCCGCGTACCCACTCTCGGCGAATCGGTTACCGAAGCGACTATCGGCAAGTGGTTCAAGAAGCCCGGTGACGCCGTAAAGGCCGACGAGCCGCTGGTCGAACTCGAGACGGACAAAGTGACGCTCGAAGTGAACGCACCTTCGGCGGGCGTGCTGGCCGAGATTACCGCGAAGGACGGCGAGACGGTCACGCCGGGAGCCCTGCTCGGCCAGATCAGCGACGGCGGCGCGGGCGCGGCAGCCGCTCCGGCGAGAAGCGGAGCCAAAGCGGCGGCGCCTCCTGCGAGCGCCCCGAAACAGGCGCCGGTCTCGCGCGCTGCGGCCGCGGCGACGAACGGCGGCTCGCAAACACAAAGCGCGCCGACGCAAATGCCGCCTGCGCCATCGGCAGCGAAAATTGCCGCCGAGCGTAGCATCGATACGGAAGCCGTTGTCGGATCGGGCAAACGCGGGCAGGTGCTGAAAGGTGACGTGCTGGCCTTCACCCCTCAAAGCGGTCAGGCATTAACGAGGACGCAGGCCGCGCCGACGCAAGTGCGGCCGCCCTCCGTCCCCGACGATGAGCCGCGCGAAGAGCGCGTACGCATGACGAAGCTGCGTCAGACGATCGCCCGCCGGCTGAAAGAAGCGCAGAACACCGCCGCGATGCTCACGACCTTTAACGAGGTTGATATGAGCGGCGTCATGGAGCTGCGCAGCCATTACAAGGATATTTTCGAGAAAAAGCATGGCGTGAAGCTCGGGTTCATGGGCTTCTTCGTCAAAGCCTGCACGCAGGCGCTTAAAGAGGTACCGAACGTCAATGCGGAAATCGACGGGACCGATATCGTCTACAAAAATTTCTGTCATATCGGGGTCGCGGTCGGCACGAACAAAGGACTGGTCGTGCCGGTGGTGCGCGACGCCGATCGCAAATCCGTCGCCGAAGTCGAAAGAGCGATCGCCGATTTCGGTCGCCGCGCCCGCGACGGCCAGCTGAAGATCGAGGAGATGCAGGGCGGCACGTTCACGATTTCAAACGGCGGCGTCTACGGCTCACTCATGTCGACGCCGATCCTCAACGCGCCGCAATCCGGCATTCTCGGCATGCACAAAATCCAGGAGCGGCCGATGGCCGTTGGCGGGAAGATCGAAATACGCCCCATGATGTATCTCGCGCTCTCCTACGATCACCGAGTCGTCGACGGCAAGGAAGCTGTTACCTTCCTAGTGCGTGTGAAGGAAGCGCTTGAGGATCCCGCGCGGCTCGTGCTCGATCTGTAAATCCTGCTAGCTGGGGATCTATCATGCCGCTGGAACTGAAACTTCTTGGATGGAGCGTTGTGCTCGTCCTACTGCATATCATTTTGCAGGCGGCGTCGTCCTCGAGCGAGCTCGGCCTTCCCTATGCGATGTCTTCGCGGGATGAAGGCCGCCAGCCGCGCAGCCTCTATGCGGGACGCACGAGTCGTGCGCTCAGAAATCTACTGGAGACCTACCCCGTGTTCGTGGGGCTCGCACTGGCGCTAGTCCTCTCCGGCAAGACCGGCGGCGTCGGCGAGATCGGCGCAGAAATCTATCTCGCCGCGCGCGTTCTTTATCTGATCGTCTATGCTGCGGGCGTCTCTGTCGTGCGCACGCTGCTTTGGGCCGCGTCGATCGTTGGATTGATCATGATGTTGGTGCGCCTGCTCGGTTGAATGTGCCGTTTGTAACTGCTCCGATCGCTTACTATCTTGCGCGAGGCGGCCAGGCTCTGCGCGTGCGTGGAGGCTAGGCATTGGCGCTGCTCTGAACACGGAAGCTCATGTCTTACGATCTCATCGTCATCGGCACCGGTCCTGGCGGCTATGTCTGCGCGATCCGCGCCGCGCAGCTCGGGATGCGCGTCGCCGTCGTCGAGAAATGGAAGACATATGGTGGCACCTGCCTGAATATAGGCTGCATCCCCTCGAAGGCGCTACTCTATGCCTCGGACATGTTCGAGGAAGCCGGGCATAGCCTTGCGGCTCTCGGCGTCGTCACCGGCGCGCCGAAGCTCGATTTGCCGGCGATGATGAAACACAAGGCGGATACTGTCGCCGCTAATGTCAACGGCGTCGCGTTCCTGTTCAAGAAGAACAAGGTCGATGCCTTCATCGGGGTCGGCCGCATCACCGCGCCGGGCAAGGTGGAGGTGACATCCGAGGACGGCAAGAAGCAGACGCTCGAGACCAAGAACATCGTAATTGCCACCGGCTCCGAGGTCGCGAAACTGCGTGACAAGGACGGCAAGACGATCGAAATCGACGAGAGGACGATCGTCTCCTCCACCGGTGCGCTGGAATTTGCTGCCGTGCCGAAAACGCTGGTTGTCGTCGGCGCCGGCATCATCGGCCTCGAGCTCGGTTCGGTGTGGCGACGCCTCGGCGCCGAGGTCATCGTCATCGAGTTTCTCGAGCGCATCCTCCCCGGGATGGATCTCGAAGTTTGCAGGCAGTTCCAGAGCATGCTGGAGAAGCAGGGTTTCAAGTTCCACCTGTCGAGCAAGATGACCGGCGTCGCGAAGAACGGCAAAGGCGCGAGCGTCACCTTTGAACCTGTCGCGGGCGGCGACGCGCAGACAATCGATGCCGAGAAGGTGCTCATCGCGACCGGACGTGTGCCTTACACAGACGGACTAGGGCTCGAAGAACTCGGCATTACCCTGGATCGCGGCCGTGTTCCGCTCGACGAGCATTTCGCGACGAGCATTCCAGGCATCTATGCGATCGGCGACGTCGTGCGCGGACCGATGCTCGCACACAAAGCGGAAGACGAAGGTATTGCTGTTGCGGAAATCCTCGCCGGACAGGCAGGGCACGTAAATTACGAAGCCATTCCCGCTGTCGTCTACACGATGCCAGAAATCGCCGCCGTCGGTGCGACCGAAGAAGAGCTGAAGGAGCGCGGCATGCGCTACAATGTCGGCAAATTCCCTTTCACCGCGAACGGCCGCGCACGCTCCATGCGTCATACCGAGGGCTTCGTGAAGGTATTGGCAGACGCCGAGACCGATCGCGTTCTCGGCGTGCATATCGTAGGCGCCGGCGCGGGTGAACTCATCGCCGAGGCGACGGTGCTCATGGAATTCGGTGGCTCATCCGAAGATCTGGCGCGCACCTGCCACGCGCATCCGACCATGTCGGAAGCGGTGAAGGAAGCCGCGATGGCGGTGGAGAAACGCGCGATTCACATTTGAATCGCGCGCCGCTTGATGGTGCCGCTTGGCTTAGTGGCGCGCGGTCTTCTTCTTCGTCTTGACCGGAGCGACAGGCGCAGGCGCCTCGTCTTCCTCTGCCGCGGCCGCCGGAGCGACTTGCGGCTGTCCTCCCCATACTTGCGAGGTCGGCATGTTGATTTGCCGCGCGTCGCCGAGGCCGTTCACGCCGCCTTCGAACTGTGCGAAGGCGGGCGAAGCAGCGAAGAGCGCGAGCCCGGCAAGGAAGATCAATTTACGCATGTGTTTTCTCCTGGTTGAGATCTGTGAAGCCGTTAAGTTCCGTCGGGTGCGCCGGCGAAGGAGCGCGGGGCGGGCGAAACCACGGTCGTTGCGCCGTTGTTGATCTGCAGAACGGACAGTCCGCGCTCGTTCTGTCCGTCGGCCCGGAAGCGGAAGACGCCATCGGCGCCGTTGAAGCCGGATGGGTTGGTCAGCACGCCGTCGGAATAGCGTTGCGGGCCCTGGCTGCGCGCCAGCGCGGCGGCGAGCATCGTCGCGTCATAGGCGAGCGTCGCGATGCGCGTGGGATCGCTGCCGAATTTGGCGCGATAGCGTTCGGCGAATTGATTGAAGCCGCCGTTCTCCGGTGCCGCGAACCAGGCGCCCTGCAGCGCCGGCAATTTAAGGACGCGCGCGTCATTCCAGAGACCGGTACCAAGCAACTGCACTTTCGCCGGATCAACTCCCGCGGCGGCCAGCTGCTGGGAAACGCCACTCATCGCTTCGGCCTGCTCCGGAATGAACAGCGTATCGATCTGCCCGCCGAGCGCGGCGATCTTCTGCACCGAGGCGGCGAGGCCAGAGGGCGTATAGCGTTCGATCGCCATGACGCGTAAGCCGCGTTTTGCGGCGATCTGCTGGAATTCCGCGAGCGCGACATTGCCGTAATCGTTCTGCGGTACCAGGGCCGCGATCGACCTCTTGCCCTTGGAGGCAGCGAAGTCGACGATCCGGTCGACATAGCTTTCGACCAGGAATGACAAGAGATAGACGCCGCGCGTCGCCGTGGATGTGTCGGTCGAGAAGGCGATGACCGGCTTTCCGGCGCTACGCGCGACGCGACCCGTCTCACGCACATCCGGCGCAAAGAGGGGGCCGATCAGAAGCTCGGCGCCTTCGCCGACCGCGGCCTGGGCGGCGCTGCGCGCTCCGTCGGGCGTCGAATGATCGTCCTTGATCAGCACTGTGATGTCGTTTGCGCCCGATTCAATGACGGCGAGTTCGGCGGCGTTGCGCAAAGAGGTGCCGACAAGGCTCGGGCCCGAAGCCTGTGTCAGCGGAACGATGAGGCCAACGCGAGTTGGACCGCTGCCGATCTGATCTCCGGACGCCGCAGGCCCGCCGAGGGGCTGGTTTTCGACCGGGCTTGTCGGGGAGCCAAGGAATTCGTCGCTCTGCTGCTGTGTCATGCGGCGGCCGCCGCCCGTCGAGCAGGCGGCGAGCGCGATCGCGCAAGCGAGGGCCAGAGCGAGCTTGAACTCGCCGCACGCAGGGGCGGGGTGGACCGGCAAACAAGACCTCCACGGCCCTGCGCGAAAAAAGCCGCGCACCCTTTCTGGCCGAGAACATCTCCTGAGCCCAATTTTGCGGGCAAAATAGGGCTTTACTTTTTGCCTTGAGCCTCGTTCTGTATGAAGAACAAATCAGCTTCTTTGCCGAACGCATGACAAGTCCGGACACCAGCAGGTCGAGAAACGCCGGGCGCGCGCGTTCCGGGGGGCAGGCCAGTAGCAGCTTCGTCGCCCTCGGTCTTCGCGCGGAAGCCGAGCCGATCGAGTCGGGCCTGCATGTCGTCGCCACCCCGATCGGCAATTTGCGCGACGTTTCCCTGCGCGCGCTCGGCACGCTTGCCGCCGCCGACGCGGTGATCGCAGAGGACACCCGCGTTACCAAAGTGCTGCTCGCCCATTACGGTATCGCTACCCCGCTTGTCGCCTATCACGAGCACAATGCCGCTGTGGTCCGGCCGCATCTTCTGGCCCGGCTGGCCAGCGGGGCCGCGCTGGCGCTGGTCTCGGATGCCGGCACGCCGCTCGTCTCCGATCCGGGCTTCAAGCTTGTTTCCGAGGCGCTGGCGCAAGGCGCGCCGGTCACCGCCGTTCCCGGCGCCTCTGCCGTGCTGGCAGCTCTGGTCGTCGCGGGCCTGCCGACTGACCGCTTCTTCTTCGAAGGCTTTCTGCCGCAGAAGCAGGGCGCCCGGCGCACCCGAATCGCGGAGCTGGCGCCGATCCCCGGCACGCTCGTGTTCTTTGAATCGCCCCGACGGCTTGCCGATATGCTGGCCGACTTGGCCGCGGTTCTCGGCGCGCGGCAGGGCGCGATCGCCCGCGAACTAACCAAGCATTTCGAGACGGTCCGTCGCGGTGCTCTTCCCGAGCTTGCGGCGGCGCTGGCTGGTGAAGAGCCGCCGAAAGGCGAGATCGTGGTCCTTGTCGCGCCGCCAACCGGGAATGCGGAGGCAGGTTTCAGCGAGTCGGAGATCGACGCCAAACTGCAGGAAGCGCTAAGCACGCTGAGTGTGAAGGACGCGGCAAGCGTCGTCGCCGCAGAAAGCGGGCAGAAGCGCCGCAAGGTCTATGCACGCGCGATCGCCCTCGCCGCTGGCGGCGAAAAGGCCAGCGACAGCGAATGAGCCGCGAAATGCGGCTTCGCGCCGGGACCTTCGGCCGGCGCGCCGAACAGATCGCAATCCTTCTTCTACGCACGAAAGGCTACCGCATCCTCTCGCGTACTTACATCGTACGCGGCGGCGAGATCGACATTGTCGCGCGACGGGGAAGCGCGGTTGCTTTCGTCGAAGTGAAGGCGCGACCGACGCTTGAAGACGCGATGATCGCGATCACACCGGCGAAACAACGACGCATGTCTATCGCCGCGCGTCATTGGCTCGGCTCAAACCAATGGGCAATGCGCTGCAGCCTGCGCGGCGATTTGATCGCGATCGCGCCGTGGCGCATGCCGCGCCACCTCGTTGCCGCGGTCGAACTTCGGATCGATTGACCTACGCTCGTGCCGTTTCGGCAATGATTTCCAGCGGCGACACCACGACGTCTCCGCCTGTCACAGTGCGCGTTTGTTCCCGTGTAGTTCTTGAAGTAGTCACGCTGCAGAAGCGTTTCTACCGCCTCATCATCGGCAGGCGAGGCGATGTGGAAGTACTCAGAACCATCCCGCGTCTTCATGCAGCGATATGTGATCTCTGAGCCGCGAACTAAAGGCGCTCACCGAAAGCGGGCTTGTCGATCGCAAGGATTACGGCGTTGTGCCGCCCAAAGTGGAATACCGCCTGACCACGAAAGGCCGAAGCTTCGTTCCCGTCGTCGCGGCAATCCGCGACTGGGGCGAACGCCACCTCAAGGACATCACGTCTAAGAGAATCGCGGCAGAGTAGCCGCTAGTTTGCCAGCATCACCCGGTCGGCAACGATCTGCGCGGCTTCGCCGCCGTCCCCCGGACCATAATTCACAAGCTTGGTTGCACGGTCGAGGACCTCTCGCATCTTCTCGCCCGAACGGATGCAGAGGCCTGCGAGCGTATACGGCTCCGCGTTGCCCTTGGTCTTGTGATGGCGGCGGATCGCGGCGATCGCGCCGACCGCCATGCGATCGAGCTCGTCGACGATGCCCTCGAAATCGCGGCGGAAGGTCTGGCTGAGGGCTGCGTAGGCTTCCAGCGCCGAACCGCGTCCGGGCAGGATCGAGCGGGTGAAATAGTCCTGATAGCTGGTCGGCCGCCAGGCGAAGATGTCTTCAATCAGCTCCGGCATCGACGGCAGCTGCTCGATGAGCATCACGATCTCGTTGAAAAGGTTGAGGTAATCGTTGGCGAGACCCGATGCTGGATTGACTAGCGCGGATGCACGAGTCTTCAGCGGCGCGTCGGCGGCTGCCGCCGCGGCCGTGAACAAATCGGAGCCGCCTGAAATCATCGTGGGCGCAGCCATGCCTTTCCTGGGTAGCCCATTGTAAGCGGGCACCCGTGAATAAAAGCTTGCGCGTGGCCTAGCCGGTGCGCGGCAGCCGGCCTTCGATCGGATAGGCCGGATCGTTGAAACCCGGCGTCGAGGGGTGCCCGGCGGCGACCAGCCCATCGATGAAGGCTTCGTCCTCGGCCATGAACGTGTGAGCGAGGGCGCCGAGATATTCGCTCCATTGCTCCATCGTGCGTGGGCCGGCGATAACCGACGTCACGTAATGATTGTTCAAGACCCAGTTCAGCGCGAACTGGCCGGCGGTCACGCCGCGCGATTCGGCATGCGCCTTGATCACGCGCGCGAGCCAGAGCGACTCGTCGCGCCACTCGGTTTGCATGATGCGTTTGTCGCTGCGCCCCGCCCGGGTGTCCTCGGGCGGCGGCGCGCCGGGCTCGTATTTGCCGGTCAGCACGCCCCGCGCCAGCGGGCTGTAGGGCACGACGCCGAGGCCGTAGAAGCCGCAAGCCGGCAGATGCTCGACCTCAGGCATGCGGTTCATCGCGTTGTAATAGGGCTGGCTGACCACCGGGCGGCCGATCCCCATCTGGTCACAGATGTTGCAGATTTCGGCGACGCGCCAGGAGCGGTGGTTGGAGACGCCGAAGTGCCGGACCTTTCCGGCGCGGACGAGATCGGCCATCGCACCGACAGTCTCGTCGAGCGGCGTGTCGTGATCCTCTTTGTGCAGATAATAGATGTCGACGTAATCGGTGCCGAGACGTTTCAGGCTCGCGTCGAGCGCCTCGAACAGCCATTTGCGTGAGAGGCCTTTGCGATTGAGACCTACCCCGATCTGGTTGCCGACCTTTGTCGCGAGCACCCAATGATCGCGGTCCGAAGCGATCGCGCGCCCGACGACTTCTTCAGAAGCGCCCTCGCCGTAAGCATCAGCAGTGTCGATGAAGTTGAGCCCAGCATCGCGCGCATTGGCGACGATCTCGGTAGCGGCGGCCTCATCCGTCCGCCCACCGAACATCATCGTGCCGAGACAGATGACGGAGACATCGAGGCCGCTCGCACCGAGCTTGCGATAGATCATGGGCATGTCCCAGGACAGGTTCGACGGTTTGTGGCGCGCCGGGGCGCCCGGTGCAAGCGTCAGGCGGCGGCGCGGTTAATCACTGCAGCTCGGCGAGATAGGTGGTGATATCGGGGCGCCTGCGCGTCGTTCAGATTCATGTTCGGCATGGCGTTGCCGGCAATGATCACCTGTGGGTTTTTGAGCCAGCGCACCATATTATCCGGCGTAGCCGAGAGGAAGCCGCCGCGAGGGCGAGCCCGTTGCTGCAACGGGGTCGGCCTGACGGAGCACGCTGCAAAGTGCCCGGGGCAGCTCTCGCGCGGACAGCAGCAGCGGATGGGCTACGCCCGATCCTCGCGTGCGCAGACGTTCCTCTCTAAGATCTTATCTCATTAATGAATCTGGACATGGCATTTTTTCGACCATGCAAAGTTTAGCATGGTACATGCACCTGGATGTACATTTCGGGCGTCGGCGCGTATCTCTTCCGGCATAATTGCGGCGGGATGCCCTTCGTCGCGCACGCGACGCGGCCATTCCTGGTAGCCGATAGGTTACGTCCTCTTGCTGAGATCGTGCCGTGATCACCGCACCTTTTGCCGGGCTGGAGACGCCTTGCCTCCTCCTCGATCGCGCTCGGCTCGATCGCAATGCTGAGCGGATGCGCGCGCGCTGCGTTTCTCTTGGCGTCAACCTGCGTCCCCATTTGAAAACGGCGAAGTCGGTCGATGTCGCACGCGTGGCTTCGGGCGGAGGCGTCGGATCGATTACCGTCTCGACGCTTGCGGAAGCCGCTTATTTCGCGGCAGCCGGATGGCGCGACATCTTATACGCAACTGCGATCGCGCCGGCGAAAGTGCCACGCGCTGCGCTTATCCAGCGCGAGACGGGCGCACGTCTAACCCTTGTCGTGGACAACGTCGAAGCCGTTCGCGCCGCGGCCGATGCCGCTGCCAAAAACGGCGCTTCGTTTGGCTGCCTCGTCGAGATCGATTGCGGCGAGCATCGCAGCGGCGTCGCGCCTGCATCCAACGAGCTTTTGGCGGTCGCCGAGGCCATTGCGGCGGCCGCGCCGCATCTCGCGCTCGCCGGTGTCATGACGCACGCCGGCCACTCCTATGCCTTCGATGATCCGGCCGCTGTTCGCGCGTTGGCGGAGATCGAGCGTGCCGCCGCGGTTGTGTCCGCCGACCGGCTTCGCGCCGCCGGTCACGACTTCCTGACCGTCAGCGTCGGCTCGACGCCAACTGTGCTCTTTGCCGAACATCTACAGGGCGTGAGCGAGGTGCGCGCGGGCATCTACCTGTTCTGGGATCTTTCCCAACTTTCACGTCGCGTCTGCGCCGAGGACGACATCGCCGTCTCGGTGCTTGCGACAGTGATTAGCCACCAGAAGGGCGGACCGAGCGTCGTTCTCGATGCGGGTGCGCTCGCATTGTCGAAAGACATCGGCGCAAACCGATACATGCCGGACGCGCAGTACGGGTGGGTTTGTGATCCTGTCACGGGCCGGCGCTTGGGTACTCTCTCTGTTTCTGTCGTCCATCAGGAACACGGCACCGTGCCGATACCTGACGAGAGCTGGTTCGCCCGCCTGCCGGTCGGCAGCCAGGTCCGCATATTGCCCAATCATGCGTGCCTGACTTGCGCCGCCTATTCCGCCTATGAGGTTATCGTAGACGGCCGGATCGCGGAGCGATGGGAACGGACGGGCGGCTGGTGAGATGGAAGACTGTTGTGCCGGAGTGTGCTTAAGAAGCCATCCGCATCTTCGAAGAAGCAGATTGCATTAGAGTTACTTCAACGGCACAGTTTTTGCTGACTTCCCTGCAAGCACGGGACATTTCACATGCATACTGCGCGCCAGGACGAGAGCGAGGCGCTGCGGGCGGACATCCGCCTGCTTGGTCGCATGCTGGGCGACACCTTGCGCGAGCAGCAAGGTGAGGCGCTTTACAACATTGTCGAACGCATCCGGCAATTGTCGACCCGCTTCCAGCGCAACGATGATGATGAAGCAAAGCGTGAGTTGGAAACGACGCTCGATAGTCTTTCCCATGAGCGCACCGTCGAGGTAGTGCGCGCCTTCAGCTACTTCTCGCATCTGGCGAATATCGCTGAAGATCAGCATCATATGCGGTTGGTCCGCGCGGCAGCCCAGCGTGGTGAGGATCAAGCCGAAGGCACTATCGCGAATGTTCTTGCGCGCGCGAAAGCCCGTGGCATCACGCGGTCGCAGCTTCAGAAAGTATTCGAAACTGTCTTAGTCGTACCAGTACTCACTGCACACCCGACCGAAGTTCGGCGAAAGAGCATTCTCGACCGCGAAATGGAGCTTGCGGAACTGCTCGCCGGGCGTGAGCGCACCACAATGACACCGAGAGAGGTCGCCGCAAGCGAGGAGGCGATCCTGCGCGCTGTTTTGACCCTTTGGCAGACGAGCCTGATTAGGCATGACCGCCCAACGGTCGTGGACGAGGTGGCAAACGGAATATCTTATTTTGATCAGACATTTCTCCGTGAACTTCCATACATCTATTCGATGATCGAGGATCGACTGGCGGAGCATGGCAAGGGAGGGAACACTTCAGAACTGCCTTCCTTCTTTCGTATGGGTACTTGGATCGGCGGTGATCGGGATGGCAACCCGTTCGTCACTTCCGAAGTGTTGAACCTCACCGCAGCTATGCACAGCCGTAAGGCGCTCAATTTCTATCTCGATGAACTACACCAGCTCGGCGCCGAGTTGCCGCTTGATCGGGGCCGAGTCAGTGTCTCCGCGCAGCTTCAGGAGTTGGTCAATCAATTTCCAGACAGCTCGCCTCGACGCGCCGCGGAACCTTATCGCAGAGCGATCGTCGGCATCTATTCGCGGCTCGCCGCGACCGCTCGCTTGCTCGGCCACGACGTGCAACTGCGTCCGTTGGTGGCGCAAGCCGCGCCCTATAAAACTCCGGCGGAGCTGCTCGCGGATCTGAATGTCTTAAATCGCTCGCTGGTCTCGAACGGGTCAGCCCTCATCGCGCGAGGTCGCCTGCGCCGCTTGCGTCGTGCGGTGTCCGTATTTGGCTTTCATCTCGCAAGTCTTGACCTGCGGCAGAACTCGGATAGCCACGAGCAATCGGTCGCGGCCCTGGTCGAGGCCGCTACGGGTCAGAATTATCTCGCGATGGACGAGCCGCAGCGACGCGCTTTCCTGTCCGGTGAACTCAGCAATGCACGACCGCTCTTTTCTCCGTACATTACATACTCGAAGGAGACATTGGACGAGCTCGAAATTTTTTGGAGCGCGGCAGCGATCCATAAACGCCTCAGCCGCCTGGCAATTCCCAATTACGTCATCTCGCATGCGGAAAGCGTCTCGGATATCCTCGAAGTGGCGCTGCTGCTCAAGGAAGCCGGCCTTGCGCGTCCCGCCGCAGGTGAGCTCGATCCCAACATCGTTCCACTATTCGAGACGATCGGGGATTTGCGCAACTGCCGAGGCATCATGGAGGAACTATTCTCCGTGCCTCAATACATGCGCTTTCTTGAGAACCGTGGCCGCGTCCAGGAGATCATGCTGGGATATTCCGACAGCAACAAAGACGGTGGCTTTCTCACTTCCAGTTGGGAACTGTACAAATCAGAACTTGCTTTGATCGAAGTTTGTAGGGCCCACAATATCGCGCTTCGTCTCTTCCATGGACGCGGGGGTACGGTCGGCCGCGGAGGCGGACCTGCCTATGAGGCGATCCTCGCACAACCGCACGGGGCAGTGCAGGCAGGCATCCGGGTTACCGAGCAGGGTGAGGTGATCGCGGCGAAGTTCTCAAGCCCGGACAGGGGCCGTCAGAACCTGGAAATCCTCGCGTCCGCCACATTGGAGGCGGCTATCATGGAGAGAGAAGAGCGTCCGCCGCGTCCCGAATACTTCGATGCTCTGGAAGAGCTGTCGTCGCGCGCTTATAGCGCCTATCGGGCGCTGGTGTATGAGACGCCGGATTTCGCACGCTATTTCCGTGAATCCACTGTTATCGGCGAGGTCTCCAATTTGAATATTGGCAGCCGTCCATCCTCGCGCAAAGCATCGACCGAGATCGAAGATTTGCGAGCAATTCCCTGGGTTTTCTCCTGGTCGCAATGCCGGCTGATGCTGCCGGGCTGGTATGGGTTCGGCGCGGCAGTTAGCGGATGGACCGCTGCTCACCCCAACCAGGGAACTCAGTTCCTTCAGGGGATGGCGAAGGAGTGGCCGTTCTTCCGAACTCTGCTCTCGAATATGGAGATGGTGCTGGTCAAGAGCGACATTGCTATAGCCTCACGTTACATGCGGCTTGTTGAGGATGAACAGCTACGCGAGATGGTCTTTTCGCGGATACACCAGGAGTGGCAAGCGTCGATCGCTGCGGTGCTTGCTATTCTTAGCCAGAGCGCGCTGCTTGAGCGAGCCCCTTCGCTCGAGCGTACCATTCGTGACCGATTTCCCTATATCGACCCGCTCAACCACATCCAGATAGAATTGTTGAAGCGGTATCGTGCAGGGGATGCCGACGAACGGGTCGTCGCAGGTATTCATCTTACTATAAACGGCATCGCCGCCGGGTTGCGTAATAGTGGCTAAGCGACGTTCTATTCCGGAGATAGACGTGATTCTGGAACGACATTGCAGATGCATTGGGAGAACCTAATGAAGGTCTACGAGCTACAGGGGCCGCACGGCGTCGAGGGCATGGCAGTCGTGGAAAAGCCGGTGCCGACACCCGGGCCGGGGCAGGTGCTTGTGCGGCTCACGGCTGCGACGCTCAATTACCGCGATCTACTGACCGTGAAGGGCGGCTATGGTTCCCGGCAGAAGTTTCCGCTTGTACCGCTCTCAGACGGCGCGGGTGTTATTGAAGCGGTCGGCCATAATGTGACACGGCTCAGGGCTGGGGACCGTGTGATCGGCAGCTTCTTCGAGGGTTGGCTCGGCGGCGAGCCTGACGAGACCAAGATGCACACCGCCCTTGGGGGCGCACTCGACGGTGTGCTTGCGGAGTATCGCCTCTTTCCAGAACACGCTCTTGTGAAGACGCCGGAGCATCTGACCGATGCCGAGGCAGCTTCTCTGCCCTGCGCCGGCCTGACCGCGTGGAGTGCTGTGGTCAAATTGGGCAATGTGAAGCCCGGTCAGACCGTGCTGACCCAGGGGACGGGCGGCGTTTCCATTTTCGCGTTGCAATTTGCCAAAATGAGTGGAGCGCGCGTCATCGCGACATCATCGAGTGATGCTAAAATCGAGCGGCTGAAAGCGCTTGGAGCCGATCTCACCATCAATTACAAAGCGACGCCTGATTGGGGTAAGGTGGCGCGCCAATCGACCAGCCGAGGGGTCGATCTTGTTGTAGAGGTCGGCGGTGTCGGCACACTCAATGAATCGATTCGTGCCACGAAGATCGGAGGCACAATTGCCTTTATCGGCGTGCTCGCCGGCCAGCCGGAGACGCCGCCGCGCATTCCGCTTATGGTGATGCAGCAGCAACGCCTTCAAGGGACGACTGTCGGCTCGGTCGAGGATCTTCAGGCAATGGTAGGCGCGATCGCGAATAACAAGATGAAGCCGATGATGGACAAGAGTTTCCCGTTTGAGCGGGCAAAGGAAGCGTTCGCCTACATGGCGAGCGGTCAGCACTTTGGAAAGGTGTCCATCGCCATCGACTCCCATGCTGCTTGAAACGAAAAGGGGTGCCCACAGGCTTCCCGTCCGTTGCATTGGATTGGTGGGCACCAAACGGTGCTAGGGCTACGCATGCAAAGAGAGGAGTGATGTCTTGGTTGGACGCGACGGAAAATATGAATACATCGTCGTTGAACAGGAAGGGCCGATCACGATCGTCACGATCAATCGGCCCACCGTTTACAATGCGCTGCATCGGGCGGCCCATTTAGAGCTGCATGACGCGTTCGACCGGTTCGCCGGAGATCCCGATCAATGGGTCGCGATCATCACCGGTGCGGGCGAGAAGGCGTTTTGCGCCGGAAATGACCTGAAGCATCAAGCGGCCGGTGGCGAACGCGGCTGGGGCGCGTCAGGCTTCGGCGGACTGTCGCACCGCTTCGATCTGACGAAACCTGTGATTGCGGCGGTGAACGGTTTTGCCATGGGCGGTGGTTTTGAGATTGCGCTCGCCTGCGACCTCGTGATCGCGGCGGAGAACGCCACCTTCGCACTGCCGGAGCCTTCAGTCGGACTTGCCGCTACTGCGGGTGGACTGCTGCGGCTGCCGCGCGAGATCGGAATGAAGCGTGCGATGGGCATCATCCTAACGGGATGTCGCGTAGCCGCGTTGGAAGGTTTGTCGCTTGGCTTCATCAACGAGGTCGTGCCGGAGGGACAGGCGTTGGCGGCTGCGAAGCGCTGGGCACAGGAAATCCTGAAACTCAGTCCCATGTCGATCCGCGCCTCGAAAGAGGTTGCAATGCGTGGCTACGATATCCCGGTTGGGCAGGCGCTGAACGAGCAGGTTCTCTTCCCGGCGGTGAAGGCAATGCTGTCTTCAGCCGATTTCGTCGAGGGTCCGAAGGCGTTTGCGGAAAAGCGGAAGCCGGTGTGGTCAGGCCGGTAGAGAATAGTGGCGTCGGCGGAAAGAACCGGTTTGAACAGCAAGTGTGGAAACATCGCGCATCAATGTGAATGCATGAACACAAACCACCGCGACGCACCGTCAATCGGTCTACGCACGACGTTCTCAGACCACCTCTATAGCGGCGCGCTTGACAGCACGCTCCCTCGGGCAATAATCGCCTCATGCTGACACATGGCCGTTGCCATGAGCACAAACGATCAGCCGTTCATGCCAGGGAGGAAACGATGAAGCTCAGCGCGTGCATTGCGTCTGCCGCACTTTCGGCCCTGGTGATACTCGCCGGCTCGGCCGCCTCTTTAGCGCAAAGCGATTGCAAGACGCTGGTCAAGCCCTCGCCGTTCGGCCCGGCTGACGAGGTCGGTGCCACCAATCGCGTCACTCCGGCGGTGACCAAGGCGGCCGCGGCGGAAATCCAGACGGGCAAAGTCACCCCGATGGCGTACAATCTGATCGACGGCGTGCCGCTGTTCGGCACTCGCTTCACCAAGACCATTCTAACGAGCGCCGCCCTGGTGCCCGGCGCCGAATACGGCAAGAACAAGCTGAGCTACATGGAAGACACGTATCTCAGCCAGAGCCATGTCGGCACCCATATCGACGGGATGGGCCACATCGGCATCAAGGACTGCTATTACAATCAGACGGCGATGGGTAAATACGTCACCCAGAACGGCATCAAAAAACTCGGCCTCGAGAACCTGAAATCGTTCGCGACGCGCGGCGTCATCGTCGATCTCGTCAAGGTCTACCAGGACGCCGGCAAGCTGAAGCAGAACGCTGCCTGCAAGACGCCCTGCATCGATGGCGGCACGGTGATCAGCCAGGCCGATATCGAAGCCGGCCTCAAACTCTACAACATCACGCTGCGCGAGGGCGATGCGGTGTTCCTGCACACCGGCTGGGGCGATCTCTTCCAGCAATTCCCGGCGCAGAACGCGACCTATAATGGCAGCGAGCCCGGCCTCGGCAAGGCGGCGGCGGACTGGCTCGCCGGACAGAAGGTGATTCTCGTCGGCGCCGACAATTGGGCGGTCGAGGTGATCCCGTCCGAGGACAAGGAAGAAGCCTTCCCGATCCACGCCATCCTGCTCACCGACAACGGCATCCACATCATCGAGAACGTGCGCACCGATCTCATTGCCGCGGAGGCGGCGAGCAGCAAACGCGGCACGTTCTTCCTGTCGATGACCGTGCCGCGCGCCGCCGGCACCACGGGCACGTTCGTCAATATCGAGGCGATTCAATAGCCCGCCCTGCCGCCGTTTGAGCGTGTGTGATCGCATGCCGGCGCCCCATGTTGGGCGCCGGTTTGTTGTTGGCGGCCTTGCGGCGTTCCTCGGCAGCGCGCCGCTGCCTGGCATTGCGCAGGAGCCGCATTTCCGCATCGCTTTCGCCAATCTCAATGAGGAGCCGGGCGCGCGCCTCGAAGGCCTCGGCTTCACCGGCCTCGACGTGCGCCGCAGTTTCCAATTGGCCGCGCGCACGTTGCCGGTCGACATGCTTTATTACGACAATGCCGGCGATGACGCGAAGGCACTCGCCAATGTCGCCGCGGCGATTGCCGAAAAAGCCGATCTCGTTATCGAGTACCACACCGGCACGGCTGCCAACGCCGAGATCGCCCGCCGGCTGAAGGCGGCAGGTATTCCAGCGCTGGCGATCAATTATCCGGTTCCCGGCGCGCCGCTTTATGGCGCCGACAATCTCGGCGCCGGCCGCATTGCCGGTCTCGCGCTGGGTCAGTTTGCCAGGCAGAACTGGCCCGACGAGACGGTAATTGCCGCGATCGTCGGCAATCTTGACGAGGCGGCGCCCGCCGCCGATCGCGCCCGCGGCATCGCCGAGGGATTGCGGCAGGAGCTCCCCGACGTCTCGCTGACGCGGCTCGATTCCGGCGGCAATCCGCTGCGCATCGAGGGCGTGCTCAGCAAATTTCTCGCAAGTCAGTCCAAGCGCAAGGTGCTGGTCGGGGCGCTCGATGATGCGAGCGCACTCGCCGCCAAGACCGCGATCGAGCTCGCCCGTCGGCTTGGCGATTGCATCATTGTCGGCCAGGGCGTCGACCGCAGCATCCATGGCGGCGCCGGCGATCGCAAGGAACTCGATCCGAGCAATCGCGGCAGCATCGTGCTCGGCTCGGTCGCCTATTACATGGATCGCTATGGCTACGACGTGCTGCCGCTTGCCCTGAAGATGCTGCGCGGCGAGAGCGTGCCGCCGCGAACGGTGACGCAACACACGCTGATCACGGCGAAGAATGTTTTCGCCGTGTATCCGCCCTACGACATGAATTGAGGCTCACGTCAGCGCCGCAATGTAGTTTTCGGGAACATGATCCTTGATCGGCTGCGGAAGCAACTGGATCAGCACTCTTACGAAGTCGGGCCGTCCCGCCAACTGCGATCCCGCATTGTTTAGCAGCGCCGCGAGGCGGGCGACATCGAACGGCGCGCGAAAGCCATTGAAAAGCGTGTGGCCTATGCCGCGGGCGAAAGGCGGATCGTCGGAATTGGTATCTGCGCTCAAATTGCGTGCATCGAAACGCGTTCCGCTGGCGCAGGGCAACAAACGTCCGACATGCCTGAAGCCGAGGAACGATGGCGCCACTGTCGGCACGATATCGTCGCCATGGACGAGACGATATGTCGTCGCGCCGAGCCGGCCATCATAGGCGGACTTGAATTGCGCGTTGCCGGGACGCTGCATGCCGAACGTGTAGACGGCCATGACCGGCGCGCCGGCTTTGGTGAGTTCGAGCGCGGCCACCGCCGCCAGTGCGCCGCCGAGGCTGTGGCCAGTGACAAAGATCGGCAGGCCGAGCGGCAGAAGCAGGTCCTTGATTTTTGGGATCGCCGGGCCGAGAGCGAGCGTGAAGCCTTCCGTCGTATCCGTATGGGGACGGATGTCGAAGTCGGTCGCCCAATTCGCCGCAACCAAGGGATCGGTGCCAGCGAAGGCGAGGAACGCGGCGCCGTGCCCTTTGGCGACGACGGCTTCCGTCCTGGCGATCGGAAGCGGTGCCGGCGCGGCCGTCGAAACCACGCCGTCCGCCACGGGGGCCAGGGTGAATCGGTCGCGCAGCAGCCTCGCCACTTTCTCGGGCTCGTCCGTCTCGTAGGCGAGCTGCGACAGCCACATCAGCGCCTTGGCGTTGCCCAGCGAAAACTCGGGACGCGCCACGAACGACGCGAAGGCGGTCTCGTCATAGACGTCGTCGGAAAGTTTCGTGAGGACGGACATGCGAAGCCCTCCTGCCGCATGCCGGCGCCGCATCGCCGAGAGGCGAGCAACGTGAGCCGATAATGCATGCGCGTCAATGCGGATGGACAATGGCGCTTTGGGTGAGCTTCAACGGCATCTGTCGCGCGGCTGGTTCCAGTCGAATCTCAGCTCCTCGGGACGAGCTATAAGGCTTTGTTCGACGCGTGCGATCAACACGACACCTTTGCTGGATATCCGCTAGGAGGACATGTTCAACAAAAGGGGGGGAGTACATCCCTTATAGATGTTCAACCGACATGAACCAGGTCACCCATCCCGGAAAGTATCCGCATGGCACCGTCTCGTTCAGAGCGAAGGCGGCAGTTGATCTGGACGGCTCTAAGCTCGGGTGCGGCGCTGGCTTCCCCAATCAAGGCGGCACCTCGCTCAAATTCGACAAACCGGCTCTAAACATCCTCGCGTTACGCAGAGGATACCGGGATGCCCTCAAGCCCAATTGAGTGGCCATTCGCGCTAAGAAGGGCGACGTTCCCGAACTCGACAGAAAGGGAAAGGCCTGCTATCCCGGCTGGGACAGGTCGGCATAGCTCTACTCGTAGCTTTCCCAGGGGGGGCTATTCTTGACGGGCTCAAACCGGCTCGTGCGAATATCGTATTTTCGGCCGAAGAGCGTAGCTCGTCGCGATCCGAGACTATCGCGGTACTCCATGAACCCTACAAAGTAGAGCTGCAATTCCGGCCTATAATCATCCGGGACAGTGAAATTGAGAGTCCAGAAGAAAACATCTCCCGGAGATGTTGTGACGACATTTTCGCTTTGAATGTTTACAACGCGATTGTGTGGGGACGGAGTGAGATTCCCGCACGGAGGGAACTCATCAAAATCAATATACATGGGAAGCGGACCCTCCCGCCAAAACAAAGCGCATTTTATTCTGTAGGTAGTCGTGCCCTCACTCCCATTGCTGACGACAAAGGCTTCGCCGGAAATCTTATTTCCAGGGATCAAACGGGGGATAGCAGATTTCTTGGCAGCATCTTCGGGCCAGATAGCAATGTTATTCAACGAGAGTCGTGGCGGGTGGGTCAGAATAATTTGATCCTGAGCAGCCTTGGCCTGCTTTTCAACAGGGCCGTAAACCTTCCGCATTTCCTCATATTGTTTCCATACACCAATGGTCGTGAGAATAACGAATCCCAATGTAAAAATCTCGCGCCACTTTCGGCTTCTGTCTTGGCCGGCTTGCTGTTCGCGGTCGGTGCGCTGTTCCTTTATATAGGCGTTAATAAAAGCCGTGATCGCGGCTACTGGGGAGCGCTTGTGTTTGTTACGTGGCCACTTTGGCTTGTGGGAATTGACCTCGCCTTTGAGCCGTCTTCCCGGCCACATTTCCTAGCAGCCCTCTATTGCAGTTCCGAAAATGTCCGCGTTCTCCCGGTTGTTATACCGGAATTGGAATTCGGCAACATAGAGGGGCAGATATTTCTTGCTGACGCGGTGATAAGTCCCGATCATGCCGCGCTTAATCAGCGACCAAAAGCCTTCAATCGTTTGAGTGTGGACCGCACCGACGACATATTCGCCGGCAGCATGGTCGATGGTTTGATGCGGATATTCTTTGTCCAAGTGCTTATAGCCAACCCATTGGTCGGTGCAGAGCAAGCTGACCTTATGGGAAACGGCTTCGCGAACGAACGCGGTCAGCGTGTCGGCGCGAACATTATCAATCACACGAGCAACCACGTTGCCCTTGCGCTTTACCGCTCCGACGACGATAGCTTTTCCAGCACCGCCGGTCCCGCCGCTTCCGTCGCCGCGCTTGTCTTTATGACGGTTCTTGGCAAGGCCGCCGACGAAAGTTTCGTCAACCTCGACAATACCGCCGAGCTGTTCCGGGTTTTCGATAAGCGCCACGCGAACGCGATGGCACATATACCAAGCGGTTTTGAGCGAGCCGAAGCCCATGTAGCGCCACAGCTGGCGGGCGCTCATGCCTTTCTTGCTAACGAGCATCAAGTGAATGACACGATACCAGTCGCGAAGGGGCTTGTTCGTGTTCTCGAAAATGGTCCCGG
>JAXDNH010000049.1:0-8212 GCA_034669525.1 Methylobacteriaceae bacterium | reverse complement strand
CTGACGCAGACGCATCTCGCGGTGCCGGTCGTCAATGGCGAACTGGCGCTCGGCATGTGGCAGGGCATCTATCTCTTCGAACATCGCCGCGCGCCGCATACGCGCGAACTCGTGCTGCATCTCGCCGGCGAGTGATGCGTAAATTCCATCGCTCGTGAAACAAGAGCGCGTTCCCTCGCTCGCCTCGATCAGGACCGGCGGCAAGCGAGCGGTTGCTGCCGCGTTATCGCTCGTGGAGACGGCGCGCGGCACGCAAGAGGTCGCCGCATTGCTGGATGATGCTGTGGCATCGGCGCGTGCGCATGTGACGGGCCTCACCGGCCCGCCCGGCGTGGGCAAATCGACGCTCACCAACGCGCTGCTCCGCGAATGGCGGGACACGGGCGAGAGTGTCGCGGTGGTCGCGGTCGATCCATCTTCGCGAGTGAGCGGCGGCGCGCTGCTCGCCGATCGCGCCCGCATCCACAGCGATCCCAAGGACCCGCGTGTCTTTGTCCGCTCGATGGCCGCACGCGATCGGCTGGGCGGCCTCTCGGACGAGACGATCGCCGCCGTGGCGCTGCTCAGGGCACTTTACGATCGCGTGCTGGTCGAGAGCGTCGGCATCGGCCAGTCGGAAGCCGATATCGCGCTTATCGCCGACACAATGGTGCTCTGTATCCAGCCCGCCTCAGGCGACAGCCTGCAATTCATGAAAGCCGGCGTGATGGAATTGCCGGACGTCATTGCGGTGACGAAGGCGGATATCGGCGCCGCCGCGACCCGCGCCAAAAGCGAAGTGGAGGGCGCACTGAGCCTGTTCAGCCGAGGCGCCGGTGAGTGGCGGCCTCCCGTCATCTTGGTCTCAGCCCCACACGGCGAGGGCCTCGCGGTTTTGGGCGAGGCGATCACCCACCACCGCGCCTATCTCGCCGAAGACAGGCGGCTCGAAGCCCGGCGGTCCCGTCAGCGGGAGATGTGGGTAGAGGAAAGCATCCGCGCGCGTTTCGGGACGGTGGGACTGGCGGCTGCGCGCGGAGTTGCCGCCGCGGGCGGGCCGTTCGCGCGGGAGCGCGTCATCGAGGCAGAACTGGAGCGGCGGCTACGGCTCGCGAAATAGCCGCAGCCCGTCTTCGCTCCTCAACCGTGGCCCCGATGATAGTGGCGATGAACCCGATGATGGCGGTAATAGCGCCGCGGTGACGGCGAGACGTAGGCGAGTTGAATGCCTTCGATACCCGCGGCGACATTGGCACCCGATTGGCCGTGCACCGAGAGCGGCTGCAAGCTGGTCGTCATTCCATTGCCGCCGGTCAGCAGAGCCGCGCCACCGCCGATACCGAGCGTCGCCACGGCGCCGACGCCGCCATACCCACCGGCGAGTGCGCCGGGGCCAACGACGGCGGTTGGGGCAAGCACTGCCCAGTCGATGTCGCCGGGCCCGGTGACGCCGAGGTCGAGACCATAGCGGGTGACGGTTCCGACATAGCGTTCAATGGGGCCCGGGTGACTGGGAGTGAACGTACAATCCAGGGCGCGCGCCGAAGTGACGACCATCCCCGCGCCGGGCGCGACGGCACAATGCAAGAACCCGACGCGAGCCTGTGCGGATGCGGGCGCTGCAAAGGCAGTTATCGCCGCAAAAGCGGCTCCCGCCAGGAAGCCAGCAGACTGAGCTTTCATGATGTGACTCTCTTATGATCCCGAGCGCAATGCCCGGCTCCGCCCCTTAAGCTGGCACATCGGCCCGGAAAGCGACCAAAATGCGACTGGGAAGCCTCTGCCCCATTCCGGGACGCCGGCACACACCACGCCAGTAACCCGCGTGCAATCTTAAGGCGCGATAACTTTTTTGAAGAGAATTGCGCGCTTTTGCGTGGCCCGCGCGCCACGGCGCGCACCTCACCCATTCACACGTGCGCGGGTGGCGTATGGGTCGGTCGCGGATCGGTTGGGCGATGGGCGTCGTGGCACCGTGGTGCCTCGGCATCGGCTTTGTGGTGTCGGTAACCGCGGATGCCGGCCAGGATGTCGTCAGCGGCGCTTCGCTCGCGCCGATCATTGCCCGCGCCGCGCTGCAGCCGGCCGACTTGGTCCCGCGCGGCGATATTCTTACCGGCAATCTCGGCATGCTCGGTTCCGGCCGCGGCATTTTGCGCGCGGCGCGGCTCGCGATCGGCGCGCCGGAAGACTTCACCGCCGTGCCAGATGAAATCGCGCCGCGCAGCGATCTCAAATTCCAGTCGCGTCATTTTCCGATCGTCGACCGGGCCCACAAAGGCGATCCCACCGTGCGGCTGCGGCCAACCTTCGACACGAAGCTGCGCGGCCCAAACGGACTCTCGAACTACATGGCGGGCATTCTCACCTTCCGCCACGACGATGCGTCTCCAGCCACGACCTTCGAACCAGCCGAGGGGGAGCCGCAGGGACCGGACGCGGTTGCGAGCTTCGAGCCCTGGGGTGACGGCGAAAGCCCGACCACCCAGCGCACTCGCGCCGACGCCTCGCCCGCGCAGGGCGGCTCGGCCTTCACGGTACGCCCGGCCGTCATTGCCGAGCGGCTGATGCAGGGCGCAACGCCGCAGGTCGCCCGCGCCGTCGCGCTCGGATCGGCGACGCCTGCGCCGGCAGACGGCACGCCGGTCGAGATCGTCGCGCTTCCGGGCACGCCGCGCGTCGGAATGATTGTCAAGAATACCGGCGGCACCACGCAGGTGCCCCGCTCCACCGATCGTCCGGATTACGCCTCTCTCATCGGCCAGGAGCAGGCCGGACGGGAAAAGAAATGCCTGGCGGAAGCGATCTATTTCGAGGCCCGAAGCGAGCCTGAAGAGGGCCAGGCGGCGGTCGCGCAGGTCGTCCTCAACCGCGTCTCGAGCGGACTTTATCCGTCAAGCGTCTGCGGTGTGGTCTATCAGAATCGGCACCGCTGGCATGCTTGCCAATTCTCCTTCGCCTGCGAAGGCAAATCGTTGCGAATTGCCGACCAGGATTCGTGGGCGACCGCACGGCGCATCGCCAACGATGTAATGGATGGCAGGACGTATCTCGCGGACGTCGGCGGCTCGACGCATTACCACGCAAATTACGTCCGGCCGCGCTGGGCTAAACGATTGAAGAGGATGGATGTGATTGGCCATCACATCTTCTACACCTTGCGGCCGGGGCAGACGTAGTTTCGCCTTCGAATCGGCCTTGCCGGGGCGGCCCAAATTGGCCATCTTCGTCGGTCAATTGGCCACTCTGCCGGGCTCGCCGCCCTCTGGAATTTGCCCCCCGTGATTGCACCCAAGCTTCCGCGCCTCAATGGCTTCGGCCATCAAATCGTTCGTCCATTTGCCGCCGCTGCCGCCGGCGCCCTGCTCCTCACCGGCCTCGGCTTCGATCAATCCGCCAGCGCGCGGGCGCGCGATAATCTCGCCATCGCCACACCTTTCGAGGTGGGTGATAGCCCGGCCGGCAATTATCTGGCAGCGCTGATCGCGGGCGCGGAGCGGGACACGCTCGCGGCCGCTACCTTCTTTCGTGAGACGCTCCGCTACGATCCTCGCAATCCGGAACTGATCGAGCGCGCCTTCGTCGCCTCACTCGCAAACGGCAATATGCCTGATGCTTTCGGTTTGGCGGAACGGCTGCTCCAGCGCGATGCGAGCAACGGCCTCGCCCATCTCGCGCTCGGCATCCGGGCCATCAAACAGCACCAATATGCCGGTGCGCGCAACAGCCTCTCAAAGGGCGGTGCCGGCCGTCAGCGCGATATCACAGCGACCTTGCTCACCGCCTGGTCCTATGCCGGCGCGGGGGATTACAAACGGGCGATCGCGCAAGTCGATCGTCTGAAGGACGAGGGCTTCGGCACCTTCCGCGACTTCCATGCGGCGCTAATCGCCGATCTCGCCAACAACGTTCCCGAAGCGACCAAGCGTTTTCAGGCCGCCTACAATGGCGAGAAGAGCACGCTGCGCCTCGTCGATGCTTACGCTCGCTTCCAGGACCGGCATGGACATCGCGATGAAGCGATCCGCGCTTATGAGGCGTTCGATCAGATCTTGCCGCGCCATCCGGTGGTGACGGCGGCACTCGCGGATCTGCGCGCCGGCAAACCGCTCGAACCGCTGATCCGCACCGCCGATCAGGGCGCAGCCGAGGTTCTCTACGGGCTCGGGGCTGTGGGCGGACGACAGGGCGATGAACTCGCAGCAATCGTCTATCTGCGGCTGTCGCTTTATCTCTCGACGAAGAATGGCCTTGGGACCGTGACGCTTGCGGACATTTTCGAGCGACTGAAGCAATACGAGCAGGCGATCGAAGTCTATGACAGCGTCGCGAACGACAGTCCTTTGCGCGTCAACGCCGACATTCAGACGGCGCTTCTCCTCGAAACCTTGGGCAAGACCGAGGAGGCACAGAAGCGGCTGCAGAACATAGTCAAGGAGAAGCCGAACAATGAAGAGGCGCTGACCGCGCTCGGCAATTTGCAGCGCTCGCGCAAGCAATTCGCGGAAGCGGCGGCGACTTACACGAAGGCGCTGGAACTCTCGAGCAAACCTGAAAAGAGCCTGTGGTCGCTCTACTACTATCGCGGCATCGCCTACGAGCGGCAGAAGGCATGGCCGAAAGCGGAAGCCGATTTCAAGAAGGCGCTCGAGCTTTTCCCGAATCAGCCGCTCGTCCTCAATTATCTCGGCTATTCCTGGGTCGATCAGGGCATCAATCTCGACGAGGCATTCAAGATGCTCCGCCGCGCCGTGGAGCTGCGGCCGACCGACGGCTATGTCGTCGACAGTCTCGGCTGGGCGCATTACAAACTCGGTCAATATGAGCTCGCCGTCAAAGAACTCGAACGCGCAATCGAGCTGAAAGCATCCGACCCTGTGATCAACGATCATCTCGGCGACGCCTTTTGGCGCGTCGGCCGGAAACTCGAGGCGCATTTCCAGTGGAATCATGCGCGCGATCTGAAACCCGAGCAGGAAGATCTCGATCGCATCCTGAAAAAGATCGACAGCGGTCTGCCGGATGAAGATAAGCCAGCGGCCGCCGAGGCTGAACCGAAAAAGCCAGCCGAAACCAGGAATGGGGGCTGAGCGGATTGCGCTTCTAATCACGCTGCTTGATGCTGACGGCGCGTGCGCCCGCCAAGATCAATTTGACGCTGCACGTTTTAGGGCGGCGTCCCGACGGATATCATGAGCTTGAAAGTCTCGTCGCTTTTGCCGGTATCGGCGACTCTCTGCACCTGGAAGCTGGCGAAGCACTGACGCTCACCGTCTCAGGTCCAAATGCCGCCGCGGCCGGAGCGCATATAGACAATCTCGTTCTCCGCGCCGCGCGCGAACTTGCAAAACACGTCGTCGATTTGCGGGTCGGCGCCTTTCATCTTGCGAAGCGCCTGCCGGTCGCATCTGGAATCGGCGGCGGTTCATCCGATGCCGCGGCGGCGCTGCGGCTCCTGGCGCAGCAGAACGGCCTTGCGCTCACCGATGCGCGGGTGGCTGACGCCGCGTGCGCGACAGGCGCCGACGTTCCCGTCTGCCTCGATCCGCGCGCCCGCATGATGAGCGGGATTGGTGAGCGGCTCGGCGAGCGGCTGATGCCAGCCCCGCTTTTCGCAGTGCTGGTCAATCCCGGGGTGGCGGTTGAAACCGGTGTGGTGTTTTCGCGATTGGGTTTGCGGGCGGGTGAAAGCACGGGATCGGCACCCCATCCTGCGATCCCGGCGAGGGCCGACACGCCGGCGCTGCTGGCTCTCCTGAAAAAGGCCCGCAACGATCTCGAGGACGCGGCCTGCAGCCTCGCACCGGTAATCGTGGATGTTCTCGCCGTCCTGAGTGCCGCAAAGGGCAGCCGCCTCGCCCGAATGTCGGGATCGGGCGCAACCTGCTTTGCGCTTTTTGAGAATTGCCGGCACGCCGCCCGCGCAGCGCGCGCGATCCGGCGCGATCATCCCGGCTGGTGGGTGAAGCCGACGGTGCTGCACTAGCGTGATTGGCTCCCTGCATCAGGCTCTGATAAGCCGCCGCAGGTTTATCGCTTCAGGCGAAGTACAGGGTAATGGGTAATTTTTCTTCGGAGCGATTGTCGATTCCCGACGTCATTTTTCTTCGCGTCCGCAAGTTTCCGGACGCGCGCGGCTACTTTCTCGAGACGTTCCGCAAGTCCGACTTCGCTCACATGGGCATCGGCTGCGCTTTCGTGCAGGACAATCAGGCTTTCTCCGCTCAGCTTGGAACGATCCGCGGATTGCATTTTCAGGCCCCCCCACATGCACAGGCGAAACTCGTAAGAGTGCTGCACGGCGCCGTGTACGATGTCGCCGTGGACCTGCGCTGCGGCAGCTCAACTTATGGCAAATGGTGCGGAGCGCGGCTCACGGCTGACGGCGGCGAGCAGATTTTTGTGCCCCGCGGTTTCGCCCACGGCTATTGCACGCTTGAGCCCGAGACTGTCGTCGCCTACAAGGTCGATGCCTATTATGCGCCTCAATCCGAGGCAGGTCTCATCTGGAACGATCCCGAGATCGGCATCGATTGGACCATCCCCGCATCGAGGGTGCTCGTGTCGGACAAAGACAGCAAGCTGCCCCAGTTCCGCGCTTTCGACACGCCTTTCAAGAGCGAGGCATGACGGGCCGCCGCTTTCTTGTGACCGGTGGGGCGGGATTCATCGGATCCGCCGTCGTGCGCCATGTCATCGAGAATACGGCTCATGAAGTACTCGTTGTCGATAAGCTAACCTATGCCGGTAATCTCGACAATCTGGCGAGTGTCGCGTCGAACGAGCGCTATCGCTTCACCCATGCCGACATCTGCAGCGCCCGTGAGATGCGTGAGATCGTCGGCGGCTTCCGTCCCGATGTTTTAATGCATCTGGCTGCCGAATCGCATGTCGATCGTTCGATCGACGGCCCTGGCGAGTTCATACAGACGAACGTTGTCGGCACATTCACTTTGCTGCAGGCTGCACTTTCCCATTGGCGCACGCTGAAGGGCGAGGAGCGGGAGCGCTTCCGCTTTCATCATGTCTCGACCGACGAAGTCTTCGGCTCGCTTGGTGCGGAGGGCTTCTTCACCGAAGAGACCTCTTATAGTCCGAATTCGCCCTACTCCGCGTCGAAAGCATCATCCGATCATTTTGTCCGGGCGTGGCACCACACCTACGGCTTGCCGGTCGTACTCTCGAACTGTTCCAACAATTACGGCCCGTACCATTTTCCGGAAAAGCTCATTCCGCTCGTCACCTTGAATTCGCTTGAGGGGAAGCCCGTGCCGGTCTATGGCGACGGCTCGAATGTGCGGGACTGGCTTTATGTGGAAGATCATGCGCGCGCGCTGCAGCTGATCGCCGAGAAGGGCCGTGTCGGCGAAAGCTACAATGTCGGCGGACATAACGAGCGCACCAATATCGATGTCGCGAGCAAGATTTGCGCCCTCGTCGACGAATTGGCGCCGGACCCACAAGGCTCCCGGCAGCGGCTCATCACCTTTGTCGGCGATCGGCCGGGCCATGATCTGCGCTATGCGATCGATGCTTCAAAAATCGAGCGCGAACTCGGCTGGACGCCACGCGAGACGTTCGAGACCGGCTTACGCAAAACCGTGATCTGGTATCTTGAAAACAGGGCTTGGTGGCAGCGTATTCGCTCCGGAATCTACCGGGGCGAGCGCCTCGGGGTTGTCGCGTGAGTCGACCGCTTCTCATTGTCGGCGCCAGGGGCCAGCTCGGCCGCGAACTCGCTGCTGAGGCGAGCCGGCGCGGCATCGCCGCCATTGCCGTTGGCCGGGATGAGCTCGACATAACGCAGGCGGAAGGCGTGCGGCGGTTTGTACGCGGGGCGGTACCGCGTGCGATCATCAATGGCGCCGCCTACACCGCAGTCGACAGGGCGGAGGACGACATAGAGGCTGCCCATGCGGTCAATGCCCTCGGCCCGGAACACTTGGCCCGTGCCGCCGCGGAGCACGACATCCCGCTCCTGCATGTGTCCACCGATTATGTATTCGACGGCACCAGGAACGGCGCCTACACGGAAGATGATCCCGTCGCCCCGCTCGGCGCCTACGGGCGGACGAAGGAAGAGGGAGAGCGCCGCGTGCGTGGCGCGCATGCGCAACACATCATCCTGCGCACCTCCTGGATCTACGGCGCCTATGGCAACAATTTCCTGAAAACGATGCTGCGCCTGTCACGCGAACGGGATGAACTGCGTATCGTCGCGGATCAGCGCGGC
>JAXDNH010000048.1:0-41417 GCA_034669525.1 Methylobacteriaceae bacterium | reverse complement strand
CTACGACACTGTCGAGTTGGCGGGTTTCGACCGGCTCGAAGGCAATACCCGCTCGATAGCGGCCCGCATCCTTCTTCCGCTTCCGCCAATTCCCAACGTGGTGTGGTTGCTGCTCGAAACAGACGAGCCCACGTTTGCTTTCCGCCCCGAGGATATTTCGGCATCGGTGGTTTTCGTTCGCGGCTCCGCCCTGGCCCAGATCCAGAAGCACGACCTCTTTGTGAACTGGTTGTCTTGCGGGGACGCGGACCCGCTACCCAGGCCATGCATTGCCAAACCTGCGCCGGAATGCCCCTGCACGCAAGCGAAGGAGTAGCCATGCCGATCGCCAGCATTGCGCCCGCTATCGAACGCATCAAGTTTTTCGACGGTCAACGGCTGTTTGCCTCGGACCTCCAGTTTCTGGAGCAGTTCAACCGCGAAATGCGTTGGCTGCACAACCAGAGTCTTCATCAGGCGGGAATCGGCAGTGGCTTTGCCGTTTTCGGCAACAAGGGCGATCGGGAAGTAAGGATTGAGCCGGGTTACGCCATCGACTCCAGCGGGCGCGAAATTGTGCTGACGCAGCCCCAAGTGTTGCAGGTGCCGCCGGTCGCAAATGATACCCAGGGCAATCCGGTCTATTACGACCTGGCGGTTTCCTATCAGGACGACTCGCTGCTCAAGGAGAGCGAAACGCGTGATGGCGTGTGCGTATCGCGCAGCGCCGTGCGATACCAGGAAACACCGGTATTCTGCTGGGTGGAGCTCGTGCCCACCGGCGATCCCCAGGGGCCTACGGCGCTCGCGGCGGGTCGCCAGGCAAAGCTGCAACAGGTCAATGCCGATCTGGACACCGGAAAGCGCATTCGTCTCGCCCGCGCCGAAGTTCTCAATTGCAAACTGAATCAGCCGCTGGTGCTGACACAACGGCGGAACGCCAAGCCGGCAGTGCAGCCGTACCTGTTTGCGGGCAGCACGAACGATGAAAAGAACGACTGGAGCGTTGACGTCACCGGATTCGGCATCACCATCACCCTGGATGTCAACACCACGGCGGCCTCGTTCCGCGCCACGCCGCGCTATACGGCCCACGTGATCGGCAGCCGACAGGTCGCCGTGACGCTTCCAGGTACTGCGGAAAAGCAGACCTTGATTCTGGATGGATTCCCGCGCGTCGAAACGGACGATGCCTCCAAGATCCATTTCCAGCTCTCTCTGCTGATTCCGCAAATGCTGATCGACAGCAAGCTAAAGCTGACCGACGTTGCACAGGCGCTGAAAACGCAGAATGCACTGGAGCAATGGTATGTCGAGTGGTTGGGGATGGAAGGATAGGCGATGCAGTCGCAGTCCGGAAATTTCCGTTATCTCAATCGCTCGGGGAAGTGGCTTGACTTCCACTGGCGCGGTCTCGAGTTGACGCCGCAGGGTGCGTTGCAGTTGCGTTCGGCGCCGCGGCTCTCGAGTCCGCTGCAAGCCTCGACCGCCGCGGCGGCGCCGGATGGTCCCGGTGGGATTGCCGTCGATCAAGCCGGGCGCGTGTTCTACTCGATTCCCGGCGAGAATCGCATCGTAACGAGCGGAGGATGCGACCCGGAGCCGGCGCCACTGACCTGCGTCGGCGAGCGCGCGGGTCTTGGTTCGCTCAGCGCGCCGCGCGGCCTGCTGGTGCTCGATAAGTCAGAACGGCTGGTGGTTGTCGACAGCGGCAATCATCGCCTGCTGTTTTGCGATTTGATCGATTTCGACGTCCGCGAGGTCTGGGGGCAGGCGGATCTCAGCGGCGCCCCCGCGGCTTCCGATGCGCCCGACGGATTCAATACGCCGTGGTCCGTCGCCGCCGATCAGGACGAGCAGAATATCTATGTTCTGGATACGGGCAACGGACGCATCTCGAAATTCGCCCGCACCGGCGACGTCGATGCGGATTTTGCCGCGCGCATGCAGAGCGACGGCTCGCTGGCCTATCCCAGCGCCTTGGCGGTGAGCGGCAGCGGAGAGCAGACGCGGGTGTTCGTTGTCGATCTCGCCGGCAATGCGGTTTTTGTCTTCGACGGGTCGGGATCGCCGATGGGCGAGATCCGGTGGCCGGACATGGGAAGCGTGATCGCGCTGGCGGCGAGCGAGACCACGCTTTATGTCGGCGACAACGATAGACGGCGCATCCTGTCGTTCGATCTTGCGGACGGATGGGAGTTCAAGGGCGAGGCTGCCGGCTTCCAGGGATATGTGGCGGCGCTGGCGGTCGCGGCAAAGAGCGGCGCATTGCTGGTGCAAACGGGAGACGCCGCGCAACCGGTTTCGCTGGACCTTGCCGGCGCCTATCTCAGCTCTGGGATTCTGTGGAGCGATGCCATCTCGGGCGGACCGTTGGCGGTGGCGTGGAGCAGGCTGAGGGCGTCGGTCCGCAACGCGGCCGGTTCGCATGTCGAATTCTACTACGCCCTATCGGATGCCAGGACGCCGGCGCCTGCGGTCGATCCGGACGCCGAGCAGCCCTTCCAGGACCCGCGTTGGCACGCGATTCCCGAGGATGTGGAAGATTTTCTGATTGTCGAGGACAAGGCGCTTTTTCTGTTCATTGGCGCGCGATTTCTGAGCGACCGCACTGGCACGCCGCGGCTGACGCAGATCAGGGCCGACTTCAACACGGACAGCTTCACGAAATATCTCCCATTGGTTTATCTCAAACCCGGCAACCGGCCGGAGTTTCTCAAGCGCTTCGTGGCGCTGTTCCAGGGGCTTTTCGAGGATATCGAAGACGAAGCGAACGCGCTGGAGCGTTATTTCGACCCGTTCAGCGCGCCGGCCGAAGCGCTGCCCTGGCTGGCGACCTGGCTCGCCGTGGATCTGGAGCAGGGCGAGCCGGAGGCGCGCCTGCGCAACAGCATCGCAGGTGCGTTCCGCCGCTACCAGTGGCGCGGAACGATCGAGGGACTGCGGCTAGCCCTGTTGGAGGACGCCGGCGTCCACGCGATCATCAGCGAACCGATCGCCGCCAGTTCGTTCCTGGCGTTTCCCTCCGCAGCCAATTCTAGCGGAACTGCGGCGCCCGCGCTCGGTCTTGGGACGTACCTGTCGTCGGCGCAGCCCGGCGGCGCGGTGCTCGGCATGACGGCGACGCTCGATCATTCCTACCTGATCACCGATGCCGAATTCGGCGAACCGGTGTTCGCGAATGCCGCCTGGCAGTTCGTGATCGAGGTTTACCGGCACGAAGCCAACACGGACGCGCGGCTCCAACTGATCAAGGAAATCATCGAGCGGGAAAAACCGGCTCACACGACCTACCGTATGGCGCTGATCGATCCGGTAATGCGGGTGGGCGTGCAGGCGCGCATTGGCGTCGACACGGTTGTTGCCGGCGTGCCGCCGCCGGGACGGCTGGGCGGCGGCGAATTCGGTTTGCGGCTGGGTGGCCCGCTGCCTCCGCGTATCGGTACCAGCCGTTTTGGAGACGATTTGAAACTCTAGCTTGAAGCGAGGAGATATCATGCAGATCACATTACGAGACGCGAGACCATGCGACGGAATACATAGCTTCGTCCGCAATCGCTACTTCTATGGAAAGCTGCTCGACGTCTTCCATTTCGAGCTTGAGCAGGATTATTTGAATGGCAAGCGCTGGCTGTTGAACCGGCTGATCAGCGGCTACGGCGTGCTCTGCGGGCTAGATGTGCAGCCTGCGGAAAGCGGGCGCGCGGTGGTGGTGACTGCCGGCGCTGCTCTCGATCGCGGCGGGCGGGAGATCATCGTTCCATGCACCAGCGAGCCGATCGCCATTCCGCCGAGGCCGGCGACAAAGCCCGAACAGCCGCCTCCCGGGAGCTGCGAGCCGGAAGATTATGTCCATCTCTGCATCTGCTTCCAGCAGTGTGAGAGCGACCCGGCTCCGGTACTGGTGGACGATTGCGGACAGGCCACGTCGTGCTCGACGTCGTCGATCATGGAACGTTACAAGTTCATCATCCGCAACTGCAAAGCGCCGGACATCTGCCTTGAATCCGGTGTGGCGGACTTCGTCCTCAACGGACGCCTGAATTACTACGCGCTGGTCGAGAGGGTGACCCGGAGCTGCCCGGACTTGCCGGCGGACCTGTGCATTCCGCTCGCCAATATCCGCCTGCCTTCGGGCGAGGATCCGCCTCAGCCGGCGGACATCGATATCAACGCGCGCCCGATCGTGTACTCGAATGACATGTTGTTCGACATCATGCTTGCGTTGGCAGGCGAAGCACCCGCGCGCAATCGCGGCGGCAAACAGTAACACCGGAGAGAGCCATGGACACCGCCTATTGTGACGGCCACTCGCAAACTGCAAAGTCCGGCGTGAACGAGCGGCCGCGCTACTACGCGAGGCAACTCGTCACGCCTGACGACATGACTTTGGAGCAGGATTATTTCCGCGCCAAGCTGCGGCGCCATAACCGGTTTCTGCACGGCTGGGGCGTCGTCTGCGGCGCCCGTGTCGTGCCGGCGAAGCAGCCGTGGATGGTGATCGTCAAGTCCGGCTACATCCTAAGCCCCTATGGCGACGAGATTTGCATCGAGAAGGACCAGTGCGTTGACGTCCGCAAGAAATGCGTATCGGGAGAGCCGCAAGCTCCGACCGACGATTGCGGATGCACCGAGGCCATGCCGGCGCCGCCGCCGGGTGCTACGCTCTATATCGCGATCCGCTACGTCGAGAACAAGACACGGCTCACGCGCGTGCCGCTCGGCGGCTGCGGTTGCGAGACCAGCGCCTGCGAGTTCTCGCGCTACAGCGATGGCTACGAGATTTGCGTGCTCGACCATTGCCCGGATTCCCACAAGACTCCGCCGCCTATAACTTTTGCGGGACCTCCGCCCGAATGCCCGGAGTGCCCGACCGAGCCGTGGGTGGTGTTGAGCACATTCACGGCCAACGAAAGCGGGATGGTCACCCTGCAGGAATGCGCCTGCCGGCGGCACGTGGCCTCGTTCGGTAACTTCTGGTGGAAGTGCGGAATCCGCGACGGCGGGGTCGGGGATGGGGGAGGTCATCCTCAGGGTCCCGTGACACCCCCGACACCCCCGACACCCCCGCCACCGCCGGGGCAATGAGGTTATCCGTGCCAGGCAAACCGCCACTGTCGCCGCAATTGGTCCTGCGGCTGCAGAAGACGAGCGGCAACCGCACTGTGCAACGGTTGCTGAAGCGTCACGCAATGCTGCGCGCAGCAAACCAGGCGGCGCTGGCCAATCGGGATGCCGCGCGCTCCAAATGGTGGTTCCTGAAGCCGTTCCGCAGAGGACACAACGGCGATGATGGCACCTAAGACCGCCCGACCGGACGGCAAGGAGACTGCCACGCATCGTGCCAAGCAGCCCGCATCGGCATCCGGGGCCGGACGGCAGCTCGAAACCGGATTGCGTCAAACGATGGAATCCCGGTTCGGCCACGACTTCAGCGGCGTGCGCGTCCATGATGGCGCGAAAGCCGGCGTCGGGGCGTTCGCCCAGGGCCGCGACATAGTCTTTGGGGCCGGACAATATGCTCCGGCAACCGAGCGCGGCCGCAAACTGATCGCGCACGAGTTGGCGCATGTTGTCCAGCAATCGCGATCCACGCGACCGATGTCCGGCTGCGGCGACGCTCATCTGGAGCGTGAGGCCGACCGCGCGGCGGAGGCTGCCGTGGCCGGGCGGCATGCTTCCATCAACGCGACATCGGCGCCTGCGATTCAGTTCAGGATCGCGCCGGAAGCCGCCGCGCCGGAAATGGTGGGCCAAACATTCGAAGTGACCTCGGCGTTCGCTTCGGGAAGCATGAAGCTCGCTGTCGGCGACACGGTTCGCATCGACCAGTGGGACGTGGATGCGGCGCATTCGGTCAAGGTTACGGTGCTGACCGGTGCGGCCGCCCAAAACACGTTGATCGTCCCGCAACGCGTGCTGCGGCCCGCCCGATCCGCCGTGACGGGCGTGACGTTCTACGGCGCCCATGTGTCCACCCAGGCGGCCAGGGTGGAAAAAGGCGAGGCGGACCTCGCGGCATGGCAGGCCAAAAAAGCGTCATTCACAACGCCGAAGGGCACCGCGCTGTATCGCAAGGAAGAGGCGCGCCTCGAAGGGCTGCTGGCCAAGCGGCGCGACCTGCTGAACCGGCGCGAGATCCAGGAAGCGATGTTTAATCGCTTCGATCAGGTGATCGTCAACGAGGTGGCGGCCGCCAACACGGCGCACGGGCTCTCAGGCAAGGATGTATTGGATCCGGAACTGGTGAAGTCGCAGCTGTTTCAGGAGAGTCAGATGGGGACGGCGGGCCAGTTCATGTCCGACCCGCCAACCAATCCGGTAATGACCCGGTTCAATCTCGGACAGGTGATCGACTCGTCGGCCATCGCGCTGCTGACGCTGATGGAAGCGGAGCACAAGGCTTTGATCGCGAAATACAAGCTCGGCAACACGCGACACGATCTGGGAGCAGCCCAATCGGAAAGGGCGGCGCTAAAAAAGAAGGGGCATCCGAATGCGGCGGACAAGGCGCGGCTGCAGGTTCTGGATCATCTCTCCCAGCAGAACTGGGAGACGTTTCTCTGGCAATATATTGCGCCGGGGCAGATCAAGGGATTTGACGACGCCGTCACGGAACTATTCTCGTCAGGCAAGCCGGTGGCGCGAAATCTCGATTACGCGTTCTGGATCCACCTCGCAATCTTCTGGTTGTTCGAGAAAAAGAAGTCGGTGAAGACCTGGGAGGAGGCCATTCGCGCCTACAACGGCTCCGGCGTGGCCGCGCAACACTACAAGGCCGCCGTCGTCAAGCGTTCCAAGGACGCGCAGGCCGCCGCAAAGAAGGGCCGCGAGTTCAGTGCGATCAATAATTGACGGAAAGCAGGCTCGCGCGACACCCGGGCGCTCAAAAAAATCCGACATCGGCGGCAAAGCAGGCCGCGGTCCTGCTCCCGGCGCGACGCCGCATCCCGCGCTCTCTCGCCCCGGCGCCGAAAGCAATCGATCGCTGCAACGCGTGCTGGATCCCTTCGCCAGCAAGCAAACGGGCGGTGCACCCGCAATCCTTCAAAGCAAGCTTCAGGTGAACGCTCCGGGAGACGTCTACGAACAGGAGGCGGACCGGGTCGCGGAACGGGTGATGCGAATGCCGGAACCTCGGCTACAGCGCGCCGTTGCCGACCTTGGCGAGTCCCCCGCACGACGCAATCCCCAAGCGCCTGCCGCGGGCTTGCAGCCGCATCGTGTCCAGGCAAGCGATGCCGAGGGGATGGTTGCACCGCCAGCGGTCGGCGACGCATTGCGCTCGTCCGGTCGGCCGCTCGACCCGGCGACGCGCGCCTTTATGGAGCCGCGCTTCGGCCGCGGCTTCGGCGATGTCCGCATCCACACCGGACCGCAGGCCGACACGGCGGCGGCCAGCGTGCAGGCGCGCGCCTTCACGGTCGGGGGCGACCTGGTATTTGCGGCGGGAGAGCACGCCCCGGGATCGGAAGGCGGAAAGCGCCTGCTGGCGCATGAATTGACGCATGTGGTGCAGCAGAGCGGCGGCCGTCAGCTCGTCCAGCGCGACGACACCAAAGTCAAGCACACTCCCGGCAAACAGGTCGACACCTATCTGAACGCCAACAAATTTATCAAGACCTATGTCGAGGCCAAGTTCAAAAAAGGGATCAAGGCCGAAGGACACCTTCACATCGATAAGCCGGACGAGTTCGTTAAGGCATGGACGAAATATGCGCTTAGTCGCGAAAATCCCGAGACCGGAAAAGCTTATACCGAAGCCGAAGTGAAGGCATGGGAACCCACTGTCGACGCGTTTCGCGACGGCCTGGAAATCCACGTCCATCAAGACCGCGGCCAAGCCGGCACGACCATTCATGAAGCGATCCATCTTTTCAGCGACGACTCATATAGAGCCACGGTCGGTTACCATGCCAACGAAGGCACGAGCGAGTATTTCGCACGAATGATCTACGACGAACAAAAGATCAAGCACGCAAACTACTATGCTGATGAATATAAATCGATCCAGAAACTTGTGAAGGTAACGACCAAAGAGACGTTGGCCGCAGCCTATTTCCAGGGCAAGGTGGACGCTTTGGAGACGGCTGTCGAAGGCAAAGCCAAAGGTACTTTCGCGAAGTGGGTTGGTTTTATGAACGGAGCGAAATACTCCGATGCTGATGCGCTGCTCTAGCGTGCGCGGGTCGAAACCATTTCTCTATCGCGTGTCATGCGAAGAAGGCGGGTGAGCCGTCGAGGAGGCCGAAGTGAGTTTGCAAATTCCTCCCCTGCCGCCGGGCGAGCGGCCACCTGCGCTGGAGAAGATGGCGGGCCTGTTAAGCCGTTCGCTGCCTGAATCTCAGCGCGCCGAAGGACACGCGCTTCTGCTGGAGCAAATCCTGCCCTCCAGGCTCAATGGACTCGCCGAACATCCGAAGCCGCGGCGGCTCACCGAAGTGGTTTATGAGGACCTCGCGAACGAGCTGCGCGTGGCAGAACAAGAGGCTCGTCTCGCAGTCCTGCGCGCTGCCGCGCTGCGCGCCGAGGCGGACGCGCTCGCCGCCGACGCTCTTTCGCTGGCAATCGCCCGCTATCTGGCCGACCATCCCGAAGCGGCTGATGCCGCTGCCGACTGGAAGACCGCAGCGGTCGAGCGCTGGAGAGAAAAGCCGCTCAAAGAACTGCAGGATGCAGCGACCAAGCGGCTGGCACTTCTTGACGAACTTGAAGCGCGGATCGAGTCCGAACACCCGGGCCTATGGGAGCCGCTGCGCCTCGCGTTCCTCCACAGCAAGATGAACCTGCAATCCGCGCGTTCCGGTTCTTTCGGTACCGCATCGGGCAGCCTCTACAGTTTTCTGTCCGCACTGGGAGTCGCAGTGGATAATTTTGACTTTCACTGAAGCCGTCTGCCAGCCGTGAATTCAACCTGACCTGAACCGAGAGTGCGTAACCCGTGCCGCAGCATTCATCGCAAAAAAGTTCGGCGCCGGCGGCAAAGCAGTCCGATCGCGCGGTCGCGCGGCCAGCGGAAAGGGCCGGTACGAACCACACCGCAATTTCACGTCAGCCGCAGGTCGGCAACCGCGCGATGGGCCGCTTGCTTTCGCCGCTTCGAATCCAGCCGAAACTCGTGGTGGCTCCTGTCGGGGATCCGTTGGAGCGCGAGGCGGACCGGGTGGCCGATGCGGTGGTGCGCGCGCCATCGCCGGTAGCCGGGCCCGGGCAAAGCAGTACGTTCATTTCCGGCCTTTCCGTCCAGCGGAAATGCGCCGCCTGCGAACACGAACAGCTGCAACGAAAGGAAACCGACGCGCCCAGGAGTTTTCTCGCAGAAACAATCTTTCCCAAACGGCTGTTGAAGGCGCCGCCTTCCAACTTGCTTCGTAAGTGCGCAGCATGCGAGAGCGCCGAGCAAGAACGGCAGGTTAATTTAGCCGCCTCAACCGAGAGCGGCCGGGATTTCGAAATTTCGTCTGCACTCGAAGCCGACATCGTCTCGCTACAGACTGGAGGCCGGCCGCTGCAGAATGAGGTGCGCGAATTGCTCGAGCCACGGCTCGGGGTCGATCTTGGCAATGTGCGTGTGCACACCGATCGCCGGGCCGCCGAGACGGCGAGCGCCTTGAACGCGCGCGCATTCACCGTCGGACACAATATCGCCTTTGCGCCCGGTCAATTCGCACCGCAGACGTCGTCAGGCCGATGGCTGATCGCGCATGAAGTCACGCACGTTCTGCAGCAGACCGGACGCACGCCGATCGGCAGCTCAAAACCGCCGCAAAGCGTAAGCGCCGGTTCACACTCCCCGAACGCCGGCGCGCATGCGGGGAATCGCGTTTCAGCTGCTCCTGCCTCGGTGGTGCAGCTAAACGTCCTTGATGATGCCCTGGCTCTCAGTCCGAGCGCGTTGCTCGGCACGCTGTGGTTTACGCTAAACAAGACAACCAAAAGCTACGTGATTGACAAGGTGATCGACTTCGCGTCGACCGTGGTCGAGAAGTTCCCCGGCAAACTTGTGATGGGCGGCTTTTGGGTATTGTTCAGAGAAGGCCTGCTCGGATTCTATGCGAAACTGAAAGCGGCAAGCGTCGAGGTGAAAATCAACGCCATCGACAAGCTTGTCAGCATCATAGTCGGAACCGACTTCGCATATATGCTGGCGTTCGTGAAAGGCCTGGTAAAAGGCTTCTTCATCGATGGGGCGCTGGGCATCTTCATTGCGATCTATGACGTTGCCAAAGCTCTCGGCAAACTCTGGGACTTTATAAAGGGTATTGGCGAGGCGATCGGGAAGTTTCCGCAGAAAATCCAAAACATTGTGCAAGGATTCTTCTCGCTAGGCGAGAGCGTTGCAGCGAATTTCTGGCCGGCGGTGGTGAGCTTTGTTACCGATTCGGATAAAAGAAATGCGTTCCTGGCTACGGTTACCGCGGAGGCAAAAGGTCTTGCGAAGCAGGCCGGCGAGAAGCTCGCGGAATCGATCCTGAGCTTCTTTGCCAAACCCCAGGCTTCCGCCGAGATCGGCGAGACGATAGGCGCGGTTAGCGGGCAGGTGCTGTGGGAAGTGGTGCTGGCGGTATTTACCGCCGGCGGAGGCGCGGCCGTCACGGCCGCCAAAGCCTCGCTCAGGACGGCCGCGCGAATGCTGGAGAAGCTGCTCGGCCGTATCGTCAGCGGAGTTTTGAAAATTGTCGCCGAGGTCCGGACCGTGCTGGGCGCCGCCGCAAAATGGATAAAGGGCGCGATCAAATCGGCGAAGGGAAAACTGGGCGAGATCGGAGGCAAGTTTGCAAAGCTGCTGGAGGATGTAGGCGAATTCTTCGCGACCCTGCTGCGCAACTGTCACGAGAGCAAGCTGGTCTGTGAGCTAGGCGAGGGTGCAGGCAAAGGGATCAAGCGGATTGAGGGAGCGAGCGATGCGGAGCATGCGATAGACCAGCTGTTGAAGCAGCAAGGACGCAACGTGGAGCCGAACCTGCGCGAAGGAGTGAAAGGCGCAGGGCGTCAAGGTGACCGGTTGATCGACGGGGTCCTAACGGAGCTAAAGACTGTTGGCAGCGTTAAGAACACGACGTCTAACGGACTATCTGCGGCCATCTCCAGCCGTATCATGGACGGGAGAGGACAAGCGGCCCACATTATCGTAGATATCCGTGGTCAGGCCGGGATCACAGAGGAAATAGCCAAACGAGGGATCATACGCGCATACGGTGCCGACGCCGCGAAGGGTAGCAAGATACAATCAATTCGTATTATCGGGCCCGATTTTGATATAAAAGTGCCGAGAATAGGTCCGTGATGAGTGAGAAGCCAACTTTCGAAGAACTGAGAAGCCGCCTCGGGGTGGATGTTGCTCATTACAAGGGGCAGCTGCCTGAACGAGTCGCTCTTGTGTGGTATGGTTATATTGCGGCCCTTTTCGAATGGAGTCTTATTTCCCTTCCAGAATACGATCAGCTGATCGCAATGCTCCCCCAGATTCCAGAGAATCCAGTCGTCCCCATATTCCTCGGTAGAGGAGACGAAACGTAGGCGGCCGCTGAGCGCCGCCGAATGGTTCCCTGTCAACGTTGCGTCCACGAGCGAAGAGTCTGCAATGACCGGATTCTCCCGTCGGCGAATGATTATGACGACTCGCCACTTCGATCCGGGGTCAGCAGAATCGGTGCGATTGCACGCGGCTCTCGCTAGCACGCCGACCTGCTGAAAATCGAAGCGGGCCTGTCTTGCCGGGTCTGCCTTCTCATCTCGTGGATGTAGTCGTCAGGTTCGCCGACGGCCCCGCGTTTGCCGCGCCCCATCGCCCGGTCGTCGGCCGGACGCTGCTGTTCTGCGGACGCCGGCTGGCGCGGAATTGCGCGGCGGCCTCGCCGCGGCGGCGCACGCTGAGCTTTGTGAGCACGCTGTGGACGTGGTTCTTTACCGTGGCGCCACCGATCTGCAGCGCGCGGGCAATTTCCTTGTTGGACAAGCCTTGTTCGATGAGACCGAGGATTTCCACTTCCCGCCGGGTAAGCAGGATCGGCGCGAGTTGCAGGCGGCTCTGCGCCAGCACGCCGATCTGCTTGAATAACGCCGCCGCCGTGCGTGCGGAGCAGTACAACTCGCCGCGCAGGGCCCATTCGACGGCGTTGACCAGATCCTCCGCCGAACTGTCCGGACCGACATAAGCCGCGACGCCCGCCTCAGCGCAGGCAAGCACCTCGGCGCTGATTTCGCGCACCGCAAAGGCGATGATCTTGATATCCGGCAGCTGCGCGCTCAACAATTTTGCAAAATCAAGGCTTTCCGAACCCGCCATGTCCAGAACGACAACCTCGGGCCGGAGCTCAATGACACGAGCCAAGGTGTTGGGGGAGATGGAGTCCGATCCGGCCAGGCAGATGCGGGGATGACTTGACAGGCTCGATATCAGCCCTTCGCGATACAGCCGGACGTCGCTCAGCACCAAGACTCGGCGCGCTTCCTTCGACGAACCGAGTGCGCCGCATGCCGGCAAGTATGGGTTGGCGGTGAACGCGTTGTCTTCACCCATGCAAACTCCCCGACTGCCAAGTACCCTCGTCTATCTGTCCACCCCATCACTCATCATTTGATCGCCCCCACAGCTACAAGTTAAATACATTTCAGCTATGCTGTCCAGCCGCGGGTTCCCCGTGGATCGTGCCCCGACGCCCGGCGCGGCAATAGGCGTACATCAAAAGCCAAGCGCACGAGGGGTGGGTGCTGGTGCCAACCGCCTTCGACGATGGCGGCCTCTCGGGCGCCTCTCTGGATCGCCCTGCGCTGCAACAGCGCTTGATCAAGTTAGAGCCAGGAAGATTGATGTCGTCGTGGTCTATAAGGTCGATCGGCTGACCCGCTCACTTGCCGATTTCGCCAAGCTCGTCGAGCTGTTCGATGAACACGAGGTCTCCTTCGTCTCGATCACCAATCCTTCAATACGACATCGAGTATGGGGCGCCTCACCCTGAACGTATTGCTGTCGTTCGCGCAGTTCGAACGCGAGGTCATCGGAGAACGTGTCCGGGACAAGATCGCCGCCTCAAAGCGCAAGGGTCTCTGGGTCGGCGAATCGATCCCGCTCTGCTACCGCAGCGTCAATAAGAGGCTAGAGATCGTGCCTGCCGAGGCTGATCTTGTCCGCAAGATATTTGCCGATTACCTGCGGGTCGGCTCGGTCGCCCGGGCTCGCAATCTCCCTGGATGCAGAGGGCATCCGGCCAAGGCCACGACGTCTCGCCAACGGCAGCTTCGTTCAGGCAAAGCGGTTCATGGTTGGACCGCTCGCCCACATGCTCAAGAACCGCTTCTATGTTGGCGAGGTTGCCTATCGAGGCGAGGTGCATCCCGGGGAGCATGAGCCCATTGTGGGCCGGGCGATCTTCGATAGCGTGCAGGCGAAACTGGCAGAGAGATCGATCGCCCGGACGCTGAAGCGCTCGCAATCACCGCATTTGTTGACCGGGTTGATCTTCGATGATGCCGGTCATCCGATGACCGCGACACACGCCAACAAGAAGGGTGTGCGGTATCGCTACTATGTCTCACACGCCCTGCTGCAAGGAAGGACCGAGGATGCGGGCAGCACGCGTCGCGTCGCCGGGCCGCGGTGACGCTCGACGCAGCACATTCAGCTGATGGCGCAGAGCGAGTATCTCTGCCTCAAGCGACTGGCAGGCTGCGCGGGCTGCTTGCCGGAGCAGGTGATTGGTCAACTCATTCATCAGGCCGCAGCTTTCCGCAACCGGAATGAAGCGGTCAGGCGGTACATTGCCAAGCTTCCGATGCGTCCCTCGGGCTAGCGCCTCGAATCCGACGACTTGTTCCGTTCGCAGATCGATCAGGGGTTGATAGTAGGGTTGCACGGCCCCGTCTCTAATGGCAGCGCGAAGCTCGCGCTCGATAAAATCGCGTTCCCGGATACGCGCGTCCATTGCAGCGTCAAAGAAGCATGAGCTGGAGCTAGAACCGGGATCGGCCTTCGCACGGTAGAGGGCAATATCGGCCTTGCGCATGATTTCGGTGTCATTCTGGCCATCCTGCGGAATGAGGGCGATGCCAATGCCGACTCCGATTTGATGACGTGTCGCCGCGATTGTGATCGGTCCCTCGAATTCCTTGATGACGCGGAGCGCGATGCTGGTCGCCTCCTCCGCCCCGGTTAGCTGACGAGCAAGGATTGCAAATTCATCGCCGCCGAAGCGCACGACCAGGTCACCCTCGCGGATCGCCCGTCGCAACCGCATAGCAACGTTGATGAGGACCTCGTCGCCAGTGGCATGGCCGTACACGTCGTTGACGCGCTTGAAGCCGTTCAGGTCGAGCAGAAACACGGCGTGCGCCCCCCGGTGCGAGGCGGCGCGGCAAGTGCGACCTTCAGCTCCTGGTCGAATTGGCGGCGGTTGGGGAGTCCGGTCAGGACACCTGATGGGCAAGCTCGCGCGCCCGGTCCTCGGCCTCGATTCGCCGTGCCATTTCCCGCCGCTGCGAATGGAGCAAGCGCCAGGATAGCACGAGAAGACCGACGCAGAGGAGCGCGGCCAAAGCAAGGGCTTCATTCAGTTCGATGACGTGATCTTGCGGCGTCAGGCCAGGCGCATTCGAGAAGATGTCGAACTCGTAGGCGATCAAAGTGGCGATGCCCATAAACGCCAGCAGAAGAACTCCATCCCGAAGGCTGGACCGGTTGCGCCCGATCGCGTGTTTCAAGTGCTTTATCGAATGAATTTGCATAGAACTTTACCCGTGCAAGCGAGTTCGGATGCAATTGGGATAGCGACGACTCCTGAACAATGAATAAAGGACTAGATGCGTAGATATACGTAGTGTCCCAAAATTGAGAATTGCATCATGAAGATGCGACGATGGCCATTTCACATTACGCCGTGAAGCGATTGAATTGAAAAGGGGACACTTATTAATAGCTCAATAGAGCCATTCCCGATACGTCGCACAAGATTACTTTCGCGCCATATCGAGAATCTGAAGCGGCGGCTGCACCTGTCGGTAGCGGTCGTTCTGTCTGTCAGGATTGCACGTTCAGTGCAGTGCAACAGACAGGAGTATTCCTACGTCCCAGCAAATCTCACCGCTGCGGCAGCGCATGATCGAAGACATGACGATCCGCAACATGTCGCCGTCCACGCAAAAGATTTATGTTGCTGCCGTAGCGAACTTCAGCATCTTCCACGGGCGCTCTCCCGACAAGCTCACGTTCGAGCACGTGCCCGACTATCGACTGCACCTCATATCTCGGGGGCTCAAGCCAAACTCGATCAACCCGATTATGGGCGCCCTGCGATTCTTTTACCGCAAGCAAGGCGCCAAAGCGGACTTCCGGCCTCCATCCAGATTTTTGTGCCTGCCGTTCACACTACCTCAATACTGCTCCCTCCGGCCCGCCTGATGGCCAGTGGATCGATGGATCTTAACCTTCCCATGCCGCACCTATTGTTTACGGATTGTCGCTAGGAGGATTAGTGGCGCAGATCATGGCCATCGAGCATCCCTCGCGAGTATCGGGATTGATCCTCGCCAACACCTGCGCCGACTGCACGGCGCCCGAGACGGTGGCCGCAATCGATTCCTGGGTCGAGCTTTTCGAGCACCCGATGGCCCGGTGCGTCGGATGCAGACCGTTTGGCCGATGATGCCCAACGAGGCGTTTCGCGTGAGCCCAGTGAATACGCAGCGCTTCGCGAGGTCCCTGTCGGCCAAAATCAATAGCGGAAGCCCCAATGTATGGAGTACGGCCGCTTCGTACTGGCAATACTCACTGGCAATAAGTATTTCCTGCCCTGTTTCGTTTTTGAGCCGCCAACGCGGAAGGCCGATAACAACACCGCCGATGCACCGTCGCGCAACGCGATCTACGTCATCTATGTGCCATGACCTACCAGAAGCTAATCCACGTCGAGCTGTTGGAGGTCCAAAAATCTCGGTTACAAACCCAAGATCTTCAACTCGTTTGACAATGCTCCACTTCAGGGAGTTCGTCTTTGCTGGCAAAGGCGAGTCCGCTGTCATGCTGACGTAGACACGCCGGGTTATCTCCGTCGGCGGTTTACCACTTGCAGAGACGCTCATGCTCGATCTCTCCGGCCCTTTGTTCGCAATCTCTCCGTCAACCACAAGTGACGGAAATGTCGACATCGGCAAATATCGTTTCTGGAACATATTCGCCAGAGAAACTAGTGTCGATCAGTTTCGCCCGCGTAAAGACGCTCATTGAGACTCGCTCCGTCGAGCGTCGCCCCGTGAAGACTGTACCATCTCACCTGCGCATCGACCTAGGCTCGCGCTGCTCAGCTTAGCATTCGACTAGTTCGATCGAAGGATCACTGTATCGCATAATCGACATCTCGCAGATCTGCGTCTGCGAGATTCGTGCGGGTGACATTGAACTCCGAAGATCACATCAGCGAAGGTCGGCACCTGGCTGCAGGGCGGGATTCACGGGGCCATAGGCACAGGCACGTGGCCCAGCCGTTCCAATTCCGAGGGATGGGCGTGTTAGTTGAAAGCGCCTTCGTCTATAGCCTGCGTCTGCTAAGATATCACGTCCCGAGCGCCCGGAACTTGCCTCCCGCAGAAGCTACGTTCTTTACTCAGGAGCGGTGGCCATGGTCGGGCCGGACTCGCACCCTACCGCGCTGCAAGTAAAGCCAGTTGAGCGGATGGAGGTGCAGCAATGCTACAATCCAACCCACGGTTATCACCATCAGGCCTGTGGCGATCACTGTGATGCTTTTTTGATCGCGAAATGCGCGATGGACGAGCCAGAGAAAGATGCTGGTGGCAACGATGCCGAAAAGCGCTACAGCTAAGCCGAAAAGAACCGTTAACCCGACGATCAGCCACGAGACGTTTCCGGGCGACGAACCGTACGCGTAAGGGCCGAGCACGCTCACGAGGGCGCCACATCCGGGCGAGCCTGAGCAGAACGCGCTTAGCCCGCTACGCACTCCATAGGCGGCCACTAGGCCAATCGAGAGGAACGCCGCGAGTACCAGGTACTTCAGCGCCGGCCGCAGTCTCCACACCTTGAAGAGTTGGTTTGCGCTTACGCCAAGCTGTTTGAGCATGTCGAAGTGTTGCGGCTCGTTGCTGGATGTCCTCAATGCGACGTCTTGGATCGCAAGGAAGTTCCACCGCCCTTTCTCACCCTCCGAAAACGGCAAATGAGAGAAGCTCTTCTGCACCTCGGCTGTCATCATGCGGTAGCCGCTCAGCATCAGCGAATATGCTTCCATATCGGAAAAGGAGTCGAGATCGGTTCGTATCGCTGCGAGCCGCGACTGAACGGATCGAGGCATTCCGTAGGTCGTCAGCGGAACATTGCGCGCCAGTAGCTGGTCCTGGTTCTGGTCCTGACAATCCACCCAGTCGATCTGACTTGCCTCCAAGTCCTTCTTGAGGTGCAAAAATGCGAGACCATTGAGCGCCAAGGACCGGCGAAGCAGGTCGACTTCGCGGTACTCGGCTTCCCGCGCCCGAGCCATCAAAATGTTATTCGCACGAAACGCAACCGATAGTATCTCATCGCTCGGCTGATTCGCGCTGCCGGTTTGCCCGCTCGCATCGCTGACAACCAGGACGGTACATTCCTGCTCCAAGAGTCCAACAATCCCCTGATTGTCGTGCGTGCCGCCATCGATAAAGCGCACCACGCGATCAGGGTAGAGGCCTCTGAATTCAACGGGATCGAACAGGGAAGGAACACAAGCGGACGCAGCCACGGCCTCTCCGAGTGCGATTCGCTGGTAGGCCAAGGGCGCCTCCCAGTAGTACATACGTCGCAGAATATCGTTGCGATCGATAGGTGAGCTAGCACCGAGCGGCGGTTCGCCCATCCAGCTGACCGCAAATTGCCAGTTGTGTCCCGTGTTCAACGTCGTTGCATTAAGCAATAGAATCGGGGCTTTGGCCGATCGAGCCCAGTTATCGAGCTTTGGATTGAAGCTGGTGCTGCCGCCTTTTGGCGTGATTTGCAGCTCATTTAACCACCGGCGACCGTTCGAATACCCATCGAGCACGCGTGAAAAAATATATTTTTCGAAAAGCCAGCCCAGGTGAGTCGTTCTTGTGTAAGCGGGACGTATCAGGGTTAGAAAGTTGACCCACCATGCAGTGAATAGTCGCAACCGAAGATTTTTCTGCGTCGCTGAGAGAAAATCCCGCTCCAGGCGCTGTATCATTTGAATATAGTCAGCGCGCGTGATCTCCGAATCCGATTTTTCCTGTAACAGCCGTCGCACTTCCAGATAGTAATGGGCGCCCACGATCGAACCGCCGGAGACGCAGGAGAGCACTTCAACATAACGCAGCATGTCGAGTTCTGCCATGCGTGCCAAGACACCGATGTGAAACAGTGACGCGCGAAACCCTCCGCCCGAGAGGGCAAGCCCTATTTTCCCGATTGTCGCCCCGAGCAGGGCATGTTTGGCATCGCCGAAGATGACGCGCAGTGTGCGATAGACTTCCGAGCCTTCCGCTATATTCAGCTTTTGTGCGACAGCCAACGAGCAAAGCTGACGGGTGGTGCTTTCAAGCTCCCAATCGGCCGGATTGAGCGCGAGACCTTCGCGCAGCCAAAACCGCGCTTCAGAGAAGCCCCCGAGTCCGAAGTAAGCCTCGGCCAGCGTCGCGAGCAACCACCAATTATTCTTTATCGCACCGCTAGAGTTTTTCTCAGCGACGGTTCGGACCTGAGTGGTTATCCGCCCTCGGAGCGTACGCGCCTGGTCCGCATGGTGACGCGCCTCGTCCGGGGCATCGTCCCGTTCCTGCTGGGCCAGAATATCCAACATGAATGCGGCATTGATGGCGGTATAGCCCTCATCGTCGGTGACGTTACGGACGGCCCCTATTCTGTAGTAGGCGATAGATCGCTCGAGATCGCGGCGCCGTCCGGTTAGCTTCCATTGATATTTGCAGATCGCGCCCGCGAGGCCGAGGGTCTCAGACGAGGGCTGCGGGGCGGAGAGATCGGCACGTTCCAGAAGTTCCAGCGCATCGCCGAAGCGCGACGAAGGCAGGTCGAGATCACGGTAGGTACAAAGTGCCTGCCGTTGTATCAGCCTCAACCGCCGAGCATCGCTCTGCCGCTTGGTCTCCGGAAGCGCCTGAGCAAGTGCAAAAAGTTGCCTGGCGTATGTGAAATACCTCTCCTGCTTTAGGTTCTCCGCGAGGACCTGTATTTCGTCGAGACCTGCACTCTCGCCCCGAATGATCTGCTTCGCGCGTTCGACGTGTGGATTGGCCCCCTCCTGCTTGTCCGCGGAACTGCTGATTCGGCTTTCGCGCGATTTGGCATCGAGGCGTTCGTCCAGTCGTCCCTCTACCAAAAGATACGCCCGGATCAGAGGATGGAGGGTAATTTGGTCCGCTCTCCTGCTGACCAAACCAAGAGCGTCCAAACGCCCGAGCTGTACCGGCGGGTTGAATACGAGGTGTGACTGTTCTTGCCCCGTTTTTTGTCCGCGCTCCCATTTCGCAATGCGAATGAGAAGGGATTCTTCGTCAGGCTTCAGTCGCGAAATAGTTTCCTTCAAAGAGATTGCGATAGATGTGCTGCTGTCCGCTCCCTCTAATTGGTCGAAAGCGACGATGCCATGACGGTCAAATGCTTCTCCAAGTTCCTTCCATGCCTGCGTCGGCGTTGCACCTTGCGATAAATGGCGAGCGAGGGCAGCGCGCACAAGCACCGCACCGAGAGGGAGTGCAACAAGTTCCTGAGCGGATTGGTAGCGTGGACTGGATGGCTCTGCTAAGGAAATGGCGTCGGTCTCTATAATTCGCAACGACTGCTCGATCGTCAGCCCGCCGACATCGTGGACCTTCTCGCCGAAATGGCTCGCGACGCCAGCGTCGCGAGTAATAATCATCTGGGTACATTGTGCACCGTACTTGAGGACCTCTTCGATATCGTTTGGGGACCATACGTCATCTGCCACTAGTAGAAACCGCCGCTCCATCAGAGCCTGCCGTAAACCGGGCTCCCCGCCGTGGCGGCTCACACCTAGCATTGTTCTAAGCCACTCCTGTGCCAGCTCCGCAGTCCATAGCTGCCTGGCATTCAGCCATAGAATGCCGGCGGGATAAGCCTCGACGATCTCCGGGTCGCGACAGATCCTGGCGACCAAAGTCGTTTTGCCGGTACCGGCCGAGCCACAAACCGCCAGCCGCGAGAGCTGCGATGATGTGGAGAGCTGCAGCAGCGTCGCCTTAAGTGTCTGATACTCGCTTGGCCTTTCTACCCAGGAATCCGAGACTGCCGGCGCTAATTGCGGTGCGACCTTCGAAAGAAGGGGTACTGCCAACTGGATTTCGCTGGCGAAGACGCCACGAAGCCGGCTCCCTTCCGGACTTAGGATTGCCAGATGAACGGCGATCTTACGATATGCATCAATTAACTTCTGAGTTGCCGGATCAGGCGCGACGATGTCCGGTCCAATCACCCGTTCTTCTCGATAGTTATACCTCGGTATGTAGGGAATCTGCAGGTTCCACAATGGCCGCTCCGAATCCCGCAGCGCTTCCGGAATGAAGCCACGGTGTTCAACTTTGTCTGCAAAACTCTTCGAAAAATCATTAAGGCGATCCGATTCCGAATTATCAATTCTGGTGGGGATGATCAATGTAGCGATAGAGCGATCGTCGCGCGCCCGCTTCACAACGTCCTTGTTCAATCCAGCAACGACCCGTACCACCCCATCCACGTTCTGGAAGTTCGGTGCACAGAAGGAAATGACGGCATCCGGAAGATGGCGAGTGCATACCCCGCCCATTTCCGTAACGCCGGTTCGGCTGTCGATCAGGATTACGTCGGCAACCGCTTTCAACTGATCACGAAACCAGGCGAAATACTCCCGGCCATCGTAGGTCGCGTAAAAATCGCTCCATCCAAAGTCCTGGACGGCGGCCGCATATTCATTAAAGCTCTGGTCAGATCGTGCTCCGGCCGAAAGAAGGTAGACGCCGTTGTGCTCTTTGTCAGGCTCATGAACGCACTGCAGATAAGGGCCGAAGGGCGAGTCTGCCAACGTGCCGCCAACGCGATATGGCGAAATAGAAGGGGTCATCGCCCGGTAGAGCCTATCAAGAAACGCGTCAATGTTCTTAGGAACTTCCTCGCGCGCTGTGTCGCCGATCCTTTTGAGCCGAAAGGCCGGGACATTCGCCTCCTCCAGCACTTTCTTCGTCAACTCTGCGGTACGTTCTTGTTCCTTGGTCCCCGATTCCTGCAGAGAGGAGTCTCTCATGTTCGGATCGGCCGTGGTGGCCAATGCTTTGGCCCGTTGCGCGGAATACGCCGGATAGGCATTTCTATACGCGACAAGCATATCAATAAGGCCTTCATGCGCTCGCAGCTCCCCAAGCTGCCTTTCGCCATTAGGGCCACAAAAAAACGTCTCAAGTCCGGGCGCCTCTAGATCCCAATCGATCATAATCACCCGGAGGCCTTTCTCGTGAAGGGTTTCTGCAATATTCGCCAAGGCCATCGAGCGGCCGACGCCACCCTTGTAAGAATAGAAGGTATAGATCATCCTATACTCCTGGTGAGACGAGCGGCTGCAATACAGTCTTTTTCTTGTGAAGATAGTAGTAGCCAAGTCCACTTCTGATCAATCGCTCAATGTCCCGAATGTGCTGAACGTTCATCCCGCAGAGAGCGAACGCTTCAACCGCTGGAATTTGCGGATAAAGATAGGCGTTCAGAACCGGTGAACTGTTTCGAAGCAAGCTACTGTAAAGGAATTCAGCCGCCGATAGCTCATGGGGAGAAATCGATAAGATCATCGATTGCTGCTTTTTAGCGTAATCGCCGAGCTCTTTGAAAGGTTGGTTGACGAGCGGATTGAACAGCGAAATGGGATCGGTGACAATAACTGATGGTCGCTCTGAGAGACTTTCAATGAGTCTTCGGTTGGCGGCTTCGTCGGGTGCGTTTCTCCACGTTTCAACGAAATCAAGTGGCTCCCAATGGAATCTATAACTGTCGCCGAGATTACGAATAGCAATTTCCCGTACTTCTTCCATTAAATCGACGATCGTTTTGACTGTGCCAAAAGGGCGCCAGAAAAAAGAGCTGTCAGCATATCTCGCTTTCGCCTCATCGAGCGTCAGCCCAACCGATTGAAGAAATTCGTTTAAGGAAGGACCGCCAGCAGATCTCACGTCGAGGAGCGAGTCGACAAACCGCGTCGTGGCGGTAGTCATCACCATCATGGCTAACGTGATTGCTTGCGAGACTTGGCCCGCAAGCACAGCGTTGCCGATGCTGCCAATCATACGGTGCCAATTCTCGCTTGCCGGGCCTGCACTAAGACTGGATATTCCGCAATCGGCAGCATTGGGATCGTAGACGCCGCGGAAATCCGGAAAGCCTTGGACATCGACAAGCTCGCCATAGTCTACTCCTGCCTCCAAAGCGATATAGAACAGCGTCCGCTTGTGGCCTGCTGCGGAGCGCGGGTGCGTCTGTCGGTTCTGCAGGAACGACTGGATTTCGGGGCCCACTTCGTTCGATCTCTGCGCGGCGGCCGACCAGAAAATAAGGAAGTTAGTAGCGTCTTGTGCGGCTCCTTGGAAAATTGGCCGAAAAGGCTTGCCTGGCGGAATTGCAGCGACGTCGCGAGCCCAGAACGGCTTCACCGTTGGAAATCGAGCTCTGAGATCGAGGAAAAGGCGCTTGGCCCAAACCTCGTCATGGCTGTTATATGAAATGAATAGATCCGTCATTGGTCCTCCGACGGTCAATGATTAATGCGGCTCAAGCTCGGGCATATCTTGTTGCGGTTGTGCTGATATGGCAAGGTGTTTATGCATTTGAGATTGCGGGCGCCAAAGGGCCTTGCGACCCGACGGTGTACGCGGCCGCAATTCCGGCATTGTGGAGGGCGTAAGATCGCGAGCGAGCTGCTAAGCCTAACGGGCCGGTCACCGTTTGACGATCTTCTGATTACAATTGGCCCGCGGCTGAGTATCTTCTGCTAAACCTTTGGAAAAACCAATTCAAACTGGCTATGGCCGCCCGCCGCGGCTATCAAGCTTTCAAGGGGAGGCGCGAGCCTTCCCCTTTTAGTTCTTGGCTTCCGTGCTAGCAGCGTCTGTGCTGCTTTCACTTACCGGGTGGCTTGTACGCGCCACGAACCTTACTGGCGGTTTGACGAATTTGGACGACTTCGTCCTGCGTCAACAGACGCTTAAGCTCAACATTGTGGAGGGTACCGGATGCTACCACAACGCCAGAAATGGCGGGTGCTGCACCCGGGTGGGATCGGGACTGGCCTGCCACCATTCTACCGCGCGGCGGAAAAGCTTTTGCGGTTTCGATTTCAAAAAATGCGCGATCAAAAACGAAATCGGACGCTCGCTCGCCGGAATTTTTCTTCCGTGCGCAGTGGCATCAAAACCGCCCTGGGATTGGCGAACCGAACGGGAGTGAAGTGTACCAGAAATGTGAATCGCGAAAAGTCCGTGCTGTGTCGTCGTGTGCGTGAGCCACGACCCCCTGAGCTTTTCGAACCGCATACCTACTGGATTGCGGCCAAGGCCGGAGGCCGTACGGTGCGCACGGCGAGCTTGCCGAAGGTGTTCTCTTTCGCTTCGATCGACCGCGCTTTCTCGGTCTTTCGCTGAACGGCAGGATCGATGCCATCGGCGATCTGCTGTCGGATCGTGTCGCGCTTCTTGCGCGCGTCGGCGAGCGAAACCTCCGGGAATGATCCGAGCGAGAGCATGTTCGCTTTGCCCGTGAAGCGGAAGCGAATGCGCCAAAGTTTGCTTCCTGAGCTGTGAACGTACAGGTGAAGTCCGCGGCCGTCAGAGAGCGTGTAGGGCTTCTCTTTCGGCCTCCCGTTCTGAATTTGAAGCTGCGTAAGCATGTGAGTAGCCCTTTTCCTGAACTGTTGGGTCTACTCACCATTCTACTCCCAAAAGGCGTGTCTCGCCACGTGCGGAAAGGTGCGCTTTGTGGTATAAAAAACGGCGTAAGATGACGCTGTTTCAGGCGTTTAGGGGTGCGGTACGTGCGGGTCCGTTGCGCTTTGTTCCGGCCTTCGCTGGTGCCGGTTGCAGGAATCGAACCCGCGACCTACTGATTACAAATCAGTTGCTCTACCAACTGAGCTAAACCGGCATTGGCCGCGTGCTACCAGCGCGGGGCGCCTGCGGCAAGCCATTGGCCTTCTGCGCAACTGGCCGCCATTGGCATCATAGATCCGGCTCGGCATTCCCGGTAGGCGTCGGTGCCGCCACCGCACCGGCCGGAGCTTCGCCCGGCGCGGGAAGCGCCAATGTGACGGACCGGCGGTCCTTTTCGAGCAGCGTCGTACGGGCATCGACCGCGACGAGCTTCCAGCCCGTGTCGTCGGTTTGTCCGAGGCGCAGCCGGATCGTCGTCTTCGTCGTCGGGTTATAGAAAATCGCGATGCTTTCGCCCTCGCCGACAATTGTGCCGACAAGCGCGAGTGCGGGACGCTCGGGCACGGCCGGGCGCGGCACAAGCGGCGTGGGCTCGGCCGGGGTCACCGCGACAGCGGCAGGCGGCGGACGCCGGCTCGGCGAGAAAATCGGGCGTTCGCGCGTTGCTGACAGCGTGCGCAAAGGGACGGCCCAAAGCGGATTTCCGGTTTGCGGCTGCGGGGCTGCAGGTTGCGCGAGGACCGGCTGCGCCGGCGGGGCTGCGCGTGGCGCGATTGGAAACTGCTCGATCTCGCCAAGACCGGGCGGTCCGCCGCTATCGAGCGCGGCAAATGCCGGGGCGCCGCACGCAACCGCGATCAAAGCAAATGCAAGCGTGCGCCCGCCTCTCATCGCGTGCCCTGCCATTGGCCGGAGACGCCGATCAGCACGCGCATGCGTGCGGTGTCTGCTCCCGTCGCCTGGGGAGCCTGCACGGTGAGCTGATCGACGAACAGGAACGGCATGCCCGCTTCGAGATCATAAAGCAGCTGCTGCAGCGCCGGCTGATCGACTTCGCAGCTGGCGGTGAGGCTTACGAAACCTTTCTTGGCTTCGATGCCCTGCAAGTCGACCTGCGAGGACAGTACATTGCCGCCGACGGTTTTTACCGCATTGCCGATCCGCTGCTGCAGCGCCGCGCCTGCCACCGTAACGGTCTGCCCTTCGAGGAAGGGCGATCCCGGCATTCCGGGCTGAGCAACGGGAGTCCCGGCACCGGGCCGCGTGCGGCCCTCGATCTCATCGAGCAGGGCCTGAGCGCTGTCGCGCGCGGCGTAGCGCTCCTGCAGGCCTTGCAGGGACGCCCAAGTCACGAGGCCGAGACAGAAAACCAGCGCAACATAAGCGACTAAAGCCGTCCACGGTGCCCGGATAAACAAACGATCGATGACGCCGGCCATCCTCAAATCCCCGGCGTATAGACGGGCTCGATGCGAGCCTCGATATTGAAATGCTCACCGGGCTCTCCCGGCGAGCGCGTCGTCGGCGCGAAGAAGGTCGCGCGCGTAAAGTGCGACGATTGTTCGATCAGCCGGATCAAGGCCGGCGCGTCGCGGCTCACGCCGACGATCTGCAGGCGGTCGCCGATAACGCGCAGCTCCGTCAGATAGGTGTGGTCGGGCAGGATTTGCGACAAAGCCTCGATGACGATCACGCTCGACGGCACTTCGCGCTTGCGACGGTCAAGTGCGGCAAGCGCGGTGCTGCCGAGACCTTCGCGGCCGATCAGCGCGCTTGCGCGCTTGTCTGCGATGCGGCGCGAGATTTCGAAGCGCTGCGCATCGAGATCATCCCCGACGACGAGCAGCGCGCCAACAGAGCCCATCGCGGCGAGCACCATGACCAAAAGCACGGACGCGAGTGCAAAGCGGACCCGGCGCAAATCGATCGTGCCGCCAACCGCGTAATCCCAGACCCCGACCGGCGCCACACCGGCGATGTCGGGCGGCTGCGTCACCGCGTGCACGGTCTTCGGGCCATGCGCGGAGAGGCTTGCGACAAGCGGCGCGATCAACGCGCGCGACGTCGCAACGACAGTCACCAGCATACGGTCGCCGGTGAGCTCCTTTGGTGCGGTCCAGCCGAACGCCGCTTCTGCCGCGCTCCAAGGGGTCAGCCGATCGATCTGCGCGCGCACGATGCCGCCAAGAAACTCGCTCGCGCGCTGCGGTAATTCCAGCGGCCGGAAAACGAAGCGTTCGGGCAAGAGCATCAGTTCGACGCGCGCTTTGCGCAGCCGCGCTAGGACCTTCCGCGGCAGCGGCTCGACCAGACCTCCCTCGGCGAGCGTCAGCTTCTCGCCCTCGCAAATCAGTGAGCCGTCGGGCTGCTCGACCACGCGCACGAGCCGCGAGGACGTCAGGCGCGCGACAATCGCGACGATTGTCGCCGCGGCGGCATCGATCCAATGCCAAAAGCCCGTTCTGATGGAGCTGAGTACGCTCATCTAACTCAAGCCATCGAAGTCATCGCGCCAGAACAATACACGATAAGGATCGTCCCCGTCTTCGGGGACCAGGATGACAATTTCGGCCGCAACGCGCCGGCCGTTTTGGAGCGCCATACGGATATTGAGACGGTATGAATGCGAGGGCGTGCCTGCCGCGAGCTTCTGTGCCGCGCCGGGCTGAGCGGATTGACTTTGCCCGAATTGCACCGGGCTCGAGCGCTGTTGCAACACGTCGTTCATACGCTCGGGGGTCATGTTGGGCAGCGAGGCGACGACCTCCGGCGCGGCGCTTTCCGTGTCGACGTCGCTTTGACCGCTAGAGACGGTCACGAACGGCAGGGCGCGTTCCTTCAGGATCGGCGGGATGCCGAGAACCAGCCATAGCTCGGCAGCGCTCTGGAATGGCCCCTGTCTCGGGGCATAAGCAATGCCGGCGACCCGATAGGCGGTCGCCTCCTGGTTTTCGCCTGCAACTTCACCTTTCTTGCGCCACCCGATGATGCGATCGGCGTAGTAGTTCGCATCCTCAAGCTCGGCGCCGAGCGTTCTGAAAAGACCCGCAAGTATCTCCTTTGACGCAAGGTTTAGATCGATGCGGGACGCCTCGGATTGATAATCGACCGTCACTCCAGAGCGTCCAAGGCGGAAAGAAAACGCGCCTCGCGTCGGCATCTGCGGCGCGGCGGACTGAAGCCGTTGAGCCGCATCGGCAGGCGCGCCGAGAACAGGCGCCGCTGCTTTGTCTTGCGGTAGCGCAGCCGTCAGCTGATAGGCGGTGAGTTCGACTGCGGCTGTCATCAGGCCCTGCGCACGCAGCCTGTCCTCGTGCACGGTCGAAGCGACTGCGGTCGTCAGCGCAAATCGCGTGTAGATCGCAGCAAGCAAAGCGAGCGCCGCGATCATCCAAAGAACCGCGACGATGATGAAGCCGTGTTGCTTGTCGCGCGCGCTCACAGGGTTTGTTCCACTTGTTCTTCCGGTTTGTCGAGCCGCTCAAGGCATTCCTTGGCGCCGCCCGCCGCGCACGCAGCCGGGCTCGTCACATGTACCGGCATCGCGGTGGACACCATCACGATCTGTCCGGTTGCGGTGCTACGCACGATGAGTTTCACCGCCCGCGGCAGCTGCGTCGCGTCATGCCAGACTGGCTGCCACATCCGGTCCGCGCCCGCGTACGAGAACGACAGGCGATATGGCCCTTGCGTCAGCACGACGGGATCGGCAAAGGCGACCTGCGTTTGCACTTGAGCGCCGGGTTCGAGCGGCGTGAATTTCGCGCGTGTGCGCACAAGCGCGAGACCGCGCTCGGTCGGCATCTCGCTCAACCTGACAATATCGAGACCAGGCGCGCTGTTTGGTCCAAGCGCGGAGCGCACGAAGATCACTGAAAGCTCCGAGCCTTCGAACAATGGGCGCCTGGTCTTGCCGTTCGGCGAGATAAATTCGGCCGCTGACAAATCCGCGACGGCACGCTCGATGCCGAGCCCCATCAGTTCCGTCTGCTGAACGCGGCGAAATCCGCGATTCCAGTTCGGGAACCATTGCGCCGTGAGCAGCGCGAGGGCGGCAAGGACGATGCCCATGAGCGCAACCGAAAGCAGCGCTTCAATAAGGGTGAAGCCGAATGACGATTGCCGATTGCGGCGGGACGCAGTCATTGTTTCGGCCGCGCCTGCAGTCGAATCGTGTCGATCTGCACTGAAACGCCCTGAGGCGATTGCACGCGGATCGCAACAAATTGCGGAATCCACGGCGTTGGCAGGTTTGGATCGACGAGGTTGGAAATGAAGGGCTGCACGAAGACGCCCCAGCGATAGTCGCCGCTTTCGCCGGCAGAATTGCCAGCGAGCACGGCGCGGTCGGGGAGCGCCGTCTCGATGCCGCGGGCCGTCTCGACGAGCGAGAGATGCGTATCGAGCGAACCGGCGACGCGCCTGTTGCTCGCCATCAGCTGACCCAGCGCGGAAAGAGAAATCGTGACAATGACAAGTGCGATCAGCACTTCGATGAGCGTGAAGCCCTCGCTGCCCTCGCGCGTGTCAGGAGCCGGTGACTGGGACAATTTCGACTCCGCCGGTCAGCCAGTTGACGCGAACCTGGAATCCACCGCCCGGACGCAGCAGCGCGATCGTGCCGCCGCACGACATTCCCGACGGGAAGAAATCGATCGTGCGCCCCGCCGCGCGCTGATTGCACCGCGAGGCGAGCAGCGCATCGAAACCGACATCGCGCGGCAGCACGACAGTGCTGCCCGTCGCGCCGGAGCGGATCGAACGCGCGGCGGGATCGAGTTCGGTCGCAACCCGCATCCGCCGCTGCATGGCGGCGAGACGATCGGTCTTCAGCAGGGCGGCGGTTTGCAGTGCGAATGCTTCGAGCCGCGTACGTGACGTGCCGCGCGGGATGGCCGGTAAAATCAAAGCAGCCAAAATCGAAATGATCGCCATGACGCAGACGATCTCGAGCAAGGTGAAGCCGTCTTCAGCGCCCCGCGGCAATGTTCGCATTTGCGCCGCCATTGCGGATGTCGGCAGCGGTGCCGGTGCCGCCGTCCTGGCCGTCCGATCCCAGCGAAATGATGTCGTAGGCACCCCGTTCGCCCGGCGCGCGATAGATATAGGGGTGGCCCCAGGGATCATTCGGCACTTGCCCATTCTTCAGATAGGGGCCGTTCCAGCTCGTCGTGGCGCCGGGCCGCCGCACGAGTGCGGGAAGTCCTTCCGCACTCGAAGGATATCGGCCGGCATCGAGATAAAATAGATCGAGCGCGCTGGCGAAGCTCTCGATCTGAATTTGCGCCGCCTTGACTTTCGACTCGCCGAGATAGCCGAGAACGCGCGGGCCGACGAGGCCCATGATCAAGCCGATAATCGTAATGACAACCAGAATTTCGACAAGCGTGAAGCCGCTCTGCGCGGTGTCTCGCAGCGCCTTCCTCGCGCGTGCGATCCGGCTTTCGTTCGCGATACGCATCATCCGACAACCTGACTGACGGAGAGCAGCGCCGTCATCACCGACACGATCAGCCCGCCGACGATGATGCTGATCGTCACGATCGCCGCCGGGCCCGCAATACCGACCACGCGATCAAGGCTTCTTTGCAGCTTGGCCTCATAGAAATCGGCTATCCGCGCGGCGAGCATCGGCAATTGTCCGGTTTCCTCGCCAAGCCGCAGCGTGCGCACCGCCATGTCCGGCAAAGCTTGCGTCTCGGCGAGCGCATCGGAGAGTTTGCCGCCGTGGCGCACGCGGTCGACGGTGCGCATCCAAACGGTCGAGCTGCCGAGCGTCGCCATTATGTCCGCCAATATGCGCAATGTTGTTGTTGGCGCCACACCGCTCGCCAGCAGCACGCCGAGGTTGCGGCAGAACAAAGCGGTGCGGTGATAAGTGAGCACGTGGCGCACAAGCGGCAGGTGGGAGATGCCTTCCATCAGGAAACCGCGCACACGCGGCTGACGCAGAAGAATCCAGCCGCCGAGCAGGACGACAAGCGTGCCGACGGCGATCATGTCGAAATGACCGCGCATGAAATCGGAGAGCCCGAGAAAGCCGAGCACGACCGGATCGAGCTTCGCATTGAAGTCGCGGAGCACGCTCGCAAATTGCGGCAGCACGAATGTCAGGAAAAAGACCAGCACAGCGCCTGCCGCGAACAAGACAAACGCGGGATATCGCAACGCATCCATGAGCTTGCGACGTAGCGCCTCCGTTCGCACCCGCTCCGCGCCGAGCACTTCGAGGATGTGGTCGAGTGTGCCTGAGGCTTCGCCGACGCGCACGAGCGCCTGATACATTGGCGGAAACAGATTCGGATGATGCCCGATGGCGTCCGCAAAACTTTCACCCGCCATGATCGCCGCGGTCATCTTCGCGACGGTTGGGCGCAAACGGCCGATATCCGCCTCACCCGCCAGAAGACCGAGCGCATCATTGATGCGGGCGCCGGTCTTCAGCAAAAGCGCCAGATCGCCGGTAAAGATCGTGACGTCTTCCGGCCGCGGATGCGAAAACAGGGAAAAGTCGCGGACACTCGAGCCTGCGCCCGAACGTTCGGCGACGGTTTCGATCGGAATGAGACCGAGGAACTCGATGCGGGTCGCGATTTCCGCCGCAGTGGGCGCAGTGATCGAGCCACTGACGATCTCGCCGCTTTGCGTCAGGGCCCGGTAGCGGAAGCTCGGCATGTCTTACCGCACGGTGGTGACGCGGAGGACTTCCGCCGCCGATGTTTGCCCGGCGCGGCATTTGGCGATCGCATCTTCGATCATCGTCGTCATGCCGGCATCGCGCGCGGCTTTATCGATGGCAACCGAATCGGCATGCGCACTCATCGTCGCGCGGATCGTCTCGTTCAATTCCAGCACTTCGAAGACGCCCTGACGGCCGCGATAACCGGTGCCGCCGCAGCGTTCGCATCCGACCGGCTGGCAGATGATCTCGCCGGCGCGGAAGCCGAGCGTCGCATAACGCGGATCGGACTCGAGATCGGCGGTCTTCAGCGTGTGCTTCTTCTTGCAGCGGTCGCACAGGATGCGCACCAGCCGCTGGGCGATGATCGCCCGCAATACCGAGCGCAGGAGGAATCCCTCGACCCCGAGATCGAGCAGGCGTGGGACCGCGGCCGCCGCCGTCTCGGTGTGCAGCGTCGTCAACACGAGGTGACCGGTCAACGCCGCATGCACCGCGATGCTTGCAGTCTCGGCATCGCGGATTTCGCCGACCATGATCACGTCTGGATCCTGACGCACGAAAGCGCGCATGGCCGTCGCAAAGGTCAGGCCGATCGAGGGCTTCACCTGCGACTGATTGAGGCCGGAAATTTCGTATTCGACCGGGTCCTCGATCGTCAGGATTTTGCGTAGGGGTTGATTGAGAATCGACAGCATGGTCGCAAGACTCGTCGTCTTGCCGCTGCCGGTTGGGCCGGTGACAATGATCATGCCGTGCGGCAAGTCGAGAAGACGGGCGACCTTCTTTTCGTCCGCGGCCAAGAAACCGAGCTTCGTGATATCGAGGAGCCCGCGGTCGCGGGGCAACAGGCGCAACACGGCGGATTCGCCGTGCTGGGTCGGCATGGTGGCGACGCGAATATCGATCTCGGATCGCGCCAGCTTCAGGCGCGCGGCACCATCCTGCGGCAGACGCCGCTCGGCGATGTTCAGTCCGGAGAGAATTTTGATGCGCGAGATCAGCGCCTGCGGCAGCACGCCTGTGGGAGAAGGCACGAGCCGCAAAAGCCCGTCGACTCGCATGCGCACCGTGAGGCCGGAACGCATCGGCTCAATATGGATATCGCTGGCACGAAGCTCGACCGCTTTCTCGAGGAGATCGCTGACGGCACGCACGACCGGCGCGCCGCTTGCGAGATCGCGCAGGCTTTCGATGTCGTCGGCGGCCCCGGCCGCGGCCGTTTCAGCGGCGCCGTCCGCCGGCTCCTTGCCGGTGAGGCGCTCGCCAAGCACCGTTGCGATGTCTTCGAATGATGCCACATCGCAGGCGATGCCCGGCCCGAGCACGATCTCCGCCGCCCGGATCGCGGCATCGTCGCTCGGGTCGGCGAGCGCCAGGCGGCGCTTCCCGTCAGCGGCCTCATAGGGGAAGAGCACCATCTCGCGCAGAAAGCGCGGCGAGAAGCGGGCGGTCAGCGGCGTGGCCGCGATCAGCTCGGGCAGGGTCAGCCGCGTCAACCCATAGAAGCGGGCTACCTCCTCGGCGAAATCGCCCCCCGACAGCTCGCTCGCCTCCCACAGCCGGCGCATCGTCAGGTCTGAAGAAGAAGTTGAATCGACGTTGGTATACGCCTGCAGGCGCGTGCGGCCCGACAAGTGCTTCGCGAACTCTTCCAGGACGTGGAAAGTCATGGCCGTCCGATCAGCCACAAACCCGACACATTTCTACACGCGATTCCGCCATAAACCATTGAATCCAAAAGTAAGTCTTGACTCTAACAAGAACTTAATGAGGTTACAAACGGGTGTCAAACTGACACCTTCGGGCTGGTCTCCAGCGCAAATCCAGCGTGGGTCGGGGTTCGTTGTTCAGGTTTCGCCGCCATGTTTCACGCGCCGCTTTGTCGGGCGCCGCCATCGCATGGCTCGCAGCGATTCTCGCGGCCTGCACACCGACGCCCCTCGATAGAACCGCCAGTGAGTCGCCCGACGCGCTAGACCGCATCCGCGCCGCCGACCTCCTTCCCCGCTTTCCCAACCCGGCAAGGCCCACCGAAGGCACCGGGTCCGGCGGCCGCGGCGGTGTGGTCTCCTATGGCGAGATCGTGCCCGTGGTCAGCGCACGAACGGACGAGGGTGGCGGTGCTGGCGCCGCCGCCGCGGGTGAAGGCTTTGCGCTCAATTTCGAAAACGCGCCGGTGACGACAGTCGCCAAGGTGATCCTCGGCGACATTCTTGGCCTCGGCTACACGATCGATCCGCGCGCGCAGGGGACAGTCAGCCTGTCTTCCGGGCGCCCGGTGCCGAAGCGGAGCATCCTTCTCGCGCTCGAAACAGCGCTGCGCACAAGCAATCTCGTTCTCGTCAAAGATCCCGCCGGTTATCGGATCGTGCCGGCGACGGAGGCGGCCGGCTCCGGCGGGGTGGACAATGCCGATTTCGGCCCACCGGAACCCGGCTACGGCATCACGATCATTCCACTTCAATACGTCTCCGTGCAGACGATCTCGAAACTGCTCGAAGGATTTGCCGCCAAGCCCGGAATGATACGCGCTGACGCATCGAACAATCTGATCATCGTCGCCGGCAATGCGGTCGAGCGGCGCTCCACCGTCGACACGGTGCTGAGCTTCGATGCCGATTGGATGCGCGGCCAATCCGTCGGCATTTTCCCGATCAAGAATTCAGCCCCCGAACCGATGATTGCCGAACTCGAGAAGATTCTCGATTCCGGCGAAGGGGGCCTCAGCCAGAACCTGGTGCGCTTCCAGGCGATCAGCCGCATGAATGCGATCCTGGTCGTCAGCCGCAAGCAGGAAGTGCTGCGCACGGCGGCGACTTGGATCAGCCGCCTCGACAATTCCGACGTCGCGAGTGCCGGCGTCAAGGTTTATCGCGTGCGCTATGGCGAGGCGAGGCAGATCGCAAAGCTGCTCAATGACATGTTCGTCGGGTCCTCGCCGCAGAGCGCGCTTGATACACCGGCAAACCAGCTTGCTCCCTCCTCCGGAGCAACGACGCTGTCGCCCGTGGATCGCCTCACCGGCGGTGCGCAGTTGCAGACATCGACGACCGTGAGCGCGAGAGGAGGGGCGGGCCTGCCCCCGATGACAAGCACACTCGGAGCCGGGGGAGGACCTCCTGGGGCACCTGGCGCGCCCGGCACGCAAGACTTGGCGTCGGCGATGAACGCCACCTTCGGAAACGGCAGCCGGCCAGCGCTCCTGCCCGGTATTCGCATTACGGCGGACGTCGTCAACAACGCGGTCCTGATCTACGCCACACAGGAGAATTACCGGCTTATCGAGCGCGCGCTCGTGCAACTGGACCGGCCGCAGCTGCAGGTCGCGGTCGAGCTGACGATCGCCGAAGTCACGCTGAACGACAATCTAAATTTCGGCGTTCAGTTTTTCCTGAACAACAAGTTCGGGGCACTGATCAATTCCGCTACCCCCTCGCTTCCAACGACAACGCTGCCCGGGTTCAACGCGGTACTCGGCAATGTCCTGACACCGCAAGTCGTCATCAACGCGCTGCACGGCTATACCGACGTAAAGGTTCTTTCCAACCCGTCGCTCGTCGTCGTCGACAATCAGGTTGCAACCTTACAGGTCGGCGATCAGGTGCCGGTGACGACCGGCACGGCGACGGTGCTCACCGGGACGAATTCCATCGTCAACACCGTCGATTACAAGAACACGGGCATCATCTTGCGTGTGCAGCCGCGCATCAATTCAAACGGCAATGTGCTGATGGATGTCGAACAAGAGATCAGCAGCGTCGCCCAGAATGGGAATCAAGCGAGCCTGACGCCGACGCTGTCGCAGCGTCGGGTGAAGAGCTCGATCATGGTGACAAGCGGGCAGACCGTTCTGCTGGCAGGCCTCGTCAACGAGACGCAGAGCCGCAACCGAAGCACCATTCCGATCGTCGATCAGATTCCGCTGCTCGGCGATGCAAGCGGCAGCAATGGGCGTGCTCTGTCGCGAACCGAGCTGATCATATTCATCCGCCCGCAGATTATCCGCGATGGCGCCGACGCCTCCATGGTTGCCGAGGAACTGCGCTCGAAAATGCGCGGCGGCAAGATCGGTTCACTCGAGCCGCCCGGCGCGGTTCAGCCCTTCGCTCCCAACGTTGTGAAGTGAGCCTTCTCACATCACGGCGCGATAGCGCGCGATGAGTGTCGCTTCGCAGATCGGATCAAGCGCCTCGCTCGCCAGCAAATACAAACTCGCATATGCGCTTTGCGGAGCCGCCGGCGCGGCTTTGAGCTTGTATGTCGCGTCTGACGCTACGGGCTTATGCGGCGCCCTGCTCGCGGTCCTGATGACCGCGATCGCCCTTCGCGACGCACACGACTTCATCATCCCGGATCAATATTCCGCCGCAGCTTTCGTGGTCGGATTAGCCGCCGCGATCCTAGCGGCCGAAGGGGATGCGATCTGGGCTTTCGCCGCGGCCTTGTTGCGTGCCGCCATGCTCGCGCTCGCTTTCCTCACAATACGGTGGGCGTATAAAAGGCTCCGCGGCCGTCACGGCCTGGGATTGGGCGACGTCAAACTGGCGGGCGTTGCCGGGGCATGGCTCGATTGGACGATGTTGCCGATTGCCATCGAAATCGCCGCGTTGTCCGCGCTCGCAGCTGTGCTCGTCGATCAGCTCATCACACGACGCACACTGAAAGCCACCACGAGATTGCCGTTCGGGCTATTTTTCGCGCCATCGATCTGGACCGGCTGGCTCCTGCAGACGGCGCTACCATGGCCAGGGCCATGAACTCGGCACGCGCAATGTCGGCTTACCGAGCGCGAGACGCTGTCCCAACGTGCGTTGCGCCAGCGACATCTTTGATGCGATCGCATCCCTGACGCGGGTCCAGGCGGGCCGCTCCTTCGGCGACGCGCCGGCGACGCCGAGCGTCACCCACATATAGGCGAGCACGTAATCCTGCGGCAGGCCCTGGCCTTTGTCATACATAAGGCCGAGCATGTACTGCGCCGGCGGGAAACCCTGCTCGGCCGAAGCGCGATAGAGACGTGCGCCTTCTTCATAACTCTGCGGCACGCCGCGGCCGTTCTGATACATGAAGCCGAGATAGGCCTGTGCCCGCGCGTCCCTCTCCACCTCCGCCAACGGCGTCAGGATCACAGCGGCACCCACGTAATCCTGGCGGTTGAAGGCGGCGGCGCCGGCAGCGAGCGCGTCCGCGGATGCGGGGGAAGACAGGCCGAGAAGCGCTGCTGATGATAAACAAACACAAAGGAGCGCGGCCGTCAGCCGGCAGCGGAATTTGGCGATCGATCGCGCCCGGCGAAGATTCTGAATGTGCAAAGCGGCATCCTGACAACCCGATTGATATCATAGCGTGCCACGCGAGGCGATAAAACCATTTGCCCCTTCCGCCGGTATTAGCCTCGTCGCTTTACGGATAGCTTGACAGGATAGCTCCTGCCTTCAGACCCTCCGGCGAACAGTCATTGCTTCGCGCGGCGACGTTGTGGCCGCTCCTTGCGAGTGCCCGTCCGGGAACAGGTATACCACCCGCGCACGATTTGGCTTGGGGCGCGAACGTCTGCTACTGCAATCCCGTAGCATCTGCACGCCGGAGTTCCGTGACCCTGGCCGTCGGACTGAGCAAAAGACCGCCCGTATGGGGCCGAGGAGCGCGAGGAGCCCATGGATTTTTCGCTTTCAGAACGCCAGCGTCATTGGCGCGATCGCGTCACGGCCTTCATGCAAAAGCATGTCTACCCCGCGGTTGACACCTACAACGAGCAGATGAAGCCAGCGGACGGGAATCGCTGGATCGTCGTGCCCGTACTCGAAGAGTTGAAGAAGAAGGCGAAGGCCGAAGGCATCTGGAACTTGTTCCTGCCGCCCTCGCGCGAGCACGACGAGAGCGAGTTCAAGGGAGCCGGCCTGACCAATCTCGAATACGCGCTCTGCGCCGAAGAGATGGGCAAAGTGCAGTTCGGCTCGGAAGTGTTCAACTGCTCGGCACCCGATACCGGCAATATGGAAGTGCTGCATCGCTACGGCACCAAAGCACACAAAGACAAATGGCTGCGGCCGCTGATGAACGGCGAAATCCGCTCCGCCTTTCTGATGACCGAGCCCGATGTCGCCTCATCCGACGCGACCAATATCGAGACGGAGATCACGCGCGACGGCGATCACTACGTGATCAACGGCCGCAAATGGTGGTCCTCCGGCGTCGGCGATCCGCGCTGCAAGATCGCCATCGTGATGGGCAAGACCGACAAGAATGCCGAGCGCCATCGCCAGCAATCCCAGATCCTGGTGCCGCTTGACACGCCCGGCGTGAAAGTCGTGCGCATGCTGCCGGTCTTCGGTTTCGACGACGCGCCGCATGGACATGCAGAGGTCATTCTCGACAATGTGCGCGTGCCCGCCGACAATCTGCTGCTCGGCGAGGGGCGCGGCTTCGAAATCGCGCAGGGTCGCCTCGGGCCCGGCCGCATCCATCATTGCATGCGGACGGTTGGCGTCGCCGAAGTGGCGCTCGAGAAGATGGTGAAGCGGCTGCAATCCCGCGTCGCCTTCGGCAAGCGCATTTCCGAGCAATCGGTGTGGGAGCAGCGCATCGGCGAGGCGCGCACCAATATTGAAATGACGCGCCTTCTCTGCCTCAAGGCCGCTGACATGATGGACAGGACCGGCAACAAATCGGCGCAACTCGAAATCGCGATGATCAAGGTCGCGGCACCGAACATTGCGCTGAAGATCATCGACCAGGCGATCCAGGCCCATGGGGGCGGCGGTGTCACCAGCGATTTCGGCCTTGCGAAATCCTATGCCGGCATCCGCACCTTGCGCCTCGCCGACGGCCCGGACGAAGTGCACAATCGCGCGATCGCGCGGCTGGAAATGAAGCGCTACACCAATGCGGGTCCTGCATTGCAATGAGTGAGGCGGGCGGCGCTACTGCCGCGGATTTTTTCTCGGGTACGAAGCCGGTCGAAGAACGTCATCGTTTCGACGAGGCTCGTCTCGACACCTGGATGCGCGAGAACGTTGAGGACTATCGCGGTCCGCTGACGGTGTCGCAATTCAAGGGCGGCCAGTCGAACCCGACATACCGCCTCGATACGCCGGATCGCGCCTATGTGTTGCGGCGGAAGCCGTTCGGCAAATTGCTGCCGTCGGCGCATGCGGTCGATCGCGAATACCGGGTGATCACCGCGCTTGGACGCGTCGGCTTTCCCGTCGCCCGCTCGTATGGGCTCTGCACCGATGACAGCGTGGTCGGTGCCGCCTTCTACATCATGTCGATGGTCGAGGGCCGCATTTTTTGGGACGGCACGCTGCCCGGTATTGCCCCTGCTGAGCGTCGGGCAATCTACGAATCCGAAATCCGGACGCTCGCGCGGCTGCATCAGTACGATCCCGAGTCAATTGGCCTGAGCGATTACGGCAAATCGGGAAATTATTTCGCGCGCCAGATCGACCGCTGGACGAAGCAGTACCGCGCCTCGGAGACGCAGACGATCGAGCCGATGAACCGGCTGATCGAATGGCTGCCAAAGACGGTACCGGCGCAAGAGCGGCTGTCGATCGTTCACGGCGATTACCGCATTGACAATATGATCTTTAACCCGGACGCGCCCGCGGTCGCGGCGGTGCTCGACTGGGAATTATCGACGCTCGGCGATCCGCTCGCCGACTTCACCTATGTGCTGATGAACTGGTCGATGCCCCACGAGGGGCGAAGCTCGCTCGGTGGCGTCGATGTCGCCAGCCTCGGCATCCCCACGCAAGCCGAAGTGGTTGCAATCTATTGCAAGGAGACCGGACGCGACGGCATCCCCGATCTCGAATGGTATTTTGCATACAATTTGTTCCGTCTGTGCGGGATCGTGCAGGGGATCGCCGGCCGCGTCCGCGACGGAACGGCGGCAAGCGCGCGGGCCGTGGAACAGGCCTCGCGTGCGGTGCCGCTCGCCGAGGCAGCTTGGCGCCATGCCGTGCGCGCCGGCGCGTGATCGGTCGCCCTCCTGGTGGAATAATCGTCCGCAGTCGGCGTTCTCGTTGCATGACTTCTAAACTGCGGCACCCCGAGCGATAGCGCATGGACGATATCGCCGCGATTCTCGAGCCGCATATTCCGGGGCTGCGCCGTTATGCCTGGGCCCTGCTGCGCGATCGCGAAGCCGCCGACGATCTCGTCCAGGATTGCCTCGAACATGCGCTCGCCGGCTGGCATATGCGCCGGCGCGACGGCAATCCCAAGGCCTGGCTCTTCACGATTTTACGCAATCTCCACATCTCGGAGCTGCGGCGCCGCTCCCGGCGTGGCACCCGCGCCGATGTCGAGGAAGCGGATTCGGCGGAGGCGTTCCAGGACGCCGATCCCGAGCGCCGGCTTATCTTTCGTGACTGTCTGTCGGCGCTCGATACGCTTTCAGAGGAGCAGAAATCCATTCTGCTCCTCGTCGGCGTCGAAGACCTTTCTTATGCGGATATGGCGAAGGCTCTCGATATTCCGATTGGTACTGTCATGTCGCGTTTGAGCCGCGCGCGCGAGCGGTTTCGCCAAGCGATCGAAACCGGATCGGCGCCGCAATTGCGGAGAGTGAAATGATTGCCGACCCGCCGATTGGCGAAGACGATCTCAACGCGTTTGTTGATGGGCGATTGAGCCCGGAGCGTCACGCTCTGGTCAGCCGCTTTCTCGGCGAGAACCCTCCTCTCGGCGAGCGCGTCGCAGCCGACATCGCGGCGCGCAATGCTTTGCGCGCGAGCTTGCAATTCAAGGCGGCGGAGCCCATTCCGGCGCGTCTGCGTGTCGGCAATCTAGCGGTGGAGCGCCGCGCCGCCCCCCGGCACTGGCTGCGAGTCGCAGCGGCGGTCCTGTTGTTCGCGATCGGCGGCCTCGGCGGCTGGTTTGCGCATGCGCGCTTTGCCGGAGCCTTAGTCGCGCAGCGTGACACGCCGGTGGCCGCCGAGGCCCTGAGCGCGCACCGCGTCTTTACCGCGGAGACGGTGCATCCCGTCGAAGTTGCCGCCGCGCAGGAAGCGCACCTCGTGCAATGGCTGTCACGGCGGCTCAATCATCCGCTGAAGGCGCCCGACCTCTCGGCACAGGGCTTCCATCTGATGGGCGGACGGCTGTTGCCGGCAACTTCAGGCGCCGCCGCCCAGCTCATGTACCAGGATGACGGGGGCGCCCGGTTGACGGTGTATCTCCGTGCCGATGGTGACGCCGGGACCGCCTTCCGCTTCGTGCAGGGCCAAAACGCCTCGGCCTCGGCCTTCACCTGGACCGAGAATGGCTTCGGCTACGCGATTGCGGCGCAGGTCGACCGCACGCAGTTGTTGACGATTGCCGAATCCGTCTATCAACAGTCGAAACCCGGCGGCGAAATCAAGCGGCCGCCACCGACGTGACCGATTTGGGGAAGGAAGCGGAGAGGAAGAAATGATTCGGATGGATTCACTTGTTGTCTGGGCACCGCGCGTGCTTAGCATTGTGCGCATCATGGTGGCGTTGCTCTTCTTGGAGCACGGTACGACGAAGCTGCTCGGTTTCCCGGCGGGCACTCAGCCGGCGATGTTCACCTTGTCTTGGACGCAGGGCGTTATCGAGCTCGTTGGCGGATTGTTGCTGGCCACCGGTCTCTTTACGCGACCCGTTGCCTTCATCCTCTCCGGCGATATGGCCGTCGCCTATTTCATGGCCCACGCGCCGAGCAGTTTTTTTCCCGTCATCAATCGCGGCGATGCGGCAATCCTCTATTGCTTCATCTTCTTCTACATCTTCTTCGCCGGTCCGGGGCCGTGGAGCGTCGATGCGATGTGGCGCCGCACGCCGGACGATCTCGGCTATCGCCGCCGCAGCACCTGACGTCAGGCCGCCTCACTGAGCCGGGAGGCAGCGAGGTTTCGCACGCGCTGCTTCCGCCATTGCGACCAGGAAGCGGTCAGTGCGGTGATCGCCATGAAGCCGGCGGTGATCCCGAAAATCCACGCGGGATGGCCGTGATCGAGAATTAGCCCGAAGACTATCGGCCCGATCGCGGCGCCGATATTGAAGCCGGTCGTGACAATCCCGAACACGCGTCCGGCGGCGCCCTCAGGCACTGCCTCACGCACCATCATGTCGCGCGAGGGCTGGATAATGCCGGAAAAGAAGCCGGCGGCCGTCAAAAGCACGATGACGGCAAGCGCCGGCAACGGCAACAGCGCAACCACCAAGACAAGAATGGCGCTCGCCGCGAAACCGATCGCCGCAACGCCATTGTGATGTATCGTGCGGTCAGCAATAAACCCGCCGGCAAGAACTCCGAAGGCGGTCGCGAGGAGATAGCCGGTCAGCGCGATATTCGCCGTCTCAAGCGACATCCCTTGGGCGCCCTGCAGACCAGCGCCCGCGAAATTGTTGATGCCCGTCGAGGACAGGCTGATCAGCGCGAAGAAACCCATGAGCGACAGGACGGCCGGCGTTAGAATCCGGACGTTTGGCGAAGCCTCAGCGGTCTTCGCACGCGCGGGCGCATTCGCTTTCCGTGCATGGGCGGATCGCTCGAAAATATCGAGAACCAGCGGGACGGCGACGACCAACGCAAGACACCCCGCCGCAGCGATCGCAAAGCGATAGCCGGCGATCGCGGTCAGAAACAGGACCATCGCCGGCGCGATCGCCGATCCGAAATAGCCGGCAAAAAGGTGAAGCGAGAAGACGCGTCCAATCCGCGGCGGCGAAATCGCCGACGACAGAATGGAATAGTCCGCTGGATGGTAGACCGCGTTGCCGATGCCGGCGAGCGCGAAGGCGACCATGAGACATGGATAGGTTGGAACCGCCGCAAACAGGAGGTATGCAAAGCCGCCGAGGC
>JAXDNH010000047.1:0-4828 GCA_034669525.1 Methylobacteriaceae bacterium | reverse complement strand
GCGCCCGCGCGCAAGGCTAACCTAACCTCGCGCCCGGGAGGTCTCGCAAACGCCGGCGTGCTCGCAATGCGAGCCACGCGACTCGGCGAGTGGCCCGCCCGTCCGGCAATACGACCGGTCTGGGGTGTTTGCCCCTGGGGATGCGCGGCTTGAAGCCACGCGTGGAAGCGCGGGACGCGAGGAACCTTAAAGACGCCGACATGGGGCGCCGGGAAACCGGCTCTCTCAAATAAAACCATCGGTGACCCGGCGTCCCCGTGTCCTCTTGGTTTCTCTCTTTTCGTACGCGTTGGCGTGCGGCGGCGATGATGCGCGTGCGTACTTTGCTAACCCCGCAGCACCAGCACCCAGAGCGAGATGAATCCGAAGATCGCGCAGTAAAACGCGAACGGGTTCAGCGCGCCGAGATCGCGATGCGCGAAATAGCGCATCAGAATCGACGTGCTCGCATAAGCACACGCGCCCGACACAAAGAAACACACAAAAGCGACCGGACTAAACGCCGCAATCCCAAGCTTCGGAATCTGGTGCAAAGCCGCGCCGAAGATGATGGGCGTCGCGATCAAAAAGGAAAAACGCGCGGCGTCGGCATAGCGCAAGCCGACGACCACGCCGCCGATCATCGACATGCCGGAGCGCGACAGGCCCGGCAGCAGCGCCGTTGCCTGCGCGATGCCGATCGCCAGTGCCCCGTCGATGCCAAGCCGATCGAGCGCCTGCTGGCCACGCAGGCGGATTTCCTCGCCAGCAAGCAGGATGATGCCGTTCAAAACAAGAAAAGACGCCGCAATCAGCGGCGAAGCGAAAGCGGTGCGCAGCTTCGATTCGAAAAAAAAGCCGATCAGCGCCGCGGGAATCGTGGCGACCACGATCATCAGAAACAGGCGGCGATCGGCGGCCGTGCGTTCGGGATCGCTCCCGGCAAGCGAGCGCGCGAAATCGAGCCAGTCGCGCCGGAAATAGATGAGCAGTGCGACCGCGGTGCCGAAATGCATGATGACGATGAGCGGCAGAAAGTCGGGCCGGCTCTGAATATCGCCCCAACCGAGAAGGCTCGGCAAAACCACGGTGTGACCGAGGCTGGAAACGGGAAAGAGTTCGGTCACACCCTGCAGAACGGCGATCGCGATCGCCTGAAAGAATGTCATCGCAACCGAATCCAGCCCCGGCGTGACCTCTATCGGGGATCGCCAACCTCTGCCAGAGTGGCGCTGATGTTGACCGCGCGCGCCCGACGCCTAGTCTTGTCAACGAACGTTCGTCCTGTTCCCGAGGGCCTCGCCATGCCGGTTCGCTTCTCTTCCACGCTTTATGCCGTCACCTTCTCCTGCGCATTCTCCCTTGGCGCTGCGTTATGGGCGTCGGGCGCCGATGCGCAGAGCCCGAGCAAACAATGCGGTGACGAATGGAAAACCGCGAAAGCGGCCGGCACGGTTCCGGCGAGCCAGAAGCGTGCCGATTTCATCAAGGAATGCCGCGATCGGCTCGCGGCGCAGCCCGGCGCGGCAACGCCGGCACCCGCGACGCGGGCCGCCCCCGCCAATCCACTAAAACCGGCGCCGAGCGCCCCTGCCGCCGAGGCGGCCAAGAGTCCCGCCGTTCCGACCGCGGCGCCCGCCGGCACGGCCGCACCGACGACTGGGGAAAAGCCGAAGAAGCCGATGAGCCCGGGTATGGCGGCTTTTCACGAACGCGAGAAGAAGTGCGGCGAAGAGTGGCGGACAAATACCGATCAGATCAAGGCGCAGACGCCGGGTATCACCTGGCCGAAATATCTCAGCGCCTGCAACAAGCGGCTGAAAGCGGCGGGGCAGTAGTCTCCACGTCCCGGACGCGTTGCGCGTCTAGGAAGTGATCAGCTCAAATAAGCCGCCGCGGCGCCGATTACGCCGGCGGCGCCAAGTGCCATGGATCCGTACCAGGGCCAGCGCTGGCCGCGCATGATGATCGCGATCGTGGCGATCGCGATCGACACGTGCAGCAGAGTGACGGCGACGGTCAGCACGTGATGGCGATGCTCGTGATGGTCGCTCTTTTCTAGAGCCTCGTCGGACTGGTGCTCCAGTTCTTTTGCCTTGTTCTGGATTTCCGTTTGATCGGCCTCGTTGCGCCGCGCATCCTTGTCGAAAGCGTCCTTGCGATCGGGATTGGTGATCGCGGCGATGTCATACATGTTCTTCTTGATGCTTTTCGCCTGATAGAAATTCCAGTTATCGGTGGCTTTGTTTTGCAAAAGCACTGCATGATTCTTTTCTGAAATCGCTCCGGCGGTCTCGATTGTTTCGAGGCTGCCGACCGTCGCCGCAGCAACCGCGAGGATCGCGATCGTCATGGACACGCGTGCCAGAAACGGGTCGCCCGAATGGGCGGCGTGCTCGGCGTGTTCCACATGCTCGAGATGTTCCGTAGGTGACTCGACGGACATGTTCTTTCCCTCGTCTCGCGTCAGCGGCTTGCACGGTGTTTAGCAGGTATGACGTCGGAAAAACGATTGGCGCAGTGGAACGCGCGTTATCATGGACACGCTGCGGGCCGCCGGTTATAGGCTCGCCGACCGCTAAAGCCGCGGACCTGAGGGATCGAGGCACTTCATGCCGGCCGACTATGCCGCCTTACGGCGCACGATGGTGGAGCGTCAGGTCCGCACTTTCGATGTGAGGGACCAGGCGGTCATCGCCCGTATGCTTGCGGTGCCGCGCGAGAAATTTTTGCCGGAAAACCTCGCCACTCTGGCTTACTCGGATGTCGCGCTCGATCTGCCGGGTTCGGCCGGCGGGACCCCGCGGCGGCTTCTGCCACCGTTGATTTTTGCCCGGATGGTCCAGGCGGGCGTGGTCGGACCGCAGGACCGGGTGCTCGATGTCGGTGGCGCGACCGGCTATTCGGCTGCCGTCCTCGGCGGCCTGGCACTATCGGTCGTCGCCCTCGAAAACGACGCAGACTTCACCGCCAAAGCTGGAGCCTGCCTTGCCGGCGAGCCGGTGCCGGTGAAGGTCGTCCAGGGTGACCTCACCAAGCCTCCGGCCGGCGAGGGGCCTTTCGACCTGGTTTTCATCAACGGTGCGGTCGAAGCCAATTTCGAGGGGCTTCTGGATGCGCTCGCGCCGGGAGGACGGCTTGTCACGATCTTCCGCGAGGCGGGTCTCGTGCCGCGGGCCGTGCGATTCGACAGGGACCATCTCGGCGAGATCGGCCGGCGCTCGCTCTTCGATGCGCCGGCGCCGACTCTGCGGGGCTTCGAGAAGGCGCCGGCCTTCGTCTTCTGAGCGAGGCAGGTGTCGCATTTTTGCGCCACCCCCCGGCTTTCATTGCGAAATCCGCGTTTGTAATGCGCGCCGCCAGCCTCTCGGACATAAATTCGCCGGGCCGCGCTTCTGATTGGGGCCGCGGCTCAGGTCGGCAAAGCCGATTTGGCAGCCCGAAAGCGGCATCGAGGGTCTATGTCGAGGTGGAAAAGCACGCCCGTGCCGGCCGAGCGATTCGGCCGAAGCGCGAGCGTGCTGAAAAAATCGTTTACCTCCGCGCTCTGCCTCTGTTCCGCTTTGGCACTGGTGCCCGGCAGGGCGTACGCGGAGACGATGTCGAGCGCGCTCTCGCGCGCCTATATGGGCAACCCCGACATCAACCAGCAGCGAGCGAGCGTCCGGGCGACCGACGAGAACCTGCCGCGTGCCCTCTCAGGATTCCGACCGACGGTGACGGCAACCGGCAATGCCGGCGCCCAGTATCAGGAGTCGCGGATACCGGTCTCGACCAGTAGCAGTAGTAGCAGCAGCAGCAGTTCGAGCAGTTCTGGCGGCAGCGGACCGACTAGCATTCATACCCGCACGCTGACCTTTCCGCGTAGCGCCGGGGTCACCGTCCAGCAGAACTTCTACAACGGCGAGCGCACCCGCAACTCATCGAAGCAAGCGGAATCGCAGATCGACGCGGCGCGCGAGACGATGCGGCTCACGGAGCAGAACACGCTCCAGAACGGGGCCACCGCGTATATGAACGTGCTCCGCGATACCGCGATTCTGAACCTGCGCAAGAACAACATCACTGTGCTTGAAGAGCAGCTGCGCCAGACACGGGATCGCTTTGAAGTGGGCGAGGTGACCCGAACGGACGTTGCACAGGCGCAATCGAGTTTGGCGCAGGCGCGCTCGGATTTTTATACGGCGCAGGCGAACCTGCAGAACAGTATTGCCAATTACCGCCAGATCATCGGGGTCGAGCCGCGGCGCCTTGAACCGGCCCAGACGATCGAGCGGCTTTTACCAAAGACGCTGACGGCGGCGATCGCTCTGGGCTTGGTGGAGCATCCCGGGATTGTCGCAGCGTTCCATCAGGTCGACATCGCTGCGCTGAATGTAAAAATCCAGGAAGGTGCGCTGCTGCCGACGCTGAACGCGGTCGGATCAGTGACGCAGAACTACGATGTGCAGGGCACCCCCAGGAGCCAAGTCTTCACCGCCTTGGGCCAGCTGCAGCTCAACGTGCCGATTTATCAAGGCGGCATCGAATACGCCAATATCCGGCAGGCGAAGGAGCAGCTCGGCCAGTCGCGGCTCAATGCCGACCTGCAGCGAGATACGGTTCGCGCGACGATCGTCTCCTCATGGGGATTACTCGAGACGGCACGAGCAACGATCTACTCCTCGCAATCGGCAGTCACTGCGGCGGAAATCGCTCTTGCCGGCACGCGCGAGGAAGCCCGCGTCGGCCAGCGCACGACCCTTGACGTGCTCAACGCGCAGCAGACGCTTCTCAATGCGCGCGTCGCCCTGGTCAGCGCGCAACGCGACCGCGTCGTTGCGTCCTATGCAGTCTATGCCGCGATCGG
>JAXDNH010000046.1:0-10278 GCA_034669525.1 Methylobacteriaceae bacterium | reverse complement strand
CGTCGATGCGATGGCGGACATGATGGTCGAGCTGAAGAAGACCGGTGTCGCCATCGTCCTGTCGGAGCAGAACCTGCCCTTTGCCGAGCTTGTTTCAGACCGCGCTTACGTCATTGAGAAGGGCGAGTTGCGCTTTTCTGGTACGATGCAGGCGCTGAGCGCAAACGAAGAATTGCGCCGCGCCTACCTCGAAGTCTGATCGAAACGTCAGTCGTTGGAAACAGGTTGCGCGACCAGTCTCTCGTCGCGAATATCCATCGCGGCGAAGAAGATCATGGCGGTGATGACTGAGACGATCAGGGCGACGCCCTTGCCTGCACTGTCAAGCTCATACAGATGGCCAAGGCCGAGCGCGCCGGAAAGCGTGCAAACGCCGCCGGACGACAATATCCAAAGGAGCATGGTGGCCTCTTAACGGCGCGGCTCCCGTGGGATCAACGCGCCGGCGATTCAATCCGATTTTCCTGATCGGGTTCCGCGCCGCGTATCGTTTTTGTGATAAGGCGCGGTTTCGATGAGCGGAGTGCAACTGGGCAGGAGCGGCATCGTCGAGCTCGGATGAGTCGTTCGCGTTATCTCAATGTTGAGTTGACCGAGGGCGCAATCCGCGTGCGCTCCCGCAATCGCACGCTCACGGTCAGGCCAGCGCCACCGCCGCCCGCCGCTGAAGACGCGCCGGACTTCCTCATCCATCTCGATGATATCGAGACGTGGGATGCACCCGATAACGAGGTGGCGATCGAAGTCGCCGAACTGCAGATGATCCTGCATGCGGTCGAGGCCGAATGCGAACGGCACGGGCTTTCAATCGAATTTGAATGACGCGCGGCCGCGGCGTAGACAAGGCGCATGTTGAGCTTGAGCCCGGACGTGTCACTGCAATCCGCTGCCGCATTGCTGCGCTGGTACAACGAGATGGGGGTCGATCTCGCAGTCGACGATATTGCGCACGACCGCTTCGCTGAACCTGAAGTGAAATCAGTGCCGCCGGCGCGTGTCTCGGACGCGCCACCGGCGCGGAGGGCTCCGGCCTATGCTGCGCCGCGAACAGCACCTGCAATCCCCCCCGCCGCGATTTCGGCACTGTCGAGCGAAGCGGTCGTCCTCTCCGCCAGGGAAACGGCGGAACGCGCGCAAACCCTCGACGAGCTCCGCCGCGCGCTCGACGCGTTCGAGGGCTGCGCGCTCCGCAAAACCGCGACGCAACTCGTCTTCGCGGATGGCAAGCCTGAGGCGCGCGTGATGCTGGTCGGCGAGGCGCCAGGCGCCGAAGAAGATCGCGCCGGCAAACCCTTCGTCGGGCGCTCCGGACAGCTTCTCGACCGCATGCTCAAGGCGATCGGCCTCGATCGCACGAGCACCTACATCACCAATGTCGTGCCTTGGCGCCCGCCGGGCAACCGCACGCCGACGCCGCTGGAAACAGCAGCCTGCCTGCCGTTCACGCGGCGGCATATCGAGCTTTCGTCCTGCGAGATTCTGGTCTGCCTCGGCAATCCCTCGACGCAAATTCTGCTCGGCGCGCGGGATGGCATCATGCGAACGCGCGGGCGTTGGCTGGAATACGATGCCGGTTCGCGCACGCTACGCGCCATGCCTATGCTGCATCCGGCTTTTCTGTTGCGCCAACCCGGGCATAAGCGCCTCGCCTGGCGCGACATGCGCGAACTTGCCCGCGCACTGCCGCAGACTTGACGCAACGCCGCGCTTACTGCGGCGTTGCCGAAGCGGATCGAGCGGAATTCCTGGGTGACATGCGATGAGATGGGAAGATTTCGGCCAATCCGGCAATATCGAGGATCGCCGCGGCGATCCGGGTGGCGGCTTCGGCGGCGGCGGCATGGGTGGGATGGTCGGCGGGGGCGGTCTGGGCCTCGGCGCGATGATCATCCTCGGCCTCATCGGCTATGCCTTCGGCATCAACCCGGCGGTGCTCATCGGCGGCGCCGAGATCCTGACCGGCGGCCGTAGCCAAAACTATTCGCAACAGGAGGATTACCGGCCACCGCAGCGCCAAGCCCAGCAGCAACAACAGCAGCCGACCGATCAGATGAGCCGCTTCGTGTCGGCGATCGTGGCGGGCAACGAGAAGGTCTGGGGCGACATCCTTCAGCAGCAGAAGAACGTGCGTTTCACGCCGGCGACGCTGGTCGAGTTTAGCGGCGCGACGCGCTCAGGATGCGGCACGGCGCAATCGGCGATGGGTCCGTTCTACTGCCCGAATGACCGCAAGATTTATCTCGACATGTCGTTCTTCCGCGACATGCAGCGCAAGCTCGGCGGCGGCGGCGATTTTGCGTACGCCTACGTGATCTCGCACGAATACGGCCACCACATCCAGAACCTGATCGGCCTATTACCGAAGACGCAGCAGGCACAGCACAATGCGACGAGCCAGGGACAGGCGAATGCGATTTCGGTGCGCGTCGAGCTGATGGCCGATTGCCTCGCCGGTGTCTGGGCGGCGAACGCCGAAAAGCGCTGGCATTTCCTCGAACAGGGCGACGTCGAGAAAGCGATCAACACCGCCCAGGCGATCGGCGACGATCGTCTCCAGCAGGCTTCCGGGCGCGGCAGCGCTGTGCCCGATTCTTTCACGCACGGTTCGTCCCAGCAGCGCGTGCAATGGCTGCAACGCGGGCTGCAATCGGGTCAGGTCGATTCCTGCAACACGTTCGCGCGGGCGCGAACTGCGACGGATCAGTAGATCAATCGCCGCGCGCCGGCTTTGAGCAGGACCGACGGGCGTAGCCGCCGCGCCAATTCGATGAGATCGCGCGCTTTTGCCGAGCGGCATTTGTCGCGGGGAGCGATAAGGCCGGCGAGCGGCGATGTGCCCGGCAAAATACGCTGCACCAATCCACCCGGCATCTCGCGTACAAGCCCGCATAGGCCCTCCCGCCCACGCCCAAATTCCAGGAAATCACGGATTTCGTCGATGAGCGGCGGCTCGGCCGCGTAGCCCGCTTTCAGCGCGAAAATCTGCTCGCTGCGGGCTGCGGCGAGCGCAGTGCTGAGCGCCTTGGCCGGTTGCGATTCAGTGACCAGCGTGCAGCCGGCATAGTCTGCGACATAGCGCAAAGCGGCGCTGTCCTCGCCGATGAGCACGGCATCGCGGACGAGCCCCTGCACCGCCGCGGAGACTAGAAAAGCCAGCGTGCGCGCCGCCTCTTCCGGGGCGCGGCGCGCAAGCCCCTGTTTTTCTTGTGGATTGGCGAGAACGATTGCCGTCAGCATGCGTTCTCTTAAGCGGGAGAGCCGCGTGTGAGAAGGCTCTTGACGAGTAGGACTATGTTCCGTATCTGTTCCTTGTTCTTGTTGTGTTCACGCGTGATGTGGCGTGAGCGTAAGAGCCGAGGAGGCAGAAATGGGTCATGCGTCTCTGAAACAGGCTTCCTCAGGGGCCCTGCTTAGCGGGCCCCAAAGCTCCCGCGCCTTTATCGGCGCCCATAGCGGCTCACGCTTCAGCGAACCGGCCGAACCGGTGGCGCAGGACCGGCGGCACGGACGCGGCACCGTCACCAATCGCAGTGGCCGCTTCGAGAAAGAGAGCCGGATCGAAATCGACGATGGCTGGAGCTCGCTCGAGGAGATGCCGCCCTTCGAGACGATCGTCGGCATCGAGAAGCCCAAGACGATCATCACCCGCAACGAATCGCCCGACATTTCCTTCGATCGCTCGATCAACCCCTATCGCGGCTGCGAGCACGGCTGCGTCTATTGTTTCGCGCGGCCGACGCACGCCTTCATGGGATTGTCGCCGGGCCTCGATTTCGAATCGAAGCTCTTTGTGAAGCAGGACGCGGCGCAGCTGCTCGAACGCGAATTGTCGGCGGAAAATTACCGGCCGCGCACGATCGCGATCGGCACCAACACCGATCCATACCAGCCGATCGAGCGGCGCTATCGCATTATGCGCTCGATTCTCGAAGTCCTGGCACGCACGAATCATCCCGTCGGCATCGTCACGAAGTCGGCGTTGGTGACGCGCGACATAGATATTCTTGCGGAGATGGCGAAGAAGAGCCTGGTCAAAGTGGCGATCTCGATCACCACGCTTGACCCGCATCTCGCCCGCGTGATGGAGCCACGCGCGCCGCGCCCCGAGCGCCGCCTTGACACCGTGCGCCAGCTCGCCGAAGCCGGCATTCCCGTCGGGGTCATGGTCGCGCCGGTGCTGCCGGCGATCAACGACGCGGAAATCGAGACGATCCTCACGCGAGCGCACGCTATGGGCGCGCGCGAAGCGGGCTATGTCTTGCTGCGGCTGCCACTGGAGCTGAAGGATCTGTTCAGCGAATGGCTGCAGACGAATTTTCCCGACAAACTCAAGCACGTTATGTCGCTGGTGCGCACGACGCGGGGCGGTAAGACCTACGATTCGACATGGGGCGAGCGCATGACCGGCTCGGGTCCGTATGCATGGATGATAGGACGGCGTTTTGAAGTAGCCGCCGAACGTCTCGGCTTCACCAAGGAGAGATTGAAGCTGCGCACGGATCTGTTCGTGCCGCCGGTGCCGCCCGGCGGGCAGTTGAATTTGTTCTCGGTTGATCCGGGCGCCCTTGGCGCGGCGCCCGACTCACATCAGGAAGAGCGGTCAGCGGCGTAGGTCGGATGTCATTCTCGACGGGCGGAACGCGCGATCGGGAGTGCAGAGATTGATGCAGTTGGTCTTAGATTCCCGCATTCGCGGGAATGATACCTCCCGATCGGCGTTAGCCTCACGCCAGAATAGGCACCGCGCGCCGTGCAATCGCGCCAGCATCGACGCCGTGCGGCAGATCGCCGAAATGCCCGGACCAGCCGCCGGCAAGCCGCGTCGCGATGAATGCGTCGGCTATTTCCGGCGAATGGCGGAGGAGAAGGCTTGCACTCATCAATAATGCGACGCGCTCGACAAGCCGCCGCGCCTGTCCTTCGTGCCGTGCGAGACCGCCGGTGAGATCGCTCTCCAATGCATCGAGCGCAGTGTCGTAGTGATAATTGCTGCCCTTTGCGAGCCGCAGTTCATCGATCAGCGCCGGCACGCAATCGGGAAAGCGTTGCATCGAGCGCAGCACGTCGAGGCAGATCACATTGCCGGTGCCCTCCCAGATGCCGTTGAGCGGCGCCTCGCGATAAAGCCGGGCCATCAAATGGTCTTCGATGAAGCCGTTACCGCCATGGCATTCGAGTGCTTCGGCAACGACCGCGGTGACGCGCTTGCACACCCAATATTTCGCGATCGGCGCACCGATGCGCCCGAGAAGGCGCTCGGACTCCTCTGCGCCTTCACGATCCAGCGCGGCGACGAAGCGGAAAGCAAGCCACGCCGCCGCTTCGATCTCCAATGCGAGATCGGCGATGACATTGGTCATCATCGGCTGATCGATCAGCGTGCGCTGGAAGGCGCGGCGATGCGCGACGTGATGGGCGGCCTGCGCCACAGCCTGCCGCATCAACCCTGCCGAGCCAATCGCGAAATCGAGCCGCGTATAATGGTTCATCTCGAGCCCGGCGCGGATGCCGTGTCCCGGCTCGCCGATGAGATGCGCGACCGCGCCGCGGAATTCGACTTCCGACGAGGCGTTCGACTTGTTGCCGGCCTTGTCTTTCAGCCGCTGAATTTGCAGCCGGTTGCGCGAGCCGTCTGGCAACCACCCCGCCACGACAAAGCACGACACGCCTTCCTTCGTTTGCGCGAGCGTCAGGAACACGTCGGAATGCGGCACGGAAAAGAACCATTTGTGCCCAACCAGCGAATACGTGCCGTCGCCGTTCGGCTCACCGTGCGTTTGCGTCTGGCGCAGGTCCGAGCCGCCCTGCTTCTCGGTCATCGCCATGCCGACGGTCGCGCCGGTTTTGTCTGAGGCGCGTGTCTGCCGGCGGTCATACTTATTCGACAGAACAAGGTCGCCCCAGTCCGCCCAGCGCGCGCCATCGCGCCGGAGAATAGGAATGGCGGAATACGTCATTCCGATCGGGCAACAGATGCCGTTCTCGCCCTGATTCCACAGATAAGACAGCGCCGCACGCGCCACCTGCGTGCCGGGGCGCACCTCGGTCCAGGCGAGCGAGTGCGTCTCCTGGCCGATGGCAAGCGCCATCAGTTCATGCCAGGCAGGGTGAAAATCGATGCGATCGGCGCGATTGCCGAAGCGATCATGCGTGCGCAGTTCGGGGATGTGACGATTCGCTTGCCGCGCCAAGTCCTGCACGTGCGCCGAGCCCACCGTGCGCCCAGCTTCGTGCAGGCGCTCGCGGGACCAATCCGCTTCGAAGTCGGCGACAATCTTTTGCAGAACGGGATCGCTGCCGAACGCGTCGTAATCAGCGAGCGGCGGCGGCTGATTCAGCACTTCGTGCGTCGCATAGCCGAACGGGTCGAGGCTCGACATCGATCCAGTTCCAAGAACCATTTCACCTCCGCCAAGCCGGCCCCTGCCGCCACCCTAGCTAAGCTCGGCGGCCGCGGGAACATGCCCAATAACCCCGGGGAACAAACAAGCTCAGTCGCTGTTTGTGGTCTGAGCCACGGGGATTTTCACGATGAGCAACACAGGCAGCACCAGAAGTACCACGCCGGGCCAAAGCGCCTCGCCAAACCGGTCGACGGGTAGCTCCTCCGTATCGAACCAACTCTCGGGTCAAGCCGACGAGCTTGTCGGGCAGGGGAAGGACGCCGCATCCGGCCTGACTTCGATTGCGCAGGGCGCCACCGAGGATTTGAAGCGTTCCGCTGCCCTGCTGGCACGCGACGGCAGCGAGAAGCTGACCGATGCGCTTAGCAAGCAGCTCTCAACCGGTGCCGGCTTTGTTGAAGAGGCAAGCGAGTCGCTGCGAGCTGCGGCGGCCGAGCTTGATGACTCGCTGCCGCCTGTCGCCTACGCTTTGCGGACTGCGGCGAGCCGCGGCGATGACCTCGCCGAACAGATCCGCACGAAATCGCTCGGCGAACTCTTGGAAGCAGGCTCCACTTACGCGCGGCAAAACCCGCTCCTCATTTTCGGCGCGGCGGCGGGCGTCGGCTTGCTTCTCTCGCGTTTTGCCAAGAGCAGCGGCCAACGGCCTCAACCGCAGCCTCGGCGAACCGCTCCGGCACATACCGGCGGCACCAGCCAATCATCGGGGCAGAACCGGCCGACCCAATCCTCCGGCAGATCACGAGCTGCGAACGCGTAATGAGTGACTTTCACAGGATAAGTGCGGCGGTCCGCAGCTTCGGCGATCTCTTCGGCGATCTCACCGATCTGTTCGGCAAGGAGCTGCGCCTCGCGCAATCCGAACTGAAGCACGGCCTCGCCAATCTCACGCAGGCAGCGATGTTGTTTGTGGTGATGGGTGTCGTCGCTCTCATTGCAGTCATGCTGCTGCTCGTCGGCATCGTGCACTTCATCGCGAGCTTCGGCCTCGCGCTGCACTGGTCGTACATGCTCGTCGCACTGGCGCTACTCGTTGTCGCGGGCATCATCTTCTATGTCGCGCGCGCGAAAGCGAGTGCCGACAATCTCATTCCAAAGCGAACCCTGGTTCAGCTCGGCGAAACCGCACGAACGCTCAAGGAGCAAATCCGATGACCGAACAATATCAGCCCCAGCAGAGATCTTACGAACCGAACCGAACTCCGCAACGATCCTACACGCCAAGCCTCACTGAGCGACTCGCGGGCGCGGCGCGGGCGCAACCGGCGGGATTGCTGCTGCTTGTTGCCGGCACGAGCCTGCTCTTATCGGGCATGCGGCCGCCGAGCCGCGACGCGACACGTCGCGCCCGCACTGCCGTGCGCAAGATCGCCCAGGGCGATTTGTCGCCCGTGACCGACAGCGCGAGCGACATGGTGTCGGGCGTGCGCGATCAGGTCGGCGATCTCGGCAACAAGGCGAGCGAGCTCGCGCGCTCTTACACCGAGTCGCTGTCGGGAGTAGCGGACGACGCGCAACAGGCGCTGCGCGAACGCTCGCAGCAGTTTGCGGAAACCGCGCGCTCCTCGGCGCAATCGAGCGTCAGCTTCGTGCTCGAAGATCAGCCGCTGCTGCTCGCCGCGATCGGCCTTGCCGCCGGCGCGACGCTCGGCGCGATGCTGCCGAGCACACCACAGGAAAACCGCCTCATGGGCGAAACGCGCGACAAAGTCGCCGAACTTGCGAGCGAAGCGGCGAAACAGAAGATCGATGAACTCGGCGATGCCGCCGGTGAAGCGGCCGAGCGGCTGAAGAACGCGGTGAAAGAACGCGTCGCTGCCAGCACGGAAGACCTGGGCGATGTCGCGAAGGACGTCGTCGAGCCGTTCGCCAATGTCGCTTCCGGAAGCGGCACGTCCTCGGGCGGCAGCAAATCAAGCCAGGGCTCCGCGTCGCCGGGACAAGGCAGCAGCGGCACTGGCAGCAGCGGCGCTGGCAGCAGCGGCAGCGTCGGCAAAATCTCGTGAGATCATACGATGACTGAAGTCGACGCACTGGAACGCGACGTCGAAGCGGCGAGAGCGCGGCTCGTCAGCCGCGTCGCGCAGCTGAAGGCGCCGCCGATCAGCGGCGTCAAGGACGAGCTTGTCGCCGACGCGACCGACTACAAGGACGAGGTGATCGATTCCGCCCGGGAGAAAGTGACCGGCGCGATCGACGGCTTCGTCTCGGACCTCAAGCGCCGCGCCGCTGACAATCCCGTCGCGGTGGCGGCGATCGGCGCCGGCATCGCCTGGCGGCTGTGGCAGAAGCCGCCGATCGCGACGCTACTGGTCGGCGCCGGCATCGCAGCTTTGTTCGGCCGCTCCAGCGTGCACGAGATAGATGTCGACCCCTACGATCCGGATCGCCCGTCGGGCTATGTTCCAGGCGGCGTCGCCGGTTACGGCTACGGAACGACGCGCGGCGCGATCGAGCAGAAGGTGATCGGCGGCGCGACCGTGGCTCTTGAGACAGCCCGCGGCAAAGCCGGCGAGTTGCGCGACAAAGCCGGCGAGCTGACGGAAAGCGCGCTTCGATCTGCCGGCGAGATCAGGGACAGTGCCGTGCGCTCGGCCGGCGAACTCATGGACAGTGCCGGTCGCTCCGCCGATCAACTGCGCGAGAACGCAATCCGCTCGAGCGGAAACGCCGTGGACTCGCTGTCAGCGTTCGCCACTGACACGCGCGCGCGCATTCGTCCGGCGCGCGAATATGCGGAAGATGTCGTCCGCGACAACGGCCTTTATCTCGGCATCGCCGCGCTGGCAGTCGGCGCCGCCGCCGGCATCGGCATCATGCAGATGAACAAACGGATGCCCGACGACGAGACCTACCTCGAAGGCGAGGACGTTCGTCTGGAGTAGCGCCTACTCGGCCGCAGCGGGCAGTTCCGGCACTTCGCAGCCCGTGGCGCAGCAGCGTCCCGGCTGCTTCGACACGCGCTGACCGCGATCCAAGACATCGCGGTCGAGCAGCCGCTCGACCAAAGCGACGCGGTCCATCACAGGATAATTCCGCCAGATTTCGCGCTTCATCGCTTCCGGCGAGCCGCCGCCGTGCAGCGAGATGACCGAGTACCAACCGCCTTGATGCGACGCGGTCAAATCCTCGATGAAGCGCGCGACTTCGGCGCGCTTAGCGCTCGGCACATCGGCGCGGCCGCCGAGCACGGCTGAGAGCGATGCCGCGGTCTCGGGATTATGATCCTCGTCCGGTCCGGGCAGCGCCACTACGAGGCCACCCGACACCTGGTGCGCCAGGCGATGCATGTCGTAGATCTGCGTCGACAGGAGCAGTTTTCCCACATTGGCAAATACCGTGTCCGGCATGACCGAGCCTGACGCATCTTTCATGCAATAGACCGACGCGGCGACGCCGCAGGCGAAGAAACCTTCGACGATTTTGATGAGATCGACCATCGAATCGCGGACATGCCCGTGGCGATCGGGATCAAGCCCGTTCGCCTCGATCATCAGCGCGCCGGCGCCGATCAGGAGATCGCCGAAACCGGCGCGCGCGCCGATGCAGGAATGGCGGTGATGCGTCGCGTATGACGTCGTGAGAGTGCCGCCCTCCTCCGTCTCGCCGTCGAGAAACACGTGCTCGTGCGGTACCAACACATCGTCGAACATCACGACGCCGACCGACTGCCCGTATTTCGCCGAAAATTTTGCCGCGGCTTCACCCGGCCGCCCCGCCGGCTTAGCGACGATCGTCACACCCGGCGCATCGACCGGCACAGCGCAGCACACCGCGAAATCCGCATCCTCTTTCGTCATCGTGCGGCACGGCATGACCAGGAACTCGTGCATGTACGGCGCGCCGGTGACGATCGCCTTGGTGCCGCGGATGA
>JAXDNH010000045.1:0-10203 GCA_034669525.1 Methylobacteriaceae bacterium | reverse complement strand
TTTTCCTGCGTCAGCTTGGCGTGCTTGCCGATGACGATTGCGTCGGCGTCACGGGGAACATTGACGGCGGCGTGTGGCGATGCCACGCGAATTCCCGCACGCGGCAGAATCTCGCTTGCAGGCGGGTAAAAGCCCTCATCCGATCCGGTGACCGACCAACCCTGCTCGCGCAGCAGCAGGGCCGTGGCGGCCATGCCGATGCCGGCAATGCCGATGAAATGCGCTTTGCGCGACCCGGTTTCAGTTCCAGCCACCCTCGACGCTTCCTCTCCCGAGGCCGATATTGTAGACGCACGGCCTTAACACGCCTCGAACGGACGAAATTATGATCTGGCTCGCCCGCCTTTTCTCCTGGTGGCACGGCGCCACGCTGAACACGCGGTTCTATACGTGGCTGCATGGCGAATTCGTAGGCCAGGACGAGCTCGGCAACAGCTATTACCGAATGAAGGGCGGGAAGATCGATCCTGTCCTCCACTTCGAGCGCCGCTGGGTGATCTACAACGGCATCAGCGACGGCTCGCTGACGCCGCCCGACTGGTATGGCTGGCTGCATCACACGAGCGACGTCCCGCCAGTCAACGAGCGCTACGTGAAACGGGAGTGGGAGAAGCCCTACGCGCCGAACATGACCGGCACGCCATTAGCCTACCGTCCGCCGGGCTCCACGCTGGCCGCGGCGGCACGCCCGCCCGCGACGGGCGATTACGAAGCCTGGTCGCCCGAATGACGCGCGGGCGATGAGCGGGCGCGATCACCATTACAAGGTTCGCACCGTCTGGACGGGCAATCGCGGCAGCGGCACGTCGGGGTACCGCGAGTATGATCGCGCGCACATGGTCAGAATCGAAGGCAAGCCCGACCTTCTAGGATCCTCGGACGCGAACTTTCTCGGCGACGGCACGCGGCACAATCCCGAGGATCTCCTCGTCGCTTCACTCTCGACCTGTCACATGCTGTGGTATCTGCATATGGCCGCCGATGCGGGTCTCATCGTCACTGGGTACGAGGACGACGCCGATGGCCACATGCAGCTGCGATCCGACGGCGGCGGTGCATTTGTGCGGGTAAGGCTGCGCCCGCGCGTGACCATATCAGGCGATTTCGATGCTGAGCTGGCGGCGAGCCTCCACCACGAGGCGCACGAGAAATGCTTCGTGGCGAATTCCGTGAATTTTCCCGTCGAGGTCGACCCCGAGATCGTGCGCGAGAGCTCTTCCGGCGGCTAGAGAGCCGGCCTTTATTCCGCCAACCGGCCGCGCCACAAGCAAGCCACGACCGCGGCCCCCGGATTCCCTCTGTAGATGGTTTTTCCCAGAAATTGCGCGCCCGCCGCTATCGCCGCGCTTTTCGCGCTCGGCATCTGCCCGGCGCTCGCCGACAGGATCAAGCACCCGACGGCAGACTTTGCCGGGCTCGACAAGATCACCGGGCGCATCATCGCCTTCGAGGTCGCCATAGACGAGACCGTGCAGTTCGGCTCCCTCCAGATCACTCCGCGCGCCTGCTACACGCGCCCGCAGACGGAGGCGCCGCTCACCGATGGATTCGTCGAGGTCGACGAGATCGTCACCAATGCCGAGATGAAGCGCATTTTTTCCGGCTGGATGTTCGCTGCCAGCCCCGGCCTGCACGGCGTCGAGCACCCGGTCTATGACGTGTGGCTGACCGATTGTAAGGGCGGCACCGAAATCATTGCCTCGCCCCCGGACACGACTGCGGAGCTTGAGCCGCCGCCGAATGCGAGCGATCTGACCAAGCCACCTCCCCCGCCGAAGCCGGGCACGGTACCGCGACGCCGCGCCGAGCCAACCGGAGACCCCGGATTGCCCGGCGCTCCGGGCGCCCAGCCACTCCCGGGCGCACCCGGGGCCCAGCCGCTGCCCGAAACACGGCCGCTGCCGCGCGGCCCAATCGAGGTAGGCCCGCCGCCGGGAGGTGGTGGCGGCTTCTTCGGCTTTGGCTCATCACCGCCGCGCCAATCGGCGGGACCTATTCCGCCCGGCGACATTCCGAACGTGCCGGAGCCACTGCGGCGCAGGCCAACGCAACAATTTTATCCGACGTTGCCAGACCCGGCTGGTCCACGCTGATCAGATTTAAGCGCAGCAAGGGCCTCAGCCCCGAGCAGTGGCGCTGGATGGAAGGTGCGCTCCTGATCAGCAGCCGACGCGCTTACCGCATCCTCCAGAAGCGCCCTGTAGCGCATTCGCGGAACTTCGACCGCCCCGAGGCTAGCCAGATGCGGCGTAACGAATTGCGTGTCGAGGAGTTGGAACCCGCCACGGCGCAAGCGAGCGACGAGATGGACGAGGGCGACCTTCGAGGCATCCCGGCTTACATGAAACATGCTCTCGCCGAAGAAAGCCGCGCCGACAGTTACACCATACAAGCCGCCGACCAGGCGGCCGCGGGACCATGCTTCGACCGTATGAACATTCCCGCGATCAAACAGCGCGCGGTACAAGCGCCGGATCGGTCCGTTGATCCAGGTTTGGCCGCGCTCCGGGCTTGACGTAGCGCAGCCCTCGACCACCGTGTCGAAATCAGTGTCGATCCGCACCTCATAGCGGTCGCTGCGCACCACCTTGGCCAAGCTCTTCGAGACAATGAGTCCGTCGAGCGGGAAAATGCCGCGCGCCTCGGGATCAACCCAGAAAAGGTGATCCTGCTCGGCGCTTTCCGCCATCGGGAAGAGCCCGATCGAGTAGGCCTGCAGCACGAGATCGGGGGTGATCTCGGGCGGTTTAGTAGCGCGGGACATGAGCCAAGTTCCCGTCCCGCGCGCCTCGCGTCAAGAGGTCACCGGCGACGGACGTGGCTCCTTACGAAGCAGGGTTCACGTTGGCTTCGGCCAAAAATTTCTCGAGCCAGTGGATGTCATAAAATCCGTTTTGAATATCCGGATTGCGCACGAGCCGGCGGAAGAGCGGCAGGGTCGTGTCGATCCCATCCACCACAAACTCATCCAGTGCGCGGCGCAGCCGCATGAGCGCCTCGGTGCGCGTGCGGCCGTGCACGATCAGCTTGCCGACAAGCGAATCATAATTGGGTGGGATGGAGTAGCCTTGGTAGACCGCTGAATCGACGCGCACGCCGACGCCCCCCGGCGGATGAAAGTAGGCAACCCTTCCTGGCGAAGGCCGGAATGTCTCGGGGTTTTCCGCATTGACGCGGCACTCGATTGCGTGGCCCCAAAAACTCACTTCGTCCTGTGTAACTGAAAGCGGCGCACCGGCGGCGATCCTGATCTGCTCGTTCACGAGATCGAGGCCGGTGATCATCTCTGTCACCGGATGCTCGACCTGAATGCGCGTATTCATTTCGATGAAAAAGAACTCGCCGTCCTCATATAAAAACTCGATTGTACCGGCGCCGGTGTAGCCGAGCTCGCGCATTGCCTGCGCGCAGGCCGCGCCGATGCGCGCCCGCTCTTCGGGATTGAGGGCAGGCGAGGGACCTTCCTCCCAAACCTTTTGATGCCGGCGCTGCAGTGAGCAGTCGCGTTCGCCGAGATGGACCGCGTTGCCAAGTCCATCGCCGAGAATTTGGATCTCGATATGACGCGGTTTCTCCAGGTACTTTTCGAGATAAACCGCATCGTCATCGAAGGCGGCTTTGGCTTCGCTGCGCGCGGTGTGAAGTGCGTTGAGAAGATCGTCTTCGCTGCGCGCGACCTTCATGCCGCGCCCGCCGCCCCCGGCCGCCGCCTTGACCAGCACGGGATAGCCGATCTCAGCGGCGATTCGCTTTGCAGCGTCATCATCATCGATGCCGCCTTCGGAGCCGGGGACGCATGGAATGCCAAGGCGCTTTGCCGTACGTTTCGCCTCGATCTTGTCGCCCATCAGCCGGATATGCTCGGGCTTCGGGCCGATGAAGGTAATCTGGTGCTCGTTGAGGATTTCCGCGAAGCGGGCGTTCTCGGCGAGGAAGCCATAGCCGGGATGAAGCGCGTCGGCGCCGGTGATCTCGCACGCCGACAGGAGCGCCGGGATATTGAGGTAAGAATCGCGCGCCGGCGGTGGCCCGATGCAGACCGACTCGTCGGCGAGCTTCACATGCATCGCTTCGGCATCGGCAGTCGAGTGCACCGCGACCGTGGCGATGCCGAGCTCCTTCGCCGCGCGCAGGATGCGCAGCGCGATCTCGCCGCGATTGGCAATGAGAATTTTGTCGAACATCTACTCGATGATCAGAAGGGGTTCGCCGTATTCAACCGGCTGCCCATCTGCGACGAGAATCTGCGTCACCGTTCCCCCACGGGGCGCGATGATTTCGTTGAACGTCTTCATCGCCTCGACGAGTAGAATCTTTTCACCGACCTTGACCAGACTCCCGACCTCTACAAAAGGCGGGGCTTCGGGGCTCGGCCTCAGATAAGCGGTACCAACCATCGGCGATTTCACCACGCCTGGGTGATCGGCGATTTGCTGCGCCGCATCCGCAGCTGCGGGCGGGGAAAGCACAACCTGAGCAGGAGAGGGCGCGACCTGTACCGAGACGGGGGAGGGCATCGCTGCGGCAGGCACGGCCGCAACGCGCGCGACGCGGATGCGCAGGTCGCCCTTCTGCACTTCGATTTCAGTTATGTCTGCTTCGGCGAGAAGCTGCGCCATCTCACGCACGAGAGCGGCGTCGATCGCGCCGGCGGATTTCTTGCTTTTGTGCGAACCAGCGGGATCGTCATTCGTCATGGCAAGAATCTACCGGTTCCCTGTTCGGCTGATGGGAAAAGCGCCTCGAGCGCAAGCTCATAGGAACGCAGGCCGAAGCCGAGGATCACGCCGCGTGCAACAGCAGAAATTGTCGAGTGGCGGCGAAAGTGCTCGCGTGCGTGAACATTGGACATGTGCACTTCGACGACGCTCGCATTCGTGCCGGTGATAGCGTCACGCAGAGCGATCGATGTGTGCGTGTAGGCCCCGGCATTGAGGATCACCGGCGCGCCGGCCGCGCCCGCATCATGGATCCAGGCGACGAGTTCGCCCTCGTGGTTGGACTGACGGAACACGAGTTCGATGCCGCGGGCATCGCAAAGCCCTTGCAGCCGCGTCTCGAGGTCCGCCAGCGTCTCGCTGCCATAGGTGGCCGGCTCGCGGCTACCGAGGAGGTTCAGGTTGGGGCCATTGAGGACGAAGACGGACGGCATCCGAAATCCAGGCGGGGACGCTCAGGCGTCGGTCGATGCCTCATAGAGGGGAAGGCGCATCAAAGAAAGAGCGGCTGAAGCCGCTCACCGCGACGGATGGCTTATGAGCAGACCGCCTTGCCGCACTTGGCGACATTGCCGATCTTGCCCTTGAGTTCCTCGTAGCCGACCGCGCCGACAACGACTTCCTTGCCGACCACCCAGGACGGCGTCCCGGTCAGGTTGAGCCCATCGGCCATCTGCATGACCTCCTGGATGCCCGCCTTCACCTCAGGGCTCGCTATATCGCGGTCGAGCTTGCCGATGTCGGCGCCCATCTCCTTGGCCACCGCAAGCGCCTGCGCCTTGCCGATCTGCCCACGCGTCATCAAAAGCTTTTGGTGATAGGCCCAGAATTTCTCGCCGCTGAACTGGTTGCGCAGCGCCGAGGCGACCTGGGCCGCCTCGACCGACCCCGGGCCGAGCACGGGAAAGTCTTTCAGGACGACGCGCAGGTTCGGATCTTCTTTGACCAGCTTGGCGAGGTCTTCGAGCGCCTTTTTGCAATAGCCGCAATTGTAATCGAAGAACTCGACTAGCGTGACCTTGCCGTTCGGATTGCCGATCACGGCCTGATGCGGAGAGGAGAAAAGATTGCCGTTATCTGAGATGATCTTCTCGCGTGCGGCCTGCTGCGCCTCCTTTTCGCGCCGGTCGAGCTCGACCATGGCGTCGCGCAGGACCTCCGGATTATTGATAAGATAATCGCGCACGAGAGTGCCGATCTCTTTCGTCTGCGCGGGGGAGAATTCTGCGGCCGCGGCCGGCAGGGCAACGCTGGCGACACCGAGACAGAGGAGGGGTGCTGCCAAACGCGCCGCGGTCCGAAAAAGCGTGTTCATCGAGGGCTCCGGGGGAGGAAAGGCGATCCTTATAGCAGGGTCGGCTGAATCGTCGATTGCACTAGTCGAATATTCCGTCGGTCTTCGGCGGCCTGTAATTCAGGATGTCGTCGGCTTTATGCCAACCTGGACTGCCTTCCTTGAACTGAGCCTGGGCGCGGGAAGCCTGCGTGCGCGCCTCGACATATTTCCCCGAGACGAAAAGACTCTGGGCGGCGGCAAGCTGCGCTTTCGGCGTCTCGCCCTTCCGGTGATAGGCCATCGAGAGATATTGAAAGGCTTCCGCCGAATCCTGGTCGCGCTGCGTCGCATTGGCCAGGATCCCGACCGCCTCGGCGGTATTTGCCAGCGTATCGGTCGCAACAAGCGCGTGGCCGTAGAGGACTTTCATCGGCACCACGCCCGGCGCCATGGCAGTGGCCTTGCGCAAGGGGTCGAGCGCCTCGGCGGCGCGGCCGCTTTCGAGCAGGACCTGACCTTTCAATTCCCAGAAGTAGGGGTTGCTCGCCTCCGCGGCGATCAGCGCATCGATCAGCGTCAGCGATTCCGGCAGCCGTCCGAAGCGATAGGCTGAAATCGCCCGCGCATAGCGCGCCGGAAGCGACGCATCGCGCAACGGATAGCGGCGAGCGGTCTCATTCATGTCTCCAAGGAAACCGACGAGCTTTGCCCGCATGAGATCATGGCGGGCCTGGAGCGCGGCAGCATCCTTGGCCTCGTAATAGGGGCTCGCCTTAGCGAGCTGCTGCAGATTGGAAATCCGCTCGGCGGGGAGCGGATGGCTCTGCAGGTAAGGATCGAGCTGCGACGTCTGGAACAGCGCATCGTTCGAGAAGCGCTCGAGTGTCGCCAGGAGACCGTTCGAAGATTGGTGCGTCGCATCGAGGAAGCGCACGGCAGCTCGATCGGCGGCCTGCTCTTCCGTGCGCTGGTAGGCGAGCAGGGAGCGGCGGACCAGTTCCTGTGGGCCGGTGATGATGCCAGCCATGCCGGCGGAGTCGGTGCCGAGCGGGCCGTTATTGCGGCGCGCACTGACGCCAGTTGCCACGGCGCCGGCGGCGCCGACCAGCATACCGGCAACTGACATGATCTGCGCCCTGGCGAGTTCCTGGCGTCCGCGCGCCAGATGGCCGCCGGCTATATGACCGCTCTCGTGAGCGAGTACGCCGATGACTTCATTTGGCGTCTTCGCCTCCATCAGCGCGCCGACGTTGATGAATATTTTTTGCCCGTCCGCGACGAACGCGTTGAAGCTCTTGTCGCCGATGAGAATGATCCGCGCCGCGCCGGTGTTGATCCCGGCCGCATGGAAGATCGGCGTCACGTAATCGCGCAGAAGCTGCTCGGTCTCGGCGTCACGGATGATCGAGACCTCGGCGCGGCCGGGCGCGCAGGTCAGCGTCAAAGCGGAGGCGAGAGCGGCGGCAATTGCGCCGGAAGCAGATCGCGTCAAAGGACAATCCGGGAATGCGGGGCAGCTTTTTGGCTCGCAGAAAAGGCTCCAATATGGCCGCTGCCTTGGACCGCGCACCTCCTCGTTCGCAACCACTTCCGGCAGCCGCAACGTCATCACGTTTGGCAGGGACGGGGCACCGTTGCTAAAGCGGCGCGATGACTTCGGATAGGACAGCAATCTCCCGCCGCTCGAATGTTGCGCCATTCATGGCAATGGATGCGCTCAGCGAGGCCGCGGCGCTCGAGCGGCAGGGCCGGCGCATCATCCACATGGAAGTCGGCGAGCCCGCCGCGCCGCCGCCGCGCGTGGTCCGCGAAGCGGCGATTGCGGCGCTTGGGGGAGGGCGGGTCGGTTACACCGAAGCGCTGGGATTGCCGTCGCTGCGCGCCGCGATCGCGCGCTCTTATCGTAATCTCTACGGCGTCGAAGTCCCCGGCCGAGCGCGTCGCCGTCACGACGGGTCCGTCAGGCGGGTTCATCCTGGCCTTTCTGGCGTGTTTTGATCCCGGTGCCCGGATCGCGATTTCAGAGCCGGGTTATCCCGCCTATCGGAATCTTCTGGAAGCTCTAGGACTGACGGCCGTGCCGCTTCCGGTTTCCGGGCAAACGCGCTTCGCCGTTACGGCTGAAATGATCGAGGTGGCGCACCGGGAGAGTGCATTGGATGGCGTGCTCCTGATGAGCCCGGCCAATCCGTCGGGCACGATGCTGACGCGCGAAGCGCTCGCCGCGATATGCGTGACATGCGATCGGCTTGGAGTGCAGTTCATCTCCGACGAAATTTATCACGGGCTTATTTACGAGCGGGCTGCCGATACCGCGTTTGCATTCTCGCAAGCCGTGATCGTCGTGAACTCGTTCTCAAAATATTATTGCATGACGGGCTGGCGTGTTGGCTGGCTCGTTCTTCCGGAAGAACTCGTTCGTCCTATCGAACGGCTGCAGCAATCCCTCGCGATTTCAGTGCCTTATTTCAGTCAGGTCGCGGCGGAGGCTGCCTTCGCTGCTCGCGATGAACTTGAAGCGGTGCGTAGAAACTACGCGAAGAACCGCGCATATCTGCTTGAAGAACTACCTGAAATCGGCATTGCCGATTTTCATCCGGCGGACGGCGCGTTCTACATCTATGCAGACATCGGGCGCTTCACGAACGACTCGGCCGCCTTCTGCAAACGTATGCTCGAAGAAGCCGGCGTCGCGGCAACGACCGGCCTCGATTTCGACCGCGTGCGCGGTCAGCGGACGATGCGGCTATCGTTTGCCGGCTCGCATCAGGACATTCGCGAAGCAGTCGCCCGCCTCGCGAATTGGCTTCCCTAATCCGGGCTCTATTCTCCGCCGGTCAACGTCGCCTTTGCGCGCTGCCACCAACCGCCGCGCTTTGGCCGATCAGGATCGGCTTGCGTGATCACCTTCTGGTTCGCAAGCACATGCTCCGGGGGCGGAGCAGGGGCACGGCGCGGTGTTGGCGGCTCGCTTTCTGCCGCACCCTGAACGCCACCAATCGAGGCTTGCGTAGCCGTCACGAGGGTTGCGGCCGCTGCCACATTGTTTGGCGCAGGCGGGGGCGCGGGTTCAGCGACCGGCTCCGGCGTAGACGCGCCCGTTTCCGCTTCCGCGGTTCCGGAATTACCCTCGCTATAGGCCCAATATCCCGGTCCGCGATCGAACTGCTCGCGCGGTTCGCCCGGCTGGCCGGGACGGCGGCCGCGTTCGGCTCCGCCTTCGCGCTCGCCCCTGCGCCCTCGACCGCCGCGGCGGGGCCGCCGCCGATCAGGGGCATCGCCCTCATCGTGGTCGGTCCGCGGAGCGAGTTCCGGCGCGTCTTCCGATTGCACCTCGCGCGGCTCGCCGGCGCCAAGCTGTGGGGCGGTCGTCGCGGCAACATAGGCGAGGCCGTCGTCGGAAGGCTGCGGCGCATCGGCCGGCAGAAATTGCCCGTCGCGGTCGCCACCGCGGCCACGGCCGCGTCGTCGTCGTCGTCGTCGTCGCTGCGCCTCGGCGTCTTCGCCGGCGGCATCGCGCTCGGCCGGCCGGCGATCCTCGCCGCCTTCGGCCTCAACCTCCTCCTCAACGGCTTCGTCGGCTGCCTCGTCCTCCGGCGCAAGCGGCACCGAATCCATCCGCAGCGGCTCGGCGCGGACGCTCTCGACCACGCCGCGTGCCGGCTCGCCGCGTTCGATCGCGTGATAGGTCGTGCCGGTCAGAGCATCGTCGGCAGCGACCGCGATCGACACACCAAAACGCTCTTCGATGTTGCGCAAATGCGCGCGCTTCTGGTTGAGGATGTAAAGCGCGACCGGCGTGCGCGTATGCAGGATGATGTTGTGTGAGGAACTCTTGATCAGCGCATCTTCGATGACGCGCAGCACGTGCAGCGCGATCGACGAAGTCGAGCGCACCGTGCCGGCGCCGGCGCAATGCGGGCAGGGCACGGTCGACCCTTCAAGTACGCCGGTCCTGATGCGCTGCCGCGACATTTCGAGCAGGCCGAAATGCGAGATGCGGCCGATCTGGATGCGGGCGCGATCGTTCTTCAGCGCGTCCTTCATCCGCCGCTCGACGGCGCGGTTATTGCGGCCCTCTTCCATGTCGATGAAGTCGACGACGATAAGCCCAGCCAGATCGCGCAGACGCAATTGCCGGGCGACCTCGTCGGCCGCCTCAAGATTCGTGCGCAACGCGGTGTCTTCGATATTATGTTCGCGCGTCGA
>JAXDNH010000044.1:0-6451 GCA_034669525.1 Methylobacteriaceae bacterium | reverse complement strand
GTCACGACACCCGCGCTGCTGAGCAGTAGCCCGAGCGGCGAAGCGTGCAGCGCAACCACGCCGCAGATGAGCATCAAGCCTCCGCCGATCAGCCTGGCCGCGCGCTCCCACCCGCCAACGTTCTTCCGATACCACATGGGTTCTGTGCTCCGGTTCGTGACGCGCAGCTATGGCGCATTCACCCAGACAAGAGGGCGCAAACCCGGCGCCGGGGTCGCGGCACAAAAAATAATTTGAGGGGGTGGCAGCTTCGGCAGGCTGACGTGGGCGTCGGGTGCGGGCCTGGGCCGCTGAGGAACGCCGGGCATCGGGTCGCCCGGGTGTGGACATACGATCAGGCAAAACTCCCGCCCGCGCCGAAGGAGGTGATCGAGTAGGACGCTATTTGCTGCACTGCATTAGTCGCTAATGGCCCGAAGCCGACGTCCGGCGATGTCCGGTCTTGCGCCGCTGTTGGGGGAGAAGCAGACGTCAGACGCGCCTACTCCGAGCGCCGACTTTATGAGTACGCACCCTGAAGCGGAGCTACCGCGCTCAAACGAAAAGGCCCCGCAAATGCGAGGCCTTTTCATTGTCAGCCCGACACCAGCTTCAACCGCCGGTCGAGCACGTCGATGACACGGCTCAATTCCGAGCCGCGCTTCAGGATAAGGCCCGTCGCGGCGACGACCGAAAAAGCGCCCTGCTTGCGGGCAAGTTTCGGGTCCTTCTCGATCCGATAAAGCGGCACCTCCGACGTGCGGCGAAAGATCGAAAAGACCGCCTTCGCCGGACTGAAATCGATCGCGTAGTCGCGCCATTCGCCCTCGGCGACTTTGCGGCCGTAGAGGTTGAGGATTTCCCTAAGCTCGCGGCGATCGAAGGAGACGACCGGCGCGGCCGTGTTGATCGAGGATTGGGTCGCGACGTGGAGGGGGATCGGGGTTCTGCGGCGGCCCTCGCCGAATTCGGCCGGACCGCGGTAATGGCTTGCTTCCAGGGTTTCCGTTTCGCTCATGGGCACCTTCCTGCCGCATGATCGCGCGAAGCTGCCGGAGCCGCAAGACGGCTTTCGCTGAATGGTCAAGCTAAAGGAGAGCCGGTGCGGATTTCTCCGGCACCGGCTCAATGCTGCTCTCTCGATGTGGCCCGGCCTGCACGGACGCCCCGGGGGGCTGGGGGGCTGACGATATCCGGAACGCCCACGAGACCGGGCCGTTCGGAGCAACTCTCGGAAGATCGAAGCGGAGTTCGGCCATGGAACGGCCCAAAGGGGGCGAATCTGTGGTATCTTAGCCATTCGTGCGCATGTGATCAGCCGAGCGGGTAAGCCGCCTCGATCACGTAAGGTCCGCCTCCCGTCGAGGCGCGTGAAGAGAAAAGCACAAAGCGCTTCGCCTCAAACATGCGGCCCGGAAAGTAGCCGACTGTGCCAAGATAATCGGCGACCGCCATGGCCGATGCGGCGCGCAGGCGCGCCAGGGTGATGTGGGGCACGAACTTTCGCGGCTCCGGCGGGATGCCGATGCGGCGCATCAGGCGTTCGTGCTCGGCCTGAAGCTCAATGAGCGGCGCCTCCGCTTTGGCCCTGGCGACGATCGCGCGGGGCTTGTCGCCGCCAAATGTGGAAAGCCCGTCGAGCTTCACGCTGAGCGCCGGGCGGCGCACCCGTTCCAGCGCGGAATACACGTCTCCCGCCGTTCGCTCGTCGATATCGCCGATGAAGCGGAGCGTCAGATGATAGTTCTCAACGTCGATCCAGCGCGCCCCCGACAACCCGCCCCGCAACAACGACAACCCGGTGGCGATGTCCGGTGGGATTTCGAGACCCGTGAATAGACGGGGCATTGTTTTGCCTCCTTGAACCCACAAGCGCTAGCTTAGCGATTTCCCGCTGCACCGGAAACGGCCTTAGCGTTGTGGATCCCATCGAGGGCGGCTTCGACCGTGGAGAGAATGCCGGCGACGATCTTTGCGACGCCGGCCCGGTTCGGATGCAGCCCGTCCGGCAGGTTGAACGCGGCCTGCTCTGCGATCCCCTCCAGGAAAAACGGATAGAGCGGCACCTGATGCACCTCGGCGAGCGCGGGATAGATCGCATCGAACTGTCCTCGGTAGCTGTCGCCAAGGTTGGTCATCGAACGCATGCCGGCGAGCAGAATCGACGCGCCGCGCGCCTGCAGTTTGGTGATGATTTGATCGAGGGCGCGGCGGATAATCGCGGGATCCAAGCCACGCAGCATGTCGTTGGCGCCAAACTCGACGATGACTAGGTCGGCGCCTTGCGGCACCGACCAGTCGAGCCGCGCGAGCCCGTCGCTCGCCGTATCGCCGGAGACGCCGGCATTGATCACCATGACATCGCGCCCCTTGGCGCGGAGCGCCGCCTCGAGCTGCGCCGGGAAAGACGCATTCGCCGGCAATTGGAAGCCGGCGGAGAGACTGTCGCCAAACGAGACGATCCGGAGCGTGCGGGCCAAGGCGGTCCCCGAATGAAACAGCGAGACGAGGAGGGCGAGCAGCGCCGCGGCCCGCCACCTGATTTGTCGCATATGCAAGATCGGCCCCCGGTCGCCATATGATGGGATCGCGGGCCAAGGGCGCGCGGTTTGATCGGGGATCGATATGGGCATCGAGGCGGCCGCGGTCGAGTTGGCCGGCGTCAACATCCATCTCGGGCGCGGCGCCGCCCGCGTGCATGTGCTGCGCGATATCGATCTGCGGATCAAGAGCCGCGAGGCGGTCGGACTCGTCGGGCCCTCGGGCTCGGGCAAATCGACGCTACTCATGGTGCTTGCGGGGCTGGAGCGGCCGGACAGCGGTTCGGTTCTCATCGAGGGGCACGATCTCGCAAAACTCGACGAAGATCGCCTCGCGCGCTTTCGCGGCGCCCGCATCGGCATCGTTTTCCAATCCTTTCATCTGATCCCGACGATGACGGCACTCGAAAACGTCGCCATGCCGCTTGAACTGCAGGGCGCGCCGGACGCATTCGCACGCGCGGCGCAAGAGCTCGCCTCGGTCGGGCTTGCCGATCGCCACGTGCATTATCCCGCGCAATTGTCGGGCGGCGAACAGCAGCGCGTTGCGCTGGCGCGGGCAATCGCGGCCGATCCAGCCATCCTCGTCGCCGACGAACCGACCGGCAATCTCGATGACGCGACCGGCACGGCCATCATCGATCTCATCTTCGATCTGAAACGCGCGCGCGGCACGACGCTCGTCCTCGTCACCCATGATCCCTTGCTCGCGGCACGTTGCGACCGCGTCGTTCGCATGCGCTCCGGGCGGATCGAGCCCGCGGAGGCGGATGTCATTTTGCCGGCGGCACAATGAGCATCGCGATCGGCCGCGCTGGGCGCCCCATTGAATCGCAATGGCCGCTTTTGCTGCGCCTCGCAATCCGCGATCTGCGCGGCGGTATCAGCGGTTTCGGTATTTTCATCGGCTGCATCTTTCTCGGCGTGTGGGCGATCACTGCGGTGTCTGCGCTGTCGCACTCGCTGTCGGACGGGCTCGCGCGCGAAGGCCGCACGATTCTCGGCGGCGATGTGTCGTTTGCGCGCAGCCATACGCCGCTGAGCGACGAGGAGCGCAGCTTCTTCACGGCACGCGGCGCGCTGTCGGGTGTTGCGATCATGCGCGCCATCGCCCGTCACAATGATCAAACAAGCCTCATCGAAATTAAGGCCGTCGACGGGAGATATCCCGCCGCTGGTGCGGTGGTGCTCTCGCCGGTCCTGCCGCTGCAGGATGCATTGGGCGTCCACGACGGCATTGCGGGCATGGTGGCGGACCAAACGCTCAGCGCCAGACTTGATATCAAAGTCGGTGACCGCATCGAGATCGGCGCTTCGTCTTTTGAATTGCGGGCCCTCCTCACAAGCGAACCTGACAAGCTCGCCGGCGGCATCGGCTTCGGGCCGCGCGTGATCCTTTCGCAAGATGCTTTGCGGGCAAGCGGCTTGTTGCAGCCGGGTGCGCTCGTTCGCTGGAGCAATCGCGTCACGGTTACCCCCGAGCGCGGGAGCGTCATCGCATCCGATCGCGACATCACCCGCCTGATCGAGGATGCAAATGCCGCCTTCCCGAATGCTGGTTGGGAGGTGCGCACGCGGACAAACATCTCGCCGCAATTTTCCAGAAACGTCGACCGCCTGACGCAATTCCTCGTCCTGATCGGCCTCACATCGCTCATTGTCGGCGGCAGCGGCATTGCCAGCGCGGTGCGCGGCTTTGTCGAACGCAAACGCACTGCGATCGCGATCATGAGGGCGCTCGGCGCGTCAGGTTCATATGCGTTTGCGGCGATGCTCACTGAAATTCTTTGCATCGCCTCGCTCGGCATTGCGGCGGGTGCGCTTGCGGGCGCTGTCATGCCGTTCATCGTCGCCGGCCTGTTCGGCACACTCATTCCCTTCCCGCTTACCGCGGCGCTTTATCCGCAAGCGATCGCTGGCGGCATCGTTTACGGCCTGCTCGTAACGCTGAGCTTCGCACTCGGCCCGCTCGGGCGCGTGCACGACATTTCCGTTTCGGGGCTGTTTCGCGATGAGGTCGAGCCGCAGCGCTCGCGGCTGCGCTGGAATTACCGGCTGCTCACGGCTGCCGCGGCCCTGGCGCTCATTTCTACAGCGCTGGCAACTTCGCCCAATTTGCGGCTCGCACTCATCTACATCGGTGCGACGCTCGGCAGCTTTGTCATCCTGCGCCTGCTCGCTGGCTCGCTGATTGCTGTGCTGCGCCGCCTGCCGCGGCCGCGCGGTCTCACGCTGCGGCTGGCGCTCCTCGAAATTCACCGGCCGGGCACACTCGCCCCGTCGATCTTGCTCTCGCTTGGATTGGGACTGGCGCTCCTCGTCACGCTCGCAATGATCGACGCCAATCTGCGCCAGCAGATTGAACAGCAAATTCCGGGAACGACGCCGAGCTTCTTTTTTCTGGATGTACGGGCGGCGGATGCGTCTTCCTTCCAGGATTACCTCAAAGCGCACGCGCCGCAGGGATTGGTCGAGACCGCGCCGCTGCTGCGCGGCCGCATCGTAAAAGTTGGGGATCAGCGTGCCGAAGACGTGCATCCTAAGGACAATGCCGCCTGGGTGCTTGAAGGCGATCGCGGCATCACCTTCGCGTCGAAAGTCCCGGACGGGTCGAGCCTGACGGAAGGAACGTGGTGGCCCGTCGACTATTCCGGCCCGCCGCTCGTCTCGCTTGACGAGGAGATTGCCGACGGTCTTGGCCTTAAGGCCGGGGACGCGCTCGGGGTCAACGTGCTCGGACGCGAGATCACGGCGCGTATCGCAAACCTGCGGCGGGTGAATTGGCGTACGCTCGGCATCAATTTCGTGCTGGTCTTCTCACCGAACACGTTCGCCGGCGCGCCTTACACGACCCTCGTCACGCTAGCATTCCGGCCCGGCAACACTAGCGCAGAGGAGAACGCGATCCTGCGCTCGACCGCCCGCGATTACCCGGCAATCACCAGCATCAAAGTCAAAGACGTGCTCGATGCCGTCTCGAACATCATCAGCCAGCTCGCCATTGCGATCCGAGCAGCATCCAGCGTGGCACTGATCGCCGCCATCCTTGTTCTTGCCGGCGCCATTGCGGCGGGCCAACGTGCGCGAGCTTACGATGCCGTGGTGCTCAAGACCCTAGGCGCGACCCGCCGCCGCCTGCTCGTGGCGATGCTGGTCGAATACACGGTACTCGGCGCCGTTGCCGCACTCTTCGGGCTGATCGCGGGCGCGGCTGCGGCTTACGTGATCGTCACGCGCATCATGAACTTCGACTTCGCCTGGGTCTGGGGCCAATCGCTGGCGGCAGCGTCGCTCGCCCTGATTTTCGCGCTCCTTCTCGGTCTGATCGGCACATGGCGGGTGCTTGGCGTAGAACCGGCCAAGATGTTGCGGAGCCTATAAGCAGCTTAAGATTTGTTGTAATCGGTTAAGCTTGCGGTAGTAGATTGCAGCTCCAGCTCCGCGGTGATCCTTGCCGAGTCTTATACGCTTCCTTGTGATCGTCGCCATCCTCGCCGGACTTGTTTATGGTGGGATGATCGCGCTCGTCACCTTCGTCGAGCCGCAGCCGCGCGAAATGACGCAGACCCTGCCGGCAAACAAGCTCAACAAATAACCATGCAGGCGGGAGGCCGGGATCATGGGCTCGTCGATCTCTTCCTCGACATGCTTGTGTCGGAGCGGGGCGCTGCCAAGAACACGATCGATGCGTATCGGCGCGATCTACTCTCTTACATCAGCTGGCTGGCTGCGAAGGGCGCCTCGCCGCTGAGTGCGGATACGGAGACGATCCGCGCCTATCTCGCCGGCCTCGCAAAGCAGGGTCTCGCTGCCTCTTCCGCGGCGCGGCAACTCTCAGCAATCCGGCAATTCCACAGGTTTTTCTTCTCCGAGGGCCGCCGGGCCGATGATCCCGCCGCGATCCTCGAAGGGCCCCGACGCGGGCGGCCGCT
>JAXDNH010000043.1:0-11429 GCA_034669525.1 Methylobacteriaceae bacterium | reverse complement strand
AGACCAAGCCGGAAGAGGGGCTGGAAATCATCGCCACCGGGCGGGTGACGACCTTCCCGGGCAAGTCCTCCTACCAGATCGTCATCGACGCGATCGAGCCCGCCGGCATCGGCGCGCTGATGGCGCTCTTAGATGAGCGCCGGCGGCGGCTGGCGGCGGACGGCCTGTTCGATGCCGCGCGCAAGCGGCCGATCCCCTACCTGCCAGCGGTGATCGGCGTCGTGACCTCGCCGACCGGCGCGGTCATTCGCGACATCGTCCATCGCATCCGCGATCGCTTTCCACGCCGCGTGATCGTCTGGCCGGTGCGGGTGCAGGGTGAGACCTCTGCGGCCGAAGTCAGTGCCGCGATCCGCGGCTTCAATGCCCTTGAGACCGGCTTCCCGCGCCCCGACGTGCTCATTGTCGCGCGCGGCGGCGGCTCGCTCGAAGACCTTCTCGGCTTCAGCGAAGAGCTTGTCGTCCGCGCTGTCGCGGACGGGCAGATCCCGCTCATCTCCGCCATTGGCCACGAGACCGACACGACCCTGATCGACTTTGTCGCCGATCTCCGCGCGCCGACGCCCACCGGCGCTGCTGAAAAATGCGTGCCTGTACGCGCCGAGCTCATGGAAGGGCTAGGCAATGTCGGCGCCCGGCTCTTCGGCGCGAGCCGCCGGACCATCGAGCGCCGCCGCGGGGATTTGCGGGCCCTGTTGCGGGCGCTGCCGAGTGGCGAGAATGTGCTGGCCGTACCGCAGCAGCGGCTCGACGCGGCCGGGCAGCGGCTCGCCTCGCGCGTAAGTGCGAGCCTCAACGAGCGGCGCCTGCGCATCAGCAAGGCCGCGCATCTGCTGGCGCGGCATTCGCCGCAAGCGGAATTCGCGGCGGCGCGCGGCCGGCTCGACGGCGCCGCAAAGCGGCTCGTCGGCGCTTACGGCGCGGCACTGCGCTTTGCTGCCCAGCGCAATGCCAACGATCGCGCGCGGCTCGGCTCCTTGTCGCAGCGCCTCGGCACGCGCACGCAAGGCGCGCTCGACGTGAACCGCGAGCGCGTCGTCACCCTGCAAACGCGCATGCTCCGCGCACAGAAGACCTCCGACGAGCGGCGCCGCGACAGGCTTGCGAGGCTCGCACAATTGCTCGGCACCCTCGGCTACCGCCAAGTCCTCGCGCGCGGCTTCGCGCTGGTGCGCGATGCCGGCGGCCGGCCTTTGCGCCGCGTCACCGAGCTCGAACCCGGCGATCGCCTCAGCCTGCAATTCGCCGATGGCTACATGCCAGCCGTCGCGGGCGAAGCGCCGGGACGCTTGCGCCCGGCGCCACGGCGTGCAGCCCAATCCGGGCTCGCAACGCGTCAGGGCAATCTGTTCTGATCCATGCGTCTGGCGCTTTTTGCGGACATTCACGGCAACCGCGAAGCGCTGGACGCGTGCCTCGAGCATGCCCATCGCCGTGGCACCGATCGCTTCGGTTTCCTGGGCGATCTTGTCGGCTACGGCGCTGATCCCGGCTATGTCGTCGATACTGTTGCGGAATATTGCGAGCGCGGTGCCTTCGCCATTCTTGGCAATCACGACGCGGCGGTGCTCAGTGAAGAAGACAATATGAACCAATATGCGCGCGCCGCTATCGACTGGACGCGCGACGAGCTCGACGATCTGCAAAAGACTTTTCTCGAGCGGTTAGCGTTCTACATTGAAGAGGAGCAGGTGCTCTTCGTTCACTCCGAGGCGAGCGCGCCGGCGGATTGGATCTATGTCACCGATGAGGAAACCGCCGGACAATCCATGCAAGCTACCGACAAGCCGGTGACGATCTGCGGCCACGTTCACGTCCCGCAATTCTACCGGCGCACGGGTGATGGGACGACCATAGGTGCCGTCCCGCGCGCGAATGAGCCAATTGTGTTCGACACCTCCGCCAAGTCCCTCGCCGTGCTCGGCTCGGTCGGCCAGCCGCGCGATGAAAATCCCAACGCCGCCTATGCGCTCTATGATGACACGGACAAGACTCTCACCTATGTGCGTGTCGATTATGACGTCGAGCGCGCCGCGCAGAAAATCCATGCTGCCGGTCTGCCGCGGCTTCTCGCGGCACGGCTATTCATCGGACGATAGGACGCATGAACCGCTACGAACGCCGCCCCTACGATGCCGGAGAGGCGGAAGTCGAATATCTTGACGGCGACTTTAAAGTGCACCGGCCGGGTGCCTATGTGCGCTGCGCGGTGACGCGGCAGCCGATTCCTCTCGAAGAGCTGAAATACTGGAACGTCGAGCGCCAGGAGGCGTATGCTAGTCCCGCGGCGAAGCTCGCCCGGCTCGGGATCAAGCTTTAGGCCGATCGGGCTGCCCTCATCGCGAAAAGGCGAAGTCGACGAAGCAATCCACTATACTAATGGCTCACCGGATAGCATGGCTTCGCTCGGGATGACGGACGTGAAATGATCATGCTCCCGCCTTTGACTGCGTCGCAGAAAGAAGCAGGCTGTCGATAGCTTCAGCATCATCGAAGACGAGTTCTACACCGACTGCGTCTATTTCCCCGCTCACCCTGAGGAGCGCTCCTCCGGAGCGCGTCTCGAACGCTGGCAAAGGCGAGTGCGTCTGCCTGGTCTTCGAGACGGTCCTATCAAAGTCGGGTGTTCCCGACTTTGAAGAAGCATACTGATCTCGGAGACATCCGAGATCAGACACCTCCTCAGGATGAGGGGGTTGTATTTGCAATCTCGCAAGATCCTTCTCGGTCGTAACGAGATGAGCGCCATAACGGTGCGCCGACGCCTGTAATTTCGCCAGTTCGCTTCGCGTGTACATGTGATGATCTGCAAACGAATGCCGCACGCGTAGATCCGCGCCCATCTGCTGCAGCATTGCAAAGAATTTCTGCGGCCGGCCGATCCCGGCGAAAGCAACGACCGGTTTGCCGGCGAAACGTTCAGCCTCTCCCGATCTGGGAATCAAACGAGCAGTTAAAACGCGTTTGCGAGAATTCATCGCAAGCCGCGCAATTTCCGCGCCGCGCTCTCCCGGCCCGACGACCACCACCGCATCGACATGCCGAATTTGTGCCGCCATCGGCGCGCGCAGCGGCCCGGCGGGCGCGCAGAGCCCGTTGCCGATGCCGGCTTCGCCATCAACGACAGCAATCGCCAGATCAGGCTCGATCTGCCGGCTTTGCAGACCATCGTCCAGCACGAGCACGCTTGGGTTCATGGCGCGGCGGGCAAGCCAGCCGGCCTCAACGCGATCAGTCCCAACAATGACCGGGGCTGTGCGGGTAAGAAGCAGCGGCTCGTCGCCGACATCGCGCGCGCTGTGCTTGGAAACGTTGACGAATGTCGGCGCACGCTGCTTTGCCGCGGCACTGCCGTAGCCGCGCGACAGGATTGCGGGTCGTTCGCCGACAGCGATGAGCAGGCCAACGAGAGCTTCAACCGCCGGTGTCTTGCCGGGGCCGCCCAGTGCAAACGCGCCGACGGTAATCACCGGTATTTCGAACGCCACGCCGCGCCGGCGCATGCGGCCGGCGGTCTCCGCGCCATAGGTGTCGCCGAGCGGCTTCAGCAGCCGTGCAGGGAACGTCGGGCGCGACTCCCACCAAAAATCCGGCGTGCGCCAGCCGATCACGCGTGCTTCGCGAGGTACGGGTCGATCGCTTGCATGACACGCGCCGTCGCGCCGCTATGCTCCTCGGCCATATGAGCCGCATTGCGCGCGGTGCGGCGGAGCGCTTGTGCATCCGAGAGAAGCCAGCTGACACTTTCGCTCAGCGCCTTGCCGTCCTCGACGACAAACGCGCCCTCACCTGCAGCGAGCGCCGCATAGACCTCGCGGAAATTGCCGACATGCGGTCCATGCAGAATGGCGCAATTGAGTTTTGCCGCCTCAATCGGATTTTGACCGCCTTTTGCAACAAGCGACCGGCCGACGAAAGCAAGCATAGAAAGCCGATAAATCAGACCCGCCTCTCCGAAGCTGTCGACGAAGTAAATTTCAGAGTCGTTCGTGAGGATTTCCTGTCTCGAGCGGCGTGCAACACGCAAGCGCTTGCCTGCCAGCATTCCCGCAACGGCGTCACCACGCTGCGGGTGACGCGGCGCGATGATCGTCAGGAGAGTGGGAAACCGCGCGCGAAGGGTAATATGCGCGTCTGCAATGATTTCCTCTTCGCCGCGGTGCGTGGAGACCGCCGCCCAGACGGGCCGCGCGCCTATGCGGCGCGACAAGTCCGAGAGTTGGACGGGGTCGGCGGGCGGCGCTTTCGCGTCGAATTTCAGGTTGCCGGCGACACGCACCTCCCGAGTGCCCAGTTTATTGAACCGCTCGGCATCGCCGCTCGTTTGCGCAAGGCATAGGCCGATCATGCCGAAAACTTCTGCCGCTGCTTTCGGCGCCTTGCTCCAGCGCATAGCCGATTGCTCCGAAAGGCGCGCACTCACTGAAATCAGGGGAACATTCCGCTTCGTGATCGCGCGAAACATATTCGGCCAAATCTCCGATTCGGCGACAAGCACGATCTCCGGCCGCCAATGAACGAGAAAACGAAGCGCATAGCGATAAATATCGAGCGGAAAGAACTGGTGGATAGCGCCCGCGGGCAACCGCTCCGAAAGCACGCGCGCCGAGCCGAGCGAGCCGCTCGTCACGATCAGCTGGAAGCCGCGGGCGATGAATTCTTCCATGCATGGCAGGAGGGACAGGCATTCGCCGATGCTTGCGCCGTGCATCCACACCATCTGTCCGTGCGGCCGGGCCTGCGTGGCGAAGCCGAGTCGTTCATCGATGCGCGCTGCGTCCTCTCTTCCGCGCAGAATTCGCGTGCGCAGAAACAGCGGGACGAGCGGCCGGCAAGCGGACGTGAGGGCGGAATAGAATAGAAGCGCGATGGAGCGCTTCATCAGGTCTCGGATGGTTCAAGCAGCCGGTGAAGATGCACGACGAAATAGCGCACCTGCGCATTGTCGACCGTTGCTTGCGCCTTGGCTTTCCACGCGGCTCTTGCCTCGCCGAAGCTGGGATAGATGCCGACGACGTCGATTTGTGAGAGATCGCGAAAGTGCATGCCGTTGATGTCGTCGAGTTCGCCACCGAACACGAGATGCAGAAGCTGCGGCGACTTTGTTTCGGTGACGCTCATTGCCGGCCCTCACAGGAATGAGATCATCGCGCCGGCGAGCCTTTGGCGCGGCGCGCTGCGTTGATGAGTTCTGCATGGAACCCGGCCGGCGCAGCGACAAGCGCCGCGTGCCGTGGAATCTCGCAATTATATCGAGGCTTGTTGCCGTCGAGATCGGTCAGGCGCCCGCCGGCTTCGTTGAGGATGAGATCGGCGGCCGCAATATCCCAATCGTAGGACTTGTCGCCGACGAGCCCCGCATCGATGCGGCCGGACGCGATGCGCACGAGCCGCATCGCGAGTGAAGGCATCTTTGGAAACGGCACGATATCGGCGCCGGCATCGCGCACGCTTGCGACAAAGCCCTGCGGACCGGAGAGCGTCGCCCCGTGCAGCGAAGCCCGCTCCGAAACCTTTATCGCTTCGCCATTGAGCCTCGCGCCAGAGCCTCGTGCAGCGGTATAGGTTTCCTCAAGGGCGGGCGCATGCACGATGCCGGCGATCGGTCGCCCATCATGCGCCAAGCCGATCGAAACCGCCCATTGCGGGTCGCCCTTGGAGAAGCCGCGTGTGCCGTCGATCGGATCAACGATCAGCACGAGCTTTTCACGCAGTCGCGCGGGCGAGTCGGCGATCTCCTCGGAGAGCCATGCGGCGTCGGGCACGATCTCGCGCAGACGTTTTTCCAGGAAACGGTCGACCAGAAGGTCGGCCTCGGTCACCGGCGAGCCGCCGGCCTTGTGCTCGACATTGGCATGCGTCCGCTCGCCATGGCGAAAGTAGCGGAGCGCAATCTCGCCCGCCTCGCGCGCAGCCTCGGTCAGCGGTTCGAGCAGCGCCTCGGCATCGATGTCAGTCTGCAGGTCCATTGCGCTCCGGGTCTGGGCCGAGAGGTAGAGAAGCGGCTTCGCCCATGCAAGCGCCTTGCCTCAGTTAAGACCCGGCCGCGAAGGGAATCGGTCAAATTGCGCGGATTGCGGAAAACCGATGTTTCTTATGCACCGGGAAAGCGGCCCAAATCGCTGATTTTACGACCTGTTCACCAGCCGCATTAGGCATTTGCGGCGGCCCTCGGGGGGTAGGTTTCGAGGGTTCAAAGCCTCAATCCGCGAGACCTTTCATGCCGTTTGCAAGTGCCCAAGAGACGCCTCTTACGCGAACCGACGCACGCTCTGACGATCACCGGCGCGAGATTGCCTTTAGCGGCCAGTCGGTCGTGATCGCGCGCCGGTTCGCGGGGATTGCCATGCGGGTGCGGGTGCCGCTCGCGTCCTACCGGGGCGTGGCGCTGTCGCTAACCGAAGGAGGCGCTGGCGAGGCCGTTCACAAGGTCGAGCTGATACACCGCGATCCCGATCTCTCGATTGAGCTCTGCGAAGGCGGGGATGCGGCGGAACTCGCCGCCGAATGGAATGCCTGGGCGCAATCCCTGTCGTTGCCGCGGCTTTTCCAAGCGATGCCGGGTGGCCCCCAATCGTCCGAGGATGGGAAGGTCTTGCCGGGGCCGCGGCGACGCGGATCGCTGGTCGCCCGGCGCCGCACGCGGTTTGCACGGCGCCGGAAGATGGGCACGCTCCAGCGGCTCGCGACCGCCTACCGCGATGAGCGTGAGATCATCTGCTACGAGTAGATGAGGCGCGCTACCTGAACAACGCTTCGCCTGCCATGATGCCGAGCACGAGCAGGACGACGAAAACAATGAGGAAGATGAAGAACAGGATCTTGGCGATCCCGGCGGTCGCTTCAGAGATGCCGGTGAAGCCGAAGGCTGCCGCAACGATTGAGATGATGAAGAAGAACAGTGCCCATTTGAGCATGTGAACTCTCCGAAGCCGCGCGCCGCGTCGTTCGTGCAAACAATGCAAACGCGACGCTTATGTTCCGCGTCTCACGCGAGTTGCCTGATGAAGCCGTCGAGAGCGATACCCGCGAAGAGTAACAGGCCGGCATCGCGGTTCGACCGGAACAGCATCAGCGCCTTCTGCTGATCCTCGGGGTCGATCGTACGCACCTGCCAGGTCAGGTGCGCGGCAAAGGCGAGAAGCCCGATCTGCGAGAGCAGCCCGACGTTTGCTGTTAGCAGTGCGGCTTCGGCGAGAAGCACCGCGCCGGCGAAGAGAACACCGACGGCCGGGCGCACGCTGGCGCCGAAGAGGCGCGCCGTCGAGCGGACGCCGATGATGGAATCGTCGCGGATGTCCTGCAGGGCGTAGATCGTGTCGTAGCCCATCGTCCACAGAATCGCCGCCGCATAGATGAGGAATGCCGGCCAGGCGAGGCTCCCCATGATCGCCGCCCAGCCCATGAGCCCGCCCCAGGCGAAGGCGAGGCCGAGCACCGCCTGCGGCCACGACGTGATCCGCTTCATGTAGGGATAGATCGCCACGAAGATGAGGGAGGCGAAGCCGGTCGCCACTGCGAACCAGTTGAACGAGAGGAGCACCGCGAGGCCGATCAGGCCTTCCAGAACGAGGAACGTCACTGCTTGGCGCGGTCGCAACTTTCCCGAGGCAAGCGGGCGGTTCCGCGTGCGCTCGACACGGGCGTCGATGTCGCGGTCGACGAGGTCGTTGTAGGTCGCGCCCGCCCCACGCATTGCGACCGCACCAATGAGCAGCAAGATGAGGTGCAGCGCATTTGGCGCTTGCCCGAGCGAGGAGGTCGCGAGCGCGCTCGACCACCAGCAGGGCAGGAGGAGAAGCCACCAGCCAATCGGCCGGTCCAGCCGGGCGAGCTGGATGTAGGGCCGTGCTCCCGCCGGAGCGAAGCGCCAGATCGGATGATCTGTGCGCGCATCCGGCAGTGGCTCCGTTGCGGTCGTTTTCTCTATGCCCGCCCCGTTGGCGGGCGGGGTCACAGCGGTCCGGCGGGAAGTTTCGTCGGGCCCGCGCCGCCGTTCGCCTGCTGCTCCTGCGCTTTCTTGATCTGCGCGGCGATGGTGCAGGCCTGGTTGGCCGTCTGCGCCGTCTTGGTGTGGCCGGCGCCCGCGTTTTCGATCGCATTGTCCGGAATGGCGCACCATTCCTTGTTCTTCGTCATGTAGGCGATGAGCTCGCTCTCCAACCCGGAAAGCTTGCGCAACTTGGGACAGGCGCCCGTCGGATCGAGCTTGCCCTGGGTGGCCTTGGCGGCGGCGTTCAGTTCCTGGATGATCGCCTCGCGGCGCTGCATCAACTTGCCGAGATCCTCGTTACAATCGGCCCGCGCCGGCACGGCGAGAATGGGAAGGCCGAATCCGAGCAGCAGGACTGGGATTGCGAAGCGGGCAACGGGGCGGAGCATCTGCATGGGGCTGCCTTAGGCGGAAATAGCGCTACTCGATAATCCGCCGGACTGGATGGCGGGGGAAAGCGGCAGCTTCATGACGCGGTTTTCCCCTGCAAGCTCAACGCGCTATCAAGCACCAAAGGGCGCCGATCGCTTCCCGCGCTCCGAAACCTCATGCATCGGGTGTTTTGTGCCGCGATATGATTTCTCTGCGCAACGCCTTTTCGTCGAGGAACGACTCGCGCCGGGACATCGCTTTCAATTGAATCAGACCCAGGCGAATTACCTCCTCTCGGTACTGCGGATGAGAGAAGGGGATCAGCTTCTGGTCTTTAACGGCCGCGATGGGGAATGGCTCACGGAACTCACAAACACTTCGAAGCGAAGCGCGGACCTCGCAATGCTGCAGCGAACGCGCGTGCAGGAAAGAGGTCCCGATATCGACTATTGCTTCGCGCCGCTGAAGCATGCGCGGCTCGACTACATGGTTCAGAAGGCGGTGGAAATGGGTGCGCGCCGCCTTGTCCCCGTGCTGACGAAGCGAACGCAGGTTTCCCGCATCAATCTGTCACGTATGCATGCGAACGCGATCGAAGCCGCCGAACAATGCGGGATTCTCGCAGTGCCGGAGATTGTCCCCGAAACTAGTCTTTCGGCATATCTCGCAGAGCGCGCGCCAGAGCGCTTGCTCATCTTCTGCGATGAGGAAGCCGATGTCGGTAATCCGGTCACTGCGCTGCAACATGCCAGGAGGCAGCATGATCCCCCCGTATTCGCCTTGCTGATCGGACCGGAAGGCGGCTTCGATCCTTCGGAGCGCGCGGCGCTTATTGCCGCACCAAATGTCCTGCCGATCTCCCTCGGACCCCGCATCCTGCGCGCCGATACGGCGGCTGTTGCCGGATTGGCACTCCTGCAGGCCGTTCTCGGGGACTGGAACACTGAGCAGCCGCGAACCACGATGTCGCCATGATCCTCGATGCATCATGACGCTGAATCAGCCGGGCTGTCGCAGGCTGGTAAATACAAGAACAGGGTGGCGCCGCGACATGGCACTCGACTGCCGTCTGACTTCAACTCTAACCGCGTGCGCGCTGATCGTCGGCTCGTCAAGCGTCGCGTTCGCTCAAGGGAATCGCGGGAACGGAGAACATAAGATCAACCGATGCTCGATCTACGGATCGGATTTCGTCGAGATCGAAGGCACCGACACATGTGCGCGGATTGGCGGCCACATCCGCGTTGAAATCGGCGCCGGCAATGGATTGCGCAACGGCTTCGGCAGGTCAGATTCCGACGGCACGCGGCCTGCGGCATTGAACTCGACACCCACTGCACCTGATCCCGGTTTTGACGCGTCCGGCGACTCGCGCAGTCATCTGCGCGTGCGCGAATTGCCGGGTGCGCGAGACCTTTTCGCGCGCTGAATCTAAAGCCGCGCCTCTTCGAATACCGGATCGATATTTTCTTTCCACACTTCTTTATACCGCCGAAGCCAATATTCCGCCGACGTGCGGTTCTCACCTACAATCTCGTCGAGATAATCGAGATAAGTCGTTTCGTCCCTGCCTGACACGTCAAGATAAGGGCGCCGCGCGAGACCGCCTCGGGCAAGGGCGAGTACGTCGCTCGCAACATCCCTGACCTTGCGTCCGGCGACTTCGGCTTTCAGCGCGAGACGCGGCACGTCGGCACGCAGCGCAGACCGTTGCTGCTCGCTCCAGCTCTTCACCAGCTGCCATGCTCCATCGAGGGCGGTTTCATCGTAGAGCAATCCTGCCCACAACGCCGGAAGTGCGACGACATGATCGCGCCCCCCCATATCGGCGCCGCGCATTTCGAGAAAGCGCTTCAGGCGAACCTCGGGAAAAATCGTGGAAAGATGATTTGCCCAATCCGACATCGTTGCGCGCTCGCCCGGCAGCTGCGCGAGTTTGCCGGTGAGCAAGTCGCGGAAACGCGCGCCGCTCACGTCGTGGTAATGCTCGCCGCGCTTGACGAAATACATCGGTACATCGAGCGCATAATCGACATAGCGCTCGAAGCTCATTCCATCGTCGAACGCAAACGGCAGCATACCGGTACGCGCGCCGTCGGTGTCCCGCCAAATTTCCGCGCGCATCGACAGAAAGCCGTTCGCTATTCCATCAGCAAAAGGTGAGTTGGCGAACATCGCGGTGACGATCGGCTGCAGCGCCAGGCCGACGCGCAGCTTTTTGACCATGTCCGTTTCGGACTCGTAGTCCAAGTTTACCTGCACCGTCGCGGTGCGAAACATCATGTCGAGACCGAGCGTGCCGACCTTCGGCATGTAGCGCGCCATGATCGCGTAGCGCTGTTTTGGCATGATCGGAATGGCCGCACGCGGCCATTTCGGCTGCATGCCAAGGCTCAGAAATTCAATATCCAGCGGTTGAGCGACGGCATGCACGGCCGCGATATGCGCGTCGAATTCTCCTGCGATCTCGTGCACGCTTTCGAGAGGCGCGCCGGAGAGTTCAAATTGTCCGCCGGGCTCAAGTGAGATCGCCGCGCCCATCTCCGGCGCGGCAAGTCCGATCAGCGCCGTGCCATCGGAGATCGGCTCCCATCGCAACCGCGCGTGCAAGCCTTCAAGCAGATCGCGGATTCCGCCCTGCCGCGAGGCAGGCCGTTCATAGGGCACCGGGGCGGTATCGTCTCGATAAAACGGCACCTTTTCGTGTTCGGTGCCGAGCCGAAAACTGCTCCGCTCCTTGCACCCCTTCTCGATCCAGGTGACGAGATCGTCGCGTGTTTCAATCGCCGTACTGTCAACGACGTCGCGCGCCATCCACTTCTTCCGCGTTTCTTCTGCCCGTTCGGAAGCTCGCGCGCCGATGAGGGACCGCCCGATGCGGCCGCCACGGTACATAAGGGGCCGGATAGTGAGAGGCAAACCGCCGCCCGCCATGGCCGGGCGTCTGGCGGACCCCTTCTCGAAGTGTGTACGATCGGCTTAAGGGATTTTCCACGCATGAGCGTGACAATACGTCGACGGGAGATGCCATGTTCTGGAAATTCCTAGCCGATCAGCGAGGCGC